>VYCM01000098.1 GCA_009843915.1 Acidimicrobiaceae bacterium | reverse complement strand
CGCTCAAGAGCCTCGACGCGGCGATCGAGGCTCTCCCCGCTGGTTCCCGGGTCTCAGTGACCGCGTCCCCCGTTAAGGGTCAGGACGCCACCTGCGAGATCACCGAGCGGTTGATGGAGCTGGGCCACGAGGCCATCCCGCATGTCTCCGCCCGGATGGTGACCGATCGGGCCCGGGTGTCCGAGCTGGCCAGCTGGTTCCGCTCGGCCGGGGTGTCGACGATGTTCCTGGTCGGCGGCGATGTGGAGTCACCCGGCGCCTACTCGGACGCGGCGTCGTTCCTGCGGGACCTGCTGGAGTGCGACCACGGGCTGAGCACGATCGGCGTGACCGCCTATCCGCACGGCCACCCGCTCATCGCGGAGGAAGTGCTCCATGAGGCCCTGCACACCAAGCAGGCACTGCTGGCGGAGGCCGGCGTGGAGGGCTACTGCAGCACGCAGATGTGCTTCGACCCGGCGCTGATCGAGGGCTGGCTGCGGGGCGAGCGGGCCGCGGGGATGACGCTCCCCGTGCATCTCGGACTGTCGGGGGTGTTGGATCGGGCCAAGCTGCTCACTATGGGCGCTCGCCTGGGCGTGGGGCCGTCACTGCGGTATCTCCGCAAGAACCGGGCCGCCATCACGAAGCTGATGACCTCACCCAACTACGACCCCGACCACATCCTGATGGCCCTGAGCCCGTCTTTGGACGACCTCGGCGTGACCGGCCTGCACGTGTTCACCTTCAACCAGGTAGCCACCACCGTCACCTGGCAGTCTTCCCACCACGGCTAGCCATCTACAAGCGGCGGCCTCCGACCATTCCTGATGTAGTCATACCGTTCTAGTTTGAATAAAAAGCATTGATATAGCATCAACCAACAAGGCGTATCGGTTCGGTCTCCAGTTCCTCACGATTGTCGGAGTTCAAGGCGTTCGACTCGCGAAGGTGCTCGATCTTGCCAAGCTGCTTGTCCATCATCCTGCGACGGGTTCCCCCCGGCATGAGCTCGTCAACTCCCCTTCTGAGCAAGTCAGCGCGATTCGACACAGTCGTTATCGCCTCCGTGAACTTGTCCCACTGGGTCTCGAACGCGCCGAGCACACCCAGGATCTCCTGGGCTGAGCGCTCGAGAGCGAACGTGTCCATGGCCTTGCGCACGATGACCAGCACAGCTAGCAGTGTGGAGGGCGAGCAGATCAGAACGCCCTTCTCCAGCGCCTTGTCGGTCTCATCCCTGCACCTCTCGTGAATTGATGCATACAAGCCGTCGTTTGGGATGAACATCAGGACGCAACCGACGGTCTCTTGGGTATCGAGATAGCCATCCCGTCCGACTAGGCCGTTGACATGGCTTCGTACGGCCAGTCTCAGCCTCTTCGTGGCCTCGCGCCTCTCGCTCTCAGAGGCTGCCTCCACGTACTCGGAATGGGCGGCCAAAGGGAACTTCACGTCCATGTGAAGCCTCTCGTCCTTGGGCAACAGGAACGTGTAGTCAGGAATCTTGCCCGTGGGAAGCTTGGTCTGCTTCAGGTAGTTGATGTTCTCCTTCATTCCCGCGACACGGAGAACGTCCTCAGCCATCCGCTCACCCCACCTGCCGCGTGCGGTGGGGTTGGAGAGTACGTCCTTGAGTTGGCCCGTGGTCCTGGCTAGCTCGGAGGTCCCTCTCGCAGCTTCGCTGAGTTGCTCCGCGATGGTGCCGTGCCGCTTCGCCGCGTCAGTCTGCATCGAGGTCAGAGCTTCGCGCATCGTCTTGACCTCGTCTTTGAATCCTTGAACCTGCTCATCGATGGCCCTGTGTCGCTGCTCCAGTTCTGTCTTGCCTGTTGAGAGGCGCGAATCAAATGCCTCGCGCGCCTCGCCCACCACGCTGGCGATGGCTGCCTCGACGGCGTCCTGTACCGAGTCGTCCCGGCGCCGGACGGCCGCGACCACGGCAAACCCAACCATGATGACTGCGACGACGATGATGATTACGGCGGTGAGATCCATGACATCCACTGTAGGAAGGGGGTGTGACACGAGGGTGGAGGCTCGCTGATCGTGCTTGACTGCCCGGTCCGGGTTGGTGGCAGAATGGGGTTGTGACTGGGTCGGATAGGGGGTGGCCGGCGGTGGAGCCGGTATTGGCCGATCCTGCTAGGGAGCGGGCTCGGCTGCTGGATGACCTGGCCACCTCGTACCGGCTGTTCGCGGCCTTGCGCTGGGGCGAGCTCGGTGACGGCCACATCACCTGCCGCGACACCGAGCAGCCCGACCACATGTGGCTGCTCCGCTACCGGGTCCCCTTCGAGCGGGCCCAGCCCTCAGACATGGTGCTGGTCGCACCCGACGGCAGCGCCATCGACCAGGACGGTCGCCCCGCGCGCATCAACAACACCGCCTACCACATCCACCACCCCATCCACGAGGCCCGACCCGACGTCACCGCGGCCGCCCACGTGCACACCGCCTGGGGCACGCCGTTCGCGGCCGAGCGGCGCATGATCGAGACGATCACCCAGGAATCCACACTGTTCTTCGAGGATCACGCCCTCTTCGACGACGAAGAGGTCCAGATCCTGTCCTGCGACGGCGGGAAGCGCCTCGCCGTCGCTCTCGGCGAGTGCCGGGCCGTGATCCTGGCCAACCACGGCCTCCTCACCGTCGGCTCCAGCCCCGCCGATGCCATCGGCTGGTTCGTGCTGATGGAACGCGTGGCCGAGGTGCAGATGAAGGCCCGCCACGGGCTGCCCGTCTCAGCCGAGGCCGCCCGGGCCTCCCGAGACGACATCGCGTTCAGCGACTACGGCTGGGATCTGTTCAACTGGGCCATCCGCCGCCACCTCAAGGTCCCGTAGGCGAGCCGTCCGAGCCCGCCCCAGCCCTAGTCCGGGAAGGCTCCCAGCATCCGGGCTGCGGCCAGGGTGTTCTGCAGGAGGCAGGCAATCGTCATGGGACCGGTTCCGCCCGGCATCGGCGTCACCGCGCCCGCCACCGCCTGGACCGTCTCGAAGTCCACGTCGCCGACGATGCCGTCGGCCGTGCGCGAGATCCCCACGTCGATCACAGCCGCACCGGGCTGCACGAAGTCGGCGGTGACCAGCCTGGCCATGCCGGCCGCAGCGACGATGATGTCGGCCTGCCGGCACACCTCCTGCAACTCCGGCGTGCGGCTGTGGGCCAGCGTCGGTGTGGCGTCCACCCCCTTGCGCCCCAGCAGCAGTATCTGGGGCAGCCCCACCAGGGTCGACCGGCCGATCACCACCGCGCTCTTGCCGGATACGGCCACGCCGTAGCGGTCCAGCAGGCGCATAACACCCAGCGGGGTGCATGGCACATGACCCCGCTGACCCCTGACCAGCCGGCCCATCGACCTGGGCGTGAGGCCGTCCACGTCCTTCTCCGGAGGGATCAATTCCAGGACTGCGTCGGCGTCCAGGCCCTCCGGCAACGGGAGCTGCACCAGAATGCCGTGCACGCCGGGGTCTCGGGCCAGATCGCCGACAGCCTGCTCCACCTCGGCCTGGCTGGCGTCGGCGCCCAACTCGACATGGCGCGAGAGCATGGCCGCCTCGGCCGCCTTGCGCTGCTTGTTGCGCACGTAGATGCGGCTCGGCTTGTCGTCGCCCACCAGCACTGTGGCCAGACATACCTCCGGCCCACCCGCCGCAGTGATCTCAGCGTTGAGCTCGGCGACGATCTCGTCACGCAGCCGGTTGCCGTCCATCAGCACGGCGCCGCCCTCGGTCAGTTCGAACTGTTCGGTCATCAATCCCGCCTGTGGTCTTTCGGGCCCCGCGGCAAAACCGTCGGATCTTTCAGCCGACCCCCGAGACAGGTTACGCCCGCTGACCTACGATTAGCGTTCCGATATGCGGAACCGTTCCAAAACGGTTCCGCCCGCGTACTCCCGCCGCCCTTGAGTTCCCAAAGGTGGTCGCCGCATGAGGATCCTGTTCGCCGACGGCCTATCCGACAGCGCAGTCGAACGGTTGCGCGCCGGTGGCGACGAGTGCGTCATGAAGCCGTCGCTCACCGCGGATGACCTGCCGGCGCACGTAGCCGGTTTCGACGCTCTGGTCGTGCGCAGCACGCGGGTCACCGGGCCGGCGATGGAGGCCGGAACCAACCTGGGACTGGTGGTTCGGGCCGGGGCCGGCACCAACACCATCGACTGCCAGAGGGCCGCCGAACTCGGGATATTCGTGTGCAACGTTCCCGGCCGCAACGCCGTTGCGGTGGCCGAACTCGCAATGGGGCTCGTGTTCGCGACCGATCGTCACATCGCGTCCTCCACAGCCGACGCGCGGGCAGGCTCCTGGAACAAGAAGGCCTACAGCAGCGCGAGGGGTCTCTACGGCTCCACACTCGGCATCATCGGCATGGGCGCCATCGGCCTGGAGACGGCCCAGCGGGCCGCTGCCTGCGGGATCAAGGTGGTCACCGAGGACAAGGCCCGCAGTCGCAGCGTGCGCCAGCGGATGGCCGACATTGGCGTTGTGACCCTGCCGGACCTCGACGCCGTGCTGGCCGCCGCCGACATCGTGTCGTTGCACGTGCCCGGCGGCCCCGACACGACCGGCATGGTCGATGCGGGATTCCTGGCCAAGATGAAGCATGACGCCGTGCTGATCAACACCTCGCGGGGCGAGGTCATCGACGAGGCCGCCCTGCTCGACGCGCTCGACTCCACCGACATGAGCGCGGGCATCGATGTGTTCGCCGACGAACCGCCCTCCGGAACCGGCTCGGTCGACTCCGCCCTCGCCCGCCACCCCAAGGTGACGGTCACCCATCACATCGGAGCTTCCACCAACCAGGCCCAGGAGGCCGTGGCCGAGGGCACGGTCGAGGTGCTCGAGGAGTACCGCACCGGCTCGATCATCAACTGCGTGAACCTCGAACAGGCCCCCCACCGGACGGCCACGCTGAGCGTGCGCCATTACGACCGGGTCGGCGTGTTGGCGTCGGTGCTGCAGGAACTTCGCGGCTGCAGCCTCAATGTGGCCAACATGAGCAATCGCATCTTCGCGGGCTCGCAAGCGGCGGTGGCCACGATCGACGTGTTCGGCGCCGTCGACCAGCAACTGCTGGACGCAGTGCGTGCCCTCCCTGACGTGATCCAAGTCTCGGCGTTCGAAACATGAGCAATCCCGAATCGGTGCTGGAGCCCTTCGCTGGCTGGCTGGTGAAGCCCCAATGGGCCGACCGGGTCATCAGCCGCGCCTACGACAACCTCACGCCGGGCCAGCGCCGCTCGATCGCCAGGGAGAACCCGTACAGCTACGTGAACGTGACCCGCAGCAGCGAGGACCTGCTCGACGACGAGAACCTGTCCCTGGACCATCTTGTGACCCAGGGCGCGGCCGCCCTGACCCGCCTGCTCGCCGCCGAGGTGTTCGCCCCGACCGGGCGCCGGGCCCTGTACCTGTACCGGCTGACCCATGCCCGGGGCTCCCAGACCGGCCTGATCTGCGCCGTGGCGGTCAGCGGCTTCGAGGAGGGCCGCATCCGGGTACACGAGGGCGTGCGCGAGGACCGCACCGAGTTGCTCACCGCCCACCTGATGGGAGTCGGCGCCACATCGCATCCGGTGGCACTGGCAGTGAGAGCGTGGGCGGACTCGGAGTACGCGGAACGGCTGGACGAGGTGGCCGCGGCGGCGCCGCCCGATCTCGAGTTCGGCTCGAACCTCGTCAGTCACCAGATTTGGACAGTGCCCGCCGAGATGACCGACCGGCTGCTGAAGGCGCTGGCCGACAAGACCCTCTACGTGACCGATGGGCACCACCGCTCAGCCGCCGCGCAGCGGGCGCTTCGGTGCGACCCCGGAAACCCGGTGCTCACCCGGACGCTGGCCGCGGTGTTTCCCCACAGCCAGTTGCACGTGGAGGCCTACCACCGCGTAGTGGCCGACCAGCGCCACGACAATCGCGACGACCTCCTGTGGGCGCTCCGCTCCAGGACCAGCTACATGGGCGGAGAACTGGAGCGCGTGGAAGGCGCAGAGGACGCTCGGCCCAGATGGCGGGGCGAGGTAGGCGTGTACGCCGCGGGCAGCTGGCACCGGCTGACGCTGCCCCCGCCGGACTCCGAAGCGGGCGCCCTCGATTCTCTAGACGTCGACCGGCTGCGGCGACTGGTGATCGACCCCGTTCTGGGCGCCGATGAGCTGGCGGCCACCGGCACGGCCGACTACGTGCCCGACACCGCCGGGCTGGACGAACTGGTGCGCCGCTGCGACGCAGGCAGCCGGGTCGGCTTCGTGATGTACCCACTGTCGGTGGACGAGCTGCTGGCCGTGGCCGACGAGGGCAGCAAGATGCCGCCCAAGTCAAGCTTCTTCTACCCCAAGCCCCGGGCCGGAGCCTTCCTGCGAGTGCTGGGGCAGGGAGCCACCGCCCACCTCACGCCGTCCTGAGGCCGGCCGCAATTTCTCCCGATCTTGTTCGCTGCGCTCACGGGCCGCTCGGGCCGCGGGCGAGTCACTGCCGGGCCATCTCGGCGCGGGCTGTATTGACGTCGTCGCGGCGGGTTCGCGGCGCCAGCTGGATCTCGACCTCGTGCAGCGTGCCCGAGAATGGGAAGGGCGCCGCGTAGCGATCAGACACCGCTGAGCCGTGGTCGCGGCCGATGCTGGTGCCGACCGCGGAGATGATCCCCATGAACACCGGCAGGTCGCAGCGCCCGCACTCGACGCCGTCGATGGCGATCTCCAGCGTGCCCGCAGTGCGGCTGGTGCGCTCGAGGCACATCGACACGGTGGCGTCCCCTGTGGGCACCTCCGTGTCGGACTCCAGCACGGTGTGGTCACCGAACGCGTTGTAATCCACGACGAGCCGGTCGTCCTGCACGAACATCGAGACCCCGGCGCTGGCCGTGCCGGTCGCCCAGATCACGCCCTCGTCGCCCACCGCTCGGGTCACCCGAGCGTCGAGGCTGAACCTCCGCCCACCCGGGCCGGGAGCGGCCTGCACCGCGATGGGCGACATCGGGGGCCGGTACCGGTAGCGGCGGCTGGTGGGATGAGGCGAGCGGTCGTTCAGGCGGGGCCTGAACATGCCGACGAAGCTGTCGTCGAGGGGCAGCACGCCGTTGCGCTCGGCCTCGCTCCACCACAGCTCGATCAGCTCGGCGAGCTTGTCGGGCTGCCGCGTCGCGAGGTCGTCGCATTCCGAGGCGTCCGCCGACAGGTCATACAGCTCCCACTGATCGGCGTCGAAGTCGGTGCCGTGGATGTGTCGGCACACCGCCTTCCAATGGCCGGCCACCAGCGCCCGCGAGCCGGCCATCTCGAAGTACTGGAGGGTGTTGGTGGCCGGATGGCCGGCGTCGGCCATCACCGGCGCGAACGAGTGGCCCGTGACCGGCATCTGCTCGAATCCGTTGAGCACTTCGGGCGGGGTGATGCCCAGCAGTTCGTAGATCGTGGGCACGACATCGGAGACGTTGGTGAACTGGTGCCGCATCGTTCCCCGCTCGGAGGCGCCTATTCCCTCGGGCCAGTGGACGATCAGGGGCACATGAACCCCACCCTCGTGGGTGTTCTGCTTGTACCACTTGAACGGGCTGTTGCCGCACTGGGCCCAGCCCCACGGGTAGTTGACGTAGCTGCGGGGCCCGCCGATCTCGTCGAGCCGGGCGACCGCCTCCTCCGGTATCTCCGGTATGCCGTTGAACCACTTCATCTCGTGCATCACCCCGAACGGGCCGCCCTCCTGCGACGCCCCGTTGTCTGAGAGCACCACCAGGATCGTGTTGTCGAGTTGGCCCAGCCGGTCGAGGCCACCGACCAGCCGCCCGATCTGGTCGTCGGTGTGGTCGAGGAAGGCCGCGAAGGCCTCCTGGAGGCGGGCGGCGAACCGCTGGTGGGTCTCGGGCAGCGTGTCCCAGGGATCCACTCCCGGGTTGCGGGGCGCCAGCCGGGTTCCCTCGGGGATCACGCCGAGATCTAGCTGGCGCCGGTACCAGCGCTCCCGCACGATGTCCCATCCGTCGTCGTAGCGTCCCCGGTACTTGGCCAGGTAGCCGGCCGGCGACTGGTGGGGGGCGTGGGTGGCGCCGAAGGGCAGGTAGGCGAAGAAGGGCCGGTCGGGGCGGACTCCCTTGCTGTCGCCGATCATCAGCAGCAGCTGGTCGACGAGGTCCTCGCTGAGGTGGTAGCCGTCCTCGGGTGCGGCCGGAGGGTCGGCGCGGTGATTGTCGATTATCAGTTCCGGGTTGAACTGGTCGGTCTCGCCCTCGAGAAACCCGTAGAACCGGTCGAAGCCGCGGCCCAGCGGCCACTGGTCGAAGGGGCCGGCGGCCGAGCTGTCCTGGGTGTGGCCCAGATGCCACTTGCCCGCGCAGAAGGTGGCGTAGCCGATGGCGCTCAGGACCTCGGCGACGGTGGCCGCATGGTTGGAGACATGGCCGAGCTGGTTCGGGAAGCCGCTCCTGAAGTTGGCCAGCGTGCGCATGCCCACCGCGTGCTGGGAGCGTCCGGTGAGCAGCGCGGCCCGGGTGGGCGAGCACAGCGGGGTGACGTGGAAGTTGGTGAACTGGAGCCCGCCCTCGGCCAGCCGGTCGACGTTCGGGGTGTCGATGTCGGAGCCGTAGCAGCCGAACTGGGCGAAGCCGGTGTCGTCGAGCAGGATGATCACAACGTTGGGCGAGTCCTCGCCTGGGTGCGGCGGCTCGCTGAAGCAGGGCTCGGACTCGGCCCGGGTTCGACCGATGCGGCCCTCGAAGGTCGGGATGGGAACGGGCCCTCTGGTCATGGGGCTCCCCTCTCGGTGCAGGTTCTTGTGCATGTTCTCGCGCCGGTGCTCGTGGACGTCAAGGTCGGACCTCTACCCGGTGCAGGTCGTCACCGACCTCGATCGTGCCGTCGAAGTGCTCGGCGGCCAGAGCCCGGTAGGCGTCTTCGTCTCCGGCGGCCGGGGGCGGGAAGTAGTGAGTCAGCACGAGCGTGTCCATGCCGGCCCGCGCCGCGGTTTGGGCGGCCTCGGCCGGTGACGAGTGGTAGTCGAGGGTGTCGAGCACCCGCGGGATGGGTATCGCCGAGACGACTTCCTTGCGGATGACGGTATGAACCAGCGCCTGCGCGCCCTCGCACAGCCGGTCGAGCCCGTCACAGGGCACGGTGTCGCCCGCCGCCACGACCGATGCGCCCCCGTAGTCGAAGCGGAAGGCCACCGTGGGCTCGACCGGTCTGTGGTCGGTCGGAGCGCAGGAGATGCGCACGTCTCCGCCCAGGTAGATCTCGCCCTCGGTGGCCTCGATCACCTCCACCGGCGGCGGGTAGTCGAGGTCGTCATGGTGTGCGATGCGGTAGCCGATGTCGGGGCCGAGCGACTCCCCGATGCCGGCTACTACCCGCCGCGTCCCGGCCGGGCCGACGATGGTGAGCGGGCTCGGCTCGAAGGTGGTGATCCATCGGGTGGTGATCACGTCATTGAGATCGGTGATGTGGTCGCTGTGAAGGTGGGTGAGCAGTACGGCGTTCAACTGCGCGGGACCGACTCCCGCGGCGGCCAGGCGCATGAGCACGCCCCGGCCGGCGTCCACCAGGTACTGCTCGGATCCTCCAGAGACGAGTGTGGAGGGACCCGCTCGCTGCGGGTCGGGTATGGGACCACCGGTTCCTAGCAGGGTGACGGCGAGCATCTGTCCGGGCCGTTCAGTGCGCAACCGGCGAGCGGACCGTCGACAGGCTCAAGCGTCGGCGGCGTCTAGCGCTCCCACCAGCGCGGCGGCGCCTTCGTCGATCTCGGCCGCGGTGACGTTGAGCATGGGGGTGACCCGGATCACGTTGCCGTAGAGGCCTCCCTTGCCGACCAGCAGGCCCCGGTCCCGGCAGGCCTCGAGCACCGCTCCGGCGCGGGCCGCGTCGGGCTCGATGGAGCCGGGATGCACGAACTCCATGGCCTGCATCAGCCCGCGGCCCCGCAGCTCGGCGACGAAGTCGGCCCGCTCCACCGCCGGAGTCAACGCGTCCACCAGCCGCCGGCCCATGGCCAGCGCGTTGGCCTGGAGGTCGTCCTCCAGCACCCGCCGCAGCGTGGCCCGACCGGCGGCGGCCGACAGCGGGTTGCCGCCGAAGGTTGAGAACTGGAGCGCGCCGATGGAGTCGAAGATCTCGGCCCGTCCCACCACGCCGGCCAGGGTGATGCCGTTGCCGACCCCTTTGGCGAAGGTGAGCATGTCGGGCACGATCCCGTGGGCCTCGTAGCCCCAGAAGTGCTCGCCGGTGCGGCCCCAGCCGGTCTGCACCTCGTCGGAGATGAACAGGATGCCGTGGGACGACAGCACCTTTCCCATGGCCCCGAAGAAGCCGTCGGGGGGAACCGCGAACCCGCCCACGCCCTGGATGGGCTCGGCGATCATGGCGGCCACGTCCCCCGAGGTGGTCATGTCGATGAGCTGCACGAGGTCGTCGACGCACGCTGTGGTGTATGCGTCGTCGTCGAGGTGGCGGAACGGGCTTCGCAGCCGGTAGCCGCCCTGGACAAAGGTGACGTTGAGCCCGGTGAGGCTGGTCGACGACCAGCTGCGGTGGGCGGTGATGGCCTGAGCCGAGAAGGTGCGCCCGTGGTAGCTGTTGCGCATGGCCAGGATCTGGTTGGAGCCGCGGTGCACGGTCGCCATGAGCAGGGCGGCGTCGTTGGCCTCGCTGCCCGAGGGCGTGAAGAACACCCGGGCGTCGTCGATTCCCGACACCCGGGCCACGTCCTCGGCGAAGGCGATCATCGGCTCGCTCAGGTACAGCGTGGAGGTGTGCATCACCTTGGCCGCCTGCTCCTGAACCGCGGCCACCACGCTGGGCTCGGCGTGGCCGATCATGGTGGTGAGCACCCCGCCGAAGAAGTCGAGGTAGCGACGGCCCTCGACGTCCCAGACGTAGCTGCCCTCGCCCCTGTCGATCGACACCGGCTCGTCGTGGAGCAGGTGCAGGAAGCTGGGCAGCGCCGCCCCGTACCGCTCGGCCAGTTCAGCGTTTGTGGTCATGCGCCAGATTATGCCTTCGCCGGTCCCGGCGCAGCGCCGCCTCCAAGCGGTCAGTCATTGCGGATCTTGCGGGCTAGGGCTACCGCGGCCCTCGCCTGTCGATTGGTTCGGTATTCGTAGATGTCGGCGCCGGCCAGGATCCAGCGGCTGCCCCGCACGCCGAGCCAGCGCAGGGGCTCGGGCTCCCAGCGGCGGTGGTGGACGCCCACCCACGGCAGGTCGATCCGCTCGGAGTCGGTGCCGGTGATCAGGTCAGCCAGGGTGCGGCCGGCCAGGTTCGACGGGGCCACCCCCTCCCCCACGTACCCGCCCGCGCCGGCGGTGCCCGCGGCCCGGTCGAAGTGCACGAACGGGGTCCAGTTGCGGGGCACGGCAAGCACGCCGCCCCATCGGTGGGTGATCCGGGCACTCGACAGCGCTGGGAACAGATCCACCAGCGTGCGGTGGATGCGCTCGTGTGATCGGTGGTGGCGCTCGATCGACGGGCTGATCCTCGAGCCGTACAGGTAGGGCACTCCCCGGCCACCGAAGGCGATGCGGTCATCAGCGGTGCGCTGGCCGTAGATCACCATGTAGCGGTCGTCGGCGAACGTCGGCCGGTCAGCCAGGCCGATCTCGTCGAACACCGATTGCGGCAGCGGCTCGGTGCCGATCATCAGCGAGTAGATCGGCAGCAGCTGGCGCCGGCGGCCCCGCAGGTCCCGGGTGTAGGCCTCGGTGGCCCGCACCACCACCTCGGCCCGCACCGTGCCCTGGTCGGTCAGTACCCGGCCGGGCTCGATAGCGAGCGCAGCCGTCTGCTCGACGATGGTCGCGCCTCGCCGCTCCACCACGTCGGCCAGTCCCCGCACCAGCCGGGCCGGGTCGACCGCCGCACAGGGTGCGTAGAAGATGCCGCCGAGCACGTCGGTGGCGCTGGCGTGAGCCCGTGCTTCATCCGCGGTCAGCAACCGGACCTCGTCGGTGGTTAGACCGAGTTCGTGGTGATGCGCTATCTCGGCGGCCTGGCGCTCCGCTTGAGGACGGTTGCGAGCGAAGCGGATCACCCCGCCCTTGTGATAGCCGCAGTCGATGCTCTCGGCCGCGGCCACCCGACCGATCTCGTCGACGCTGTCGAACACGGCCCGGGCGAGACGCAGCGAGGCAGGCAGGTCGGCGATGGCCGCGTACGCCTCAATGCCCGCGGCCAGCTCGCCCACCACCCAGCCGCCGTTGCGGCCGGAGGCCCCGAAGCCGCAGATGTCACGCTCGATCACCGTCACCCGCAGCGTCGGATCGAGCTGTCGCAGGTAGTAGGCGGTCCACAATCCGGTGAACCCGCCGCCGACAATGGCTACGTCAGTGTCAATGTCACCTTCGAGCGCGGGCCTGGACTCAAGTGAGCTGGGATACGTGTCCAGCCACATCGACCGCTCGCGGTACCGCGCGTCCGAGGTCGGGCCGGGGAGCACGCCGGTACTGTATGCCCAGAACTAGCAGCAAGACGTACGCCGTCCGTGCAAGACGCTGCCAATTCTCCGGAGGCCGGAGACGTGTCAGCGAATCTGGACGATCCGGCCCGAGCGGCCCCAGGACTTGTCGGCGGTCTGGACCTCGGCATCGAGGCGCTCGCCCAGCGCCAGGCAGAGTCGGTCGGCGAGCGAGAGACCCTCGCCTCGACGCCATCGGCGAGCGGCCCACTCGGCGTCGTCCCTAGTCACCGGCTCAACCTGCACGCCGTAGCTCTCCAGCAGGGCTCGGGCCTGATCCCAGTCGCGGCCCGCAGCCAGCAAGCGCTGGGCGACCTCCGACCAGTTCGCCGCGCCACACTTGGCGTCGTTGGTTAGCGCGCCCTCGACCGCGTCGGCCCCGTCCTCACCCAGCAGGAACGCCAGGATCGCCGAGGCGTCGAGCACCGAGGTCACCCGGCATCCCCGCTCTCGGCGTCCTCGACCGCGGCCGCCCTGCGCCGGTCGGATAGGAGCTGCTCCACCAGGTCCAGCCCCTTCAGATCGTTGCGAACCCGATCCCGAAGCTGCTCACGGGTCAGCAGGACCAGGCCGTCCGATGACTCCACGAGCACCATCGGCGATCCGGCAACCAGTCCGGCGCGCTCCCGGACTGCGGCCGGCACCACGATCCGGCCCCGGTCTCCCATTGCGACTATATGTGTCCCACTCATGCCTGGATAATACCACTCGACTGGCATGTCTGGGAAGCGGTGGCGCCGCTCGAACCGCGTACCGAGCAGCCTGCCGATGGCTTCGGCACCATGGTGCCAGCGCTAGCCTGCGGGTATGCGACGGCCGTCGATCAGGCGACTCGACCTTGCCGGATCACCCGAGGCCATGGGCGACGCCCACGGACAGGCCCACGCAGCCGAGATCCGGCAATACGCCCACGACCGGGTGGAGCTGGTCGCCGAGGGGCTTTGGAGCGGTGGACCGCTGGAGCGGGGCGCGGTGCTGGAGTTGGCCGGGGCCTGCCTTCCGGCCCACGAGGCGTTCTCGCCCCGGCTGCACGCGGAGATGCTGGCCATGGCTGGCGCGGCCGGCATCACCCCGGCCGAAGCAGTGGTGGTGGGCGGCTTCACCGACTTCGTGGACACGGTTCGAGCGGTCACAGCCGGACCTCATCCGGTGTCGGTGACCGAGGACGACTGCACCGCCTTCTTGGTGCCCGACGCCCGGGCCGACGGCGCCGGGATGATCGGGCAGACCTGGGACATGCATGACACCGCCACCGACCATGTGGTGCTGGCCCGCCTGCGCCCCGACACCGGGCCCGACGTGCTGGTGTTCACCACCGTCGGGTGCCTGGGCCAGATCGGCATGAACTCTGCCGGAGTCTGCGTGGGCATCAACAACCTCACCGGCAACGACGGCCGCTTCGGGGTGATGTGGCCCACCGTCATCCGCGAGATGCTCGCTCAGGAGACTGCGCCCGAAGCGCTCGACGTGCTGCGGCGAGCCGATCTCGCCGGCGCCCACAACTACCTGATCCTCGACGCCGACGGCCGGGGGTTCAACGTCGAAGCCATGCCGTCGGCTCGGCCAGTTCAGACCCTGGCCGCCGAACCGACTGTCCACACCAACCATGTGACCCAACCCGCGGCCTTTCCCTTCGAGGGCGAGCGTTTCAGCGAGCTGATGGCCAACTCGCGCCGCCGCCTGGAGATGGCCAAGGCCATGCTCGCGGGCGACAGCCGTCCCGTCGATCCCGAGCGACTCATGGAGGTCACCAGGGAGCCGACCGCCATCTGCCGCCGGCCCGACGCCAAGTACCGCGTGGAGTCCAGCGGCGCGGTGATCATGCGTCCCCGCACCGGCGACTTCTGGGCCTGCTGGGGCCAGCCCGCCGAGAACGACTACGAGCACTTCTCGCTGACACCCGCCGCGGCCCAACGCAGTTGAGCGGGCCACGACCGCCATGGGCGAACTGACCTATACCAGCATCAGGGCCGAGTGGGCGGAGGCGCTCCAGCACATCGAACACACCGCGTTCCCGACCGCAGACACCGAAGACCTCTACTGGGCCGACGAGCTGCGGGCCCTGGCCCTCGAGTTCGGTGAGGGCGGCGTGGTGGTGCTCGACGGCGACACCCCGGTGGCCATGGGACTGGGCATCCGAATCGACTTCGATTTCAGCCACACGCAGCACTCGATCCGCGACCTGGTGGGGGTCGACGGCGGCACGGGCCACGCCCCCGACGGCCCCTGGTACTACGGCACCAGCATCGCGGTGCTGCCCGACTACCGCCGCCGGGGCATCGGCAAGCGGCTCTACGACATGCGCAAGCAGATCTGCCGCGACCTCAACCTGGCCGGCATCGTGGCCGGCGGGGTGATCCCCGGCTACGCCGACCACAAGGACGAGATGTCGGCCGCCGACTACGTGGCCAAGGTCTCGGCCGGCGAGCTGTACGACGCCACCCTCACCATGCAGATCGCCAACGGCTTCGAGGCCCGCGGCGTAATCGCCGACTACATCACCGACCCGGCGGTGGACAGCTGGGCCTCGCTGATCGTCTGGGAGAACCCCGACTACAACCCCGACCGCTGACGCCGTTCGGCGCGGGACTCCAGTTCGGTGATCAAGTCGAGGGCATGCTCGCCCAGCGCGGGGACGGTGGTGTCCGGGTCGCCGGCGTCGCTGAGGTTGAAGGGGGGCTTGTAGACCTCGGTCGACCCCGTCGGCGTGGTCACCTGCATGAAGCGATCGCGGGCCCTGAGCTGATCGTGCTGCCACAGCGCCATCGGGTCCCGCACGAAGCTGTGGGCCACCCGTCCGGCCCGCAGGCGCTGCATCAGCTCCTCCGGGCTGACCGACGTGAACACCGACGTGATCAAGGCCTCCAGATCGTCGATGTTGGCGATGCGATCGGAGTTGTCGGCGAACCGGGGATCGTCGGACAGCGCCGGGTCGCACAGGACGTGCTCGGCGAAGTCGGTCCAGTCCCGGTTGCTCTGCACGCCGATCATCACCAGCTCTCCGTCGCTCATCGGGTACATGCCGTACGGGGCGATGATGGTGTGGCGGTGGCCGGCCCTCGGCGGCACCGAGCCGCTTCCCACGGCCGCGTAGGTCGGCGCGGCGGTCCACTCGGCGATGCTCTCCAGCATCGACACCTCGATGGACGCGCCCTCGCCGGTGGCCTGCCGGCGGTACAGCGCGGCCAGGATCGACGAGAAGGCGTACATGGCCGCGGCGATGTCCGCGATCGAGAAGCCGACCTTGCACGCCTGCGCCGGCGTGCCGGTCAGCGCCACCGCGCCCCCCTCGGCCTGGACGGCCAGGTCGTAAGCCTTGTCGTCGGTGCGAGGGCCGCCCAGTCCGTAGCCGGAGATGTCGCAGGCGATCAGGCCGGGCAGGTCCGCCCGCAACTGGTCGGCGAGGATCCCGGCCCGGCGGGCCGCGGCTGGTGACAGGTTCTGCACGAAGACGTCGGCGCCGGCCACTAGCCGGTCGAAGCGGGCACGGTCGTCGGGGTCCTTCAGGTCCAACTCGATGCTCTGCTTGCCGCGGTTGGCCCAGACGAAGAACGCGGAGGTGCCGTCCATGGCCGAGTCGTAGTGGCGGGCGAAGTCGCCCTCACCGGGTCGTTCCACCTTGAGGACGCGGGCGCCCAGGTCGGCCAACTGGCGGGTGGCGAACGGCGCGGCGACAGCCGCCTCCAATGCGACCACGATCACGCCCTCCAGCGGTGCGCTCATCGCGTCTGTGCCCCCACGCCCTCCCTCATGGGGAGGCGTCCCTGGGCAGGTAGCCGCCGCGAGTCTGGGGCAGCTTCATGTCCAGGATCCGCGACGCCACGACTGTGCGCAGGATCTGGGCCGTGCCGCCGCCGATGGTGAACATCCGCACGTCGCGGTACATGCGCTCCAGGGGATTGTTGCGGCTGTAGCCGGCCGCGCCGTGGGCCTGCAGCGCGTCGCTCACCACGGCGATGGCCGTCTCGGAGGTGAAGATCTTGGCCTGGGCGGCGAGGGCGGGATCGGGGAACGGGCTGCCGCCGGGCCCCCGCGAGGCTGCCGCTCGGTAGGTGAGGCTGCGGGCCGCCTCCAGCTTCACCGACATGTCGGCCAGCATCCACTGCAACCCCTGGAACTCGGCAATGGGGCGCCCGAACTGCTCTCGCTTCTTCACGAACTCCAGCGCCAGTTCGTAGGCGCCCGAAGCCAGACCGAGCGCCACCGTGCCCGCCCCCACCCGCTGGGTGTTGTAGGCGTTCATCAAGTCGGCGAAGCCCCGTCTCAGCCCCGACGGCGGCTGAACCGCCATGTCGGCAGTGACCTCCATGTCGTTGAAGCTGACCACCGTCTCGGGGATGCCCCTCAGTCCCATGGCCGGCTCGCGGGGCCCGATCTCGAGTCCCGGCGTCTCGTCCCTGAAGGCCAGGAACGCGCCGATGCCCTCCTCGTCTCCCTTCTCATCGAAGACCCGGGCGAACACGAGGTGCGTCCTCGAGACGCCACCGCCGGTGATCCAGTGCTTGGTGCCGTTGAGCACGTAGCCGTCGCCGCTCCGGTCGGCTCGGGTGGTCATCTCCGACGCCGCGCTCCCGGCGTCGGGCTCGGTGATGCAGATGGCCGGCTTGTCCCCCGCCAGCACCAGCTCCGCGACCCTGGCCCGCTGGGCGTCGGTGCCGTAGGCCATGACCGCGGAGAGCGCCCCCATGTTGCACTCCACCGCGATGCGGCCCGTGACCCCGCACACCTTGGCCATCTCCTCCACCACCAGCACGGCGTCAAGCAGCGGCCGGCCAGGACCGCCGAGGGCGGCGGGCACGGTCATACCGGTGAAGCCGGCCTGCTGGAGGGCGGCGACGTTGTCCCAGGGATACTGCTCGCTGCGGTCCACCTCGGCGGCCCGCGGCGCGATCACCTCGCGAGCCAGGGTCCGGGCCTCGGCCTGGCGGGCCCTCTGCTCCGGCGTGAGCTCCCAGCTCATGCCGCCACGACCGCCGCCTGCGCGGTCAGCGTTATCAGGTCTCGCTGGGCGATGCTCCCGCCGATGTACCGGGTAGTCGCACCCAGTGCGTCCACGATCTGCACGCAGTGGTCATAGTCGCCGTGGGCGTAGCTGCCGAAGGCCTCCACCAGCGGCTCGACCACGCGGCTGAACGTCCTGTCGTTCTCGCTGGTCCCCGATGGGCGCTCGCCAAGTCCCTCGAACCAGCGTCCCGCCCCGGGATGGTCGGGCCGGCGCGTGAATGTCAAGGCGGCGTGCACGTCCAGAAAGGCGCAGGTGTGGCGCTCGGCCACGCCGTCCCAGCGCTCTGCCAGCGCGTCCCAGCGGTCGCCGGCGTCGCACCCGGCCAGCTCGAGCCGCCACAGCAGCGATGTCTGGTCGCAGAGCTGGAAGGCGGTCTTGGCATTGGGCATGCGCTCGTCGAAGACGGCCAGCGCGCTCGACTCATCACCGGAGGCCAGCAGGCGCAGGGCCAGATGCCACCAGATGTGGGTGGCGAGGAGTTCCTGGCTGCTCCACCGCTCGACCGATCCCTCCAGCAGCTCGAGCGCGGCCACAGTGTCGTCGGTGGACTCGTACACGTGGGCGAGCGCATGTCGGGACCA
The DNA here is from genome assembly GCA_009843915.1 of Acidimicrobiaceae bacterium. Lineage (GTDB taxonomy): Bacteria > Actinomycetota > Acidimicrobiia > Acidimicrobiales > Aldehydirespiratoraceae > Aldehydirespirator. The sequence goes on along the minus strand of VYCM01000098.1, from coordinate 51,722 downwards.
CAGGTCTTCGGGGTCGAGGTCCAGGGCGGCCCGACCCAGCTCCTCGGCCTCGTCGTAGTGCCCGAGCTCCTCCAGGGCGAAGGCGTGCTGACCGGCCACGAACCCCCATCCCGGCTCGCCCTGCCAAGCCTCGGCGGCCCGAGCGCTGGATGCCAGCCGGCCGCCGTCGTCGCCGACATGCAGGTAGACGTCATGAGCGAAGCGCACCGCCGCGAAGTCGCGCTCGCCGTTGGCGACCTCGTCCCAAGCCCGGGCCGCAGCGGTGAACTCCCCCGCGACAAGCAGCTGGAGCGCCCGCACATGGGCCCGTTCACGATCACCGGACGCGGCGGCGCGCGACCGCACCCGGGCCGTGTCCGCGGCGAGCGCGGGCGAACTGAGGGGAGTGCCGGCCAGCACCCGGTAGACCGCCGCGAACACCGGTCCCAGAACGAAGGCCTCGTCGTCGGCGCCTGCCTCCGACATCACGGCCACCGGGTCGCCCCGGTAGTGCAGGTACTGTTCCCAGCCGCGCTCCCAGGCGTCGACGCTGGCCGGCTCGCCCTGTACGGGGCCCAGCTCAGGCAGGCCCACCACGCTCACCCGACCTCAACCTCCAGATGCTCTATGCCGTTGACGAAGTTCGAGTCCACATAGACAGGATCGCCGGCCAGCCGCAGATCGATGCCGCGGGACAGGATCGCCTCGATGAGCACGGCCAGTTCGAGGCGGGCCAGCGGCGCTCCCAGGCAGAAGTGGGCGCCGCCGCCGCCGAAGGCGACGTTGGGCGGTCGCAGCGGCCTGGTGACGTCGAAGCGCAGGGGCTCGTCGAACACCTCCTCGTCGAAGTTGGCCGCCGCGTACCACATCACCACCTTGTCACCGGCGCGCAGCGGGGTGTCCTGCAGCACGGTGTCGCGGGTCAGGGTGCGGCGGAAGTACAGGATCGGCGACGAGTACCGGATCACCTCCTCGACGGCCTGGTCCATCAGCGAGGGATCGGAGCGCAGCCGTTCGAACTGGTCGGCGAAGTCGACGAGGTGCAGAGCCAGGTGAGCCATCGACGCCCTGGTGGTCTCGTTGCCGGCGAAGACCATCAGCCGGAAGAAGTTGGTGAACTCGGCGTCGGTGAGCCGCTCGCCGTCGACCTCGGCCTCGATGAGCTTGGTGATCAGGTCGTCGGCGGGCTCGGCCCGGCGCCGTTCGCCGAGGGCGCGGGCGTACTCGTTGATGCCGTGGGCGGCCGGGCTGTTGAACGGCAGCAGCCGCAGGTCGGTGGTGTTGCCGTAGGCGCCGGCCTCCAGCGGCTTGCTGGAGGTGCCGGCCACGAGATGGTCGGTCAGCTCGATCATGTAGTCGTGGTCCGACTCGGGCACGCCCATGATGTCGCAGATCACCCCGATGGGAATGGGCGCGGCCACCGCCTCCACCCAGTTGCCGCCGCCGGCCTGCATCAGCGCGTCGAGGCGCTCGGCGATCCTGGCTCGCACCGCGGTCTCGTAGGACTGCACGTGGCGGGGTGTGAACGCCGAGCTGACGAGCCGCCGCAGGCGGGTGTGCACCGGAGGGTCGAGGTCGATCATGGACGCCCGGGCTGACAGGGCGTCCTCGTCGATGTCGTAGATCTGTATGTGCCCGACGGCCGACGAGTACAGGTCGGTGTCGCGGGAGACCTCCGACACCGGCGCATGGCGGGTGACCGACCAGAAGCCGGTGCGGTCGCCGCCGCTTGGCGGTGTCCAACTCAGCGTCGGGCGGGCCCGCATCTCGGCGAAGGCCCCATGCGGGATGCCTGCCGAGAATGTGGCCGGATCCTGAAGGTCCGCAGGCGCCAGAACTTGCTTCGTGAGGGTCATCAACCCAGCACGAAGGGGTCGCGGGTGGCGCCGGTCAGCTCCACCCACACCGTCTTGGTCAACAGGTAGCCGTCGAGGGCCTCGCGGCCGTTGTCCTTGCCGTAGCCGGACTGCTTGAACCCGCCGAAGGGCGCGGTGTAGCTGGCCGTGCGGTAGGTGTTGACCCAGACGGTGCCGGCGTGCAGCGCCCGCGACATCCGCAGGGCCCGGCGCACGTCGAGGGTCCACACGCCGGCGGCCAGCCCGTAGTCGGTGTCGTTGGCCAGCTTGACCGCCTCATCCTCGTCGTCGAAGGTCATCATGGCCAGCACCGGGCCAAAGACTTCCTTGCGCACGATGGTGGTGTCGTTGGTGGCACCGGTGATCACGGTGGGCCGCACGAACCGGCCTCCCAGGACGGGGTCGACCGTCCCCCCGGCTGCGATGGTGGCTCCCTCGGTCCGGGCCTGCTCGATCATGGCCAGGATGCGGTCGCGTTGCGCGTCCGACGCGGCCGGGCCCATCTCGGTGGCGAAGTCCGAGGGGTCCCCCAGCACCAGCTCGGAGGCCCGGGCCGTGATCCTGGCCACGATGTCGTCGGCGACGCCCCGCTGTACATAGGCGCGCGACCCGGCAATGCAGGTCTGGCCGCTGGCCGCGAAGATCCCGGCCAGCAAGCCGTTGGTGGCGGCTTCAGGGTCGGCGTCGTCGAAGATGATCTGAGGCGACTTGCCGCCCAGCTCCAGCACTGTCGGAACCAGGTTGGCGGCGGCGGCCCTGGCCACATGACGGGCGGTGTCGCCGCCGCCGGTGAAGGTGATCTTGTCGATGCCGGGATGGGCGGTCAGTGCGGCCCCCACCGACGGGCCTCCCGTGACCACGTTGATGACACCCGGCGGGAAGCCGGCTTCGGCGGCCCGCTCGGCCAGCAGCAGCGCGGTGACCGGAGTGAGCTCGGACGGCTTCACCACTGCGGTGCAGCCTGCGGCCAGCAGCGGCGCCAGTTTCCAGGTCAGCAGCAACAGGGGCGAGTTCCACGGGATGATGGCGCCCACCACGCCGACGGGCACCTTCTCGGTGTAGACGAGGAAGTTGGGCGTGGGGCTGGGGATCTGCTCGCCACAGGTCTTGTCGGCCAGGCCGGCGAAGTAGTCGTAGTAGCTCTGGAGGCTCTTGGCCTGCGCCGAGGTCTCGCGGATGATCTTGCCGTTGTCGCGGGTCTCGATGGCGGCCAACTCGTCGGCGTCCCGGGTGAGGATCTCGCCCAGGCGACGCATGAGCCGGGCCCGCTCGGCCGCCGCCATCTGCGCCCACGGCCCGTCACTGACGGCCCGGCGGGCCGCGGCCACCGCCGCGTCGACGGCGTCGGGATCGTCGGCCACCTCCGCCCAGACCTCTCCTGTGAAGGGGTTGGCCGTGGTCATGCGGCGCCCGCCGGCGGGTGCGGCGAAGCCCCCGTCGATCCAGTTGTCGTAGGTCTGCATGCGGGCCTCCTACTCGCTCGGCCTCTGGGGTTCGACGATGGAGATGGCCGCGCCCGGGCACCGGTGCACGACCACATCGGCCCGGTCGCGGGGCAGCTCACCGGACCCGATGACGGACGAGATCGCCTCGTCGTCGTCGACCAGGAAGACCTCGGGCTCCAGCATCTCGCACTGTCCCCCGCCGATGCACCGCTCGGAGTCGACGGCCACCCGCACCAGGTCAGCGCTCACAATGCCGCCTCGGCCAGCGACTGGGTCAGAATGCTCAGGCCCTCGTCGACATCGGTGTCGGTGGCCACCAGGGGCACCAGCACCCGGATGCAGTTGGAGTAGACCCCGGCCCCCATGAGCAGCAGACCCCGCTCGAAGGCGGCGTCCATGACGGCGGCGGCCGTCTCGGGGGCGGGCTCGCGGGTGGCCGGGTCCTTGACGAACTCGAGGGCCAGCATGGCGCCCAAGCCCCGCACCTCGCCGATGGCGGGCGTGGAAGCGGCCAGCTCGTCGAGGGCGCATCGCAGGCGGCGGCCCAGAGATTCGGCCGCCTGCTGGAAGTCCGGGTCGAACACCCGGCCGATGGCCACGGCCGCGGCCGCGCACGACAACGGGTTGCCGCCGTAGGTGCCGCCGATCCCGCCGCCATGGACCGAGTCCATGATCTCGGCCCGCCCGGTCACGCCCGAGATGGGGAGGCCGCCTCCCATCGACTTGCCCCACGTGCACAGGTCCGGCTCGACGCCGTAGTGGGCGATGGCCGCAGGGACCCCGGTTCGGCCCATGCCCGACTGGACCTCGTCGGCGATCACCAGGATCCCGTGTTCGGCCGCGATCTCCGCGACCCTGCCCGGGTAGTCCTCGGGCATGGGGATGAACCCGCCCTCGCCCTGCACCGGCTCGAAGATGATGGCGGCCACGTTCGACGGGTCGGTCTGGTTCTTCAACAGCCGCTCGAGCCCGGCGACGGCGTCGTCGGAGGTCACCCCCCGGTACGGGTAGGGGCCGGGCGCCCGGTACACCTCCGGCGCGAACGGGCCGAAGCCCAGCTTGTAGGGCCGCACCTTCGACGTCAGCGACATGGCCAGAAGGGTGCGGCCGTGGAAGCCGTTGTCCAGACTCACGATGCCCGGACGGCCGGTGTGGTAACGGGCGATCTTCACCGCGTTCTCCACTGCCTCGGCGCCCGAGTTCAGCAGCAGGGCCTTCTTGGCGAAGTCGCCGGGATGGCACTCGCACAGCAGCCGGCACACGTCTACGTAGGGCTCGTAGGCCGACAGCGAGAAGCACTGGTGCAGGTAGGCGTCGACCTGGGCATGGATAGCGGCCACGATCTCGGGGTCGCGATGGCCGTGGTTGACGGTGCCGATACCCGACACGAAGTCGATGAACTCGCGGCCGTCCACGTCGGTGATGCGGGCCCCCGAGGCGCTGGCCACGAAGAAGGGCCGGCCCGCGGTCCCGGCGGCCACCCAGCGGGCCCGCTCGGCCGCCAGACGCTCGGTGTTGGGCAATGAGTTCATGGCGCACCTCCCGGGGCCATATCCACGGACAGCACGCCGTGGACGAAGTTCGATGCCATCCTCACGGGCTCGCCGCGCTGCTCCAGGAACATCCGCCTCGCGGCCATCTCCTGAAGCAGCACCGACACTTCGAGCCGGGCCAGGAACGCGCCGAGGCACAGGTGAGGCCCGCCGCCACCGAAGGCGAAGTGCTCGTTGTCGCCGCGGCCTACGTCGAAGCGGAAGGGATCGGTGTAGGCGGCCTCGTCGCGGTTGGCCGAGGCGTACCACATGACCACCTTGTCGCCGGCCGCGATCGGGGTGCCGGCCAACTCGCAGTCGACGGCCGCCGTTCTGCGCATGTGCAGCACCGGGGTGGCCCACCGGATGATCTCCTCGGTGGCCGGCTCGACCAGTCCGGGGTCGTCCACCACCCGCTGCCACTGGTCGGGGTGGGCGGCCAGGGCCATGGCGCCATGGCTGATGGCTGTGCGGGTGGTCTCGTTGCCGGCGAAGACCAGCAGGTGGAACAGGTGGCGGTACTCGTGGCGGGAGATTCGCCCGCCTTCGGCTTCGGCCTTGACCAGGTGGGTGACGAGGTCGTCGCAGGGCTCGGCCCGCCGTTTGGAGCGCATCTCGTCGCCGTACTCGAACAGGGCGTGGCTGGCCGGGCTGTTGAACGGCAGCAGGCGCAGCTCGGTGGTGTTGCCGAAGGCGTCGGGCGGCAGCGACTGGGTGTCGCTGGTGCCCTCCACCAGGTAGTTCGACAGCTCGACGAGGTAGCCGCCGTCGGCGACGGGCACGCCCAGCATCGACAGGATCACCCGGATGGGCAGCGGGGCGGCCACCATCTCGACCCAGTCGCCGCCCCCCTGGGCCAGGAACTCGTCGAGCAACTCGACGGTGATCTCCCGCACCGCATCCTCCCAGCGGCGGATGTTCTTGGGGGTGAACGCCCCAGCCACCATGCGCCGCAAGCGGGTGTGGTCGGGGGCGTCGGTGTCGATCAACGAGCGGCGGGCCTCCAGGGCGTCGGCCTCCAGGTCCCACAGGTTGGTGTGGCCGATGGCCGACGAGAACACCCTCGGGTTGCGCGACACCGCCCTGACGTCGGCGTGGCGGGTCACCGCCCAAAACCCCCTGTCGCCGTAGGGATGCCAGGCCAGCCCCGGCATGGCCCGGATCTGGGCGAACCGCTCGTGGGGGATGCTGTCGAGGTAGAGCCGCGGGTCGGCGATCTCGGGGGCCAGGGTCGGCGTGGAGGCGGCTGGAGGGCTCATGACGGCAGGACGGGCTAGCAGTGCGCTAGGAAGCGGTCCCGCTCCCAGTCGTTGACGACTTCCGGGTCGGGAGAGTTCTCGACAGCCAGGGCGAGCTCGTGCTCGGCGGTGCACAGGTAGTTCGTCGAGAAGTCTGTTCCGAGCATCTCCGCCAGCGCGGAGCCGCGGTAGGCCGCGATGGCGTCGGCCAGCGTCGCGGGCAGAGGGGCGCAGTCGCCGGGATTGGTGTACATATCGCCCTCGCTCATCGGCGGGACCGGTAGGCCCCGCTCGAGCCCGTCGCAGCCGGCGGCCAGCACCCCGGCGATCATCAGGTGGGCGGCGGCGTCGGCGCCGGCGGACCGGAACTCCACCCGGTTGCCCGACGAGCCGGCCTCGGTGATGCAGCGGGCCATCACGGTGCGGTTGTCCCCGCCCCAGTGCACGTGGGTGGGGGCGAAGGTGTAGGGCCTCACCCGCTTGGCCCCGTTGTCGGTGGGCGCTCCGAGCAGGCTCATGGATCGGGCATGCTCCAGCAGGCCTCCGAGCCACTTCGACATCAGCTCGTTGGGGGCGCCGTCGGAGTCGGCGAAGGCGTTGGCCCCGTCGACGTTGAGGCTGGTGTGGACGTGCATCCCCGAGCCCGACTGGTCGGCCCACGGCTTGGGCATGAAGGTGGCCCTCATCCCGTGGCGCACGGCCACCTGCTTGACGATGCTCTTGAAGAGCACCGTCGCGTCGGCGGCGGTCATGGCGTCGGCGTAGGAGATGTTGACCTCTATCAGCCCCGGCCCGTACTCGGCGTTGGAGGACTCCACCTCCAGCCCCGCGCCGAGCAGTCCGTCCCGCATGTCCGCGATGCAGTCCTCGAGGGCCACCGCGTCGGTGAGCGACGAGTACTTGATGTGCTCCTGGACCCGCGTCCAGTCCTCATCGCACAGGTAGAACTCGAGCTCGGTGGCCGCTATGGGCTCGAATCCGAGGCGGCGGCACCGCTCGATCTGCTGGGCCAGCACCCGCCGGGGGGACAGCTCGTGCGGCCGGCCGTGCTCATCGAACACATCGGTGAAGACGATGGCGTAACCGGGCTGGTGGGTGAAGACGCGCCCGGTGGACAGGTCGGGCATCAGCTTGCAGTCGAGATAGCCGGTGTCCATGTTGATGAACGGGTTGTCGGTCAGGTCGTCCTGGGCGTCCATGATGAAGATGGCGTCGGCGATGGCCACCCCGTCCTCGGCCACGGTGCTGAAGAAGCGCTCGACCGGCACCCGCTTGCCCCGCAGGTGCCCCTGGGTGTCAGGGATGGCGACCTCCACGGTGTGCACTTCAGCTTCCGTGCACTCCTCCTGGAATCTGGCTGCTGCCTCGGTGTCGGTCATCGATGCTCCTAGTGGGTATTGACGTTCGGATGGACGAGTATCAGGAGACGGCCAGCACGATGCGCGACTCGACCTGGCCGGCTCGCAGCCGGTCGTGGGCAGTCTGCGCGTCTTCGAGGGGCAGCGTCTCCACCGGGTTGAGCACCGAGGGCTCCCGCCCGGCCAGACCGAGCAGCTCGTCGAGCTGGGCGCGGCTGCCCCAGACGCTGGTCATGAAGCGGGCCTCGTGGGGCACCGCCCCGAAGCCGAAGGGGATCCGGCCGCCATAGAGCCCGACCACCGCCACCAGCCCGAGACGGGCCACTGAGCCCGCGGCGGCCGCCAGCGTGGCCTCGCTGCCGATGAAGTCGACAATGAAGTCGAACGGGGGCAACTCGTCGCCGGGGGCGTAGGCGCTGTGGGCGCCGCGCTCAAGCGCGGTGGCCCGCTTCGCCTCGGAGAGGTCCAGGGCCCCGACCTCTGCGTCGCTGAGCAGCCGCAGGTACCGGAGGGCGTACTGGCCGAGGCCTCCCGCTCCGATCACCAGCGCCCGGCGCCGGCGGCCCGGGCGGCGCAGCGTCTCGAGACCCTGAGTCACGGCCCGGTAGGCGGTGAGACCACCGCAGGCCAGGGGAGCGCTCACAACCGGATCGAGTTCGCCGAGAGACGCCAGGTAGGCGGTGTCGGGAACCCGCATCTTCTCGGCGTACCCGCCGTCGGAGAAGATGCCCGCCTCCCGGGCGTCGACGCAGATCATCTCCACGCCCTCGGCGCAGAGCTCGCAGGACCGGCATCCCCACGGCGCGTAGACCATGACCGGGCCCAGCCGCGGGTGCACACCGGTCACCTCGTGGCCGAGGACCAGCGGCAGAGGGCTGGGGATCACTCCTTCCACCACGTGCAGGTCGGAGTGGCAGACGCCGCACGCGGTCACGTCGATGATCTCGGCGGCCGCATCGGGCTCAGGGTGGTCGCCGACGAAGCGGAGCTCCGTGTTGAACACCTCGAGAACGACCGCTCTCATCTCACCGCTCCGGCCTAGTAGCTCTTGGGCAGGCCAAGGCACTTCTGGGCGATGAAGGCCAGCACCAGATTGTTGTTGACCGGAGCCACCTGATACAGGCGGGTCTCGCGCAGCTTGCGCTCGATGTCGTACTCGACCGCGAACCCGAACCCGCCGTGAGTGTTCAGCGCGGCGTTGCCCGCCTCCCACGAAGCTTCCGAGGCCAGCATCTTCGCCATGTTGGCCTCGGCGCCGCACGGCTCGCCCCGGTCGAAGAGGTCGGCCGCCTTCCAGCGCATCAGGTCGGCGGCCTGGAGGTTGGCGTACGCCTTGGCCAGCGGGAACTGCACTCCCTGGTTCTTCCCGATGGGGCGTCCGAACACCTCGCGCTGGCGGGCGTACTCGCTGGCCCGGTCGAGGAAGAACCGGCCGTCGCCGATGCACTCGGCCGCGATCAGGATCCGCTCGGCGTTCATCCCGTCGAGGATGTGGGAGAACCCCATCCCCTCGGTGCCGACCAGAGCCTCCCCGTCGATCACCACGTCGTCGAAGAAGACCTCGGTGGTGTTGTGGTTCATCATCGTGGGGATCGGGTTGATGGTCAGCCCGGGCAGCAGCTCGCCATCGGGGCCCCGCAACTCGAATATGAACACCGACAGTCCCGACGTGCGGTCCTCAGACTGGCCGGGCGGGGAGGTGCGAGCCAGCAGGATCATCAGGTCCGAGTGCAGCGCCCGCGAGGTCCAGATCTTCTGGCCGTTGATGCGCCACGTGTCGCCTTCCCGCTCGGCGCGGGTGCGGATGGCGGTGGTCTCGGATCCCGCCGCTGGCTCGGTCACACCGAACGCTTGGAGGCGCAGCCGCCCGTCGGCTATCCGGGGCAGGTAGCGCTGCTTCTGGGCCGCCGATCCGTGGCGCAGCAGGGTTCCCATCACATACATCTGGGCGTGGCAGGCACTGGGGTTGCCGCCGCCGGCCGAGATCTCCTCCAGGATGACCGACGCCCCTGCCAGGCTGAGCCCGCCGCCCCCGTACTCCTCGGGGATCAGCGCGCCGAGCCAGCCCTGCTCGGTCAGCTCGGCCACGAACTCCTCGGGGTAGCGATCAGGCTCGAGCTCGCGCCAGTAGGCGTTGCCGTACTTGTCGCACAGGCGCCGCACCTCGGTGCGGATCATCTCGAAGTCCTCGGCCGCGGCGACGGTGTGGGGCGGTGGCGGCGCGACGGCGGAGACGGTCACTGCTCCGCCTCCTCGTCCCAGTAGCCGTGGCGCTGGAGCAACTCGGCCGCGGCGAGGCCGCTCCGGTGCAGATGCTCCTCCATAGCTCGGCGGGCGCCGTCGGCATCGCGCGCGCTGATCGCCTCGAGGATGGCAGCGTGGTGCTGGACGGCCTGCGAGTCCCAGCCCTCGATGAACTCGTAGTAGCGCGACGGCACCGAGCTGACCAGGTGTCGCAGCAGCCAACGGGTCCGGCGGGGTGCGGCCGAGTTGATCACCCGATGGAAGGCGTTGTTCAAGGCCGACAGATCCTCGCCGCTGTCGTGCTCGAAGCGCTCGTGGATGGCGGTGAGTTCGGCGATCTCGTCGTCCTTGAGCGACTCGGCGGCCATGGCCGCGGCTCTTCCGGCCACTACCCCGAACAGTTCGTAGTGGTCGATGATGTCGTCGGGCGTGAGATGCGCCACCGACGCGCCCCGGCGTGGGGTGACCTCCACCAGGCCCTCGCGTCCCAGTATCACCAAGGCCTCGCGCACCGGGCTGCGGCTCACGTCGAGCACCTCGCCGATGGCGGCCTGGTCGATCTTGGCGCCCGGCTTGAGCGCGCCGGCCAGGATGAGGTCGCGGACGTAGGTCACGACCTCATCCGCGAGGCTGCCGCGCCGGCGGCGGCCCGGATCGACGGGCGGGTACTCGACGTTCACGTCCGGTCCTCGCTCACGTCCGGTCCTCGCCGGGCTGCGCGGCCTCGCCCAGGTACGCAGCCTTTACCGCCGCGTCGGCCTGCACCTCGTCCGGCGTGCCGATGGCGATCATCCGGCCCTGGTCCAGGCAGTAGACCCGGTCGCAGATCCCGGTGATGAAGTTGAGGTCGTGGTCGATCACCAGCACGCCCGCGCCCACGGCGGCCGCCATGCTCCGGACACTCTCCACCATGGCCAGCGACTCGGTGCCGCTCATGCCGCTGGTCGGCTCGTCTAGCAGCAGGAAGGCGGGAGCGGCCGCCGCCGCCCGAGCCAGCTCCAGGCGCCGGGAGTTCCCGTAGTCGAGCTGGCCGGCCCGGCGGTTGCGCTGCTCCCACAGGCCCGCTCCGGCGACGATGGCGTCGATGTCGGTCCGGGAGCCGCCGTTGCGATGGACCGAGGCCATGAGCGCGGCCACCTCCACGTTCTCCCGCACGGTGAGCGACGAGAACAGCCTGAGGTTCTGGAATGTCCGGACCAGGCCGGCGCGGGCGATGGAATGGGAGGGCTCCGACGTCAGCCCCATCTCGCCGAGCTGCACCTCCCCGGAGGTGGGGTCCACCATGCCGGTCATCACGTTCACGAGCGTCGTCTTGCCCGCCCCGTTGGGGCCGATCAAACCCACTATCTCTCGGTTGGAGACTTCGATCGAGGCGCCGTCGAGTGCCCGGAAGCCGCCGAATTCCACTGTCACCCCGCTGGCGGAGAGATCGAGGGCGTCGGGTTCTGGGGCCGCGACCGCGGCAGCGGGGGGCTTCTGGCGGATGAAGCGGCGCCACAGCCATGCGTCGACCTCCCAGTCGTCGAGCACGCCGTTGGGGCGCCAGATCATGAAGACGACCATGGCCAGACCGAGCAACACAGTCGGCAGCCCTTCCCGGAACACCCAGTCGAGGTTCCCGTCGAGTCCGAGACCGAATATCTCATAGCCGTCCGATCCCATGCGGCGAGCGCTCTCGCGCACCGCGGTGATGACCGCCACCCCGAGGAGTGCACCGGTCACGCCGTTGCGACCGCCCACCACGAGCATGACCAGCGTGAGCAGCGTGTACTGGAAGAAGAAGAACTCGGGGAGAAGGCTCCCGATCTCGTACACCCGCAGCGAGGCGGCCACCGCCACCACCGCCACCGACAGCAGGAGAGCGATCGTCTGCTGGACGACGGGATTGATGCCCATGGCCCGGGCCGCGAGATTGTCCTCGCGGGCCGCCTGGTTCAGCCGTCCGATGCTGCTTCGGGCGAACAGCAGGGCCAGCACGATGGCCGCGAACAGCGCGAGATAGATCGGTGTACGGGTCTGGAGCGTGTCGCCGATCCCGAAGGTCAGCCCGGCTCGCTCCCCGCCAGTCAGCTCGTTCCAGCTGGCGGCTACCTCGTGGGTGAAGAAGAGCAGGGCCAGGGTGATGACGGTGGCCGCCACCGAGCCCGACCGGGCCCCGGACCGTCCCAGGCCGATCCCGACGATCACGGCCACAATGAGCGTGATCACCAGAGCCACCCCGGTCGCGGGCAGGGGTCCCATCTCCACGTCGGCCAGTCCCCAGGGGGCATTCGGTATGCGGGTGTACTTGTCTTCGGGTGCGATGGCGAAGATGGCGAAGGCGTACCCGGCCACTGCGCCGAAGCCGATGTGGCCGAAGGAGAACACTCCGGTGTTGCCCACGTAGATCTGGATGCCGATCACCATGATGGCGTCGATGAACATCGCGGTGATCAGCTTCTCGGCCGATGCGCCCTCGACCATCAGCGTGTACAGCAGTCCCGCCCCCACGAAGGCCGCGAACAGCACGACCGCGCCGGCCAGCGGGAAGGCGACATCGCGCCGGAGGCTGGGGAACAGCAGTCCGGCCTCGCGCCGGCGGTTCCCGGTCCATGCGGCCACGAGCGATCGGGTCGCCATCACACCCGCTCCGCGTGGGCCACGTTGACCAGGCCGCCGGGCCTGAAGATGAACAGCAGCGCGATCAGGCTGAACACCACACCCTGGGTGAGGGCGGCCGCCCCTCCGGGCAGCCAGGTTCGCAGCATCACTTCGGCGAGCCCCAGGGCGAGACCGCCGATCACCGCGCCCTTGAGGCTGCCGAGCCCCCCGATGAGGGCGGCCAGCACGCCGCTGAGCATCGGGTTGATGCCGGAGGTGGGAGAGGTGTGGCCGGCCCGCATCAGCCAGAAGATCCCGGCGATGCCGGCCAGCGCGCCGGAGAGGGCGAAGGCGCCCCGGATGACACGGTCGGAGTTGACGCCCATCAGGCGGGCCGCGTCGAAGTCGGCCGCCGCGGCCCTGATTGAGAGCCCGAACATGGTGCGCTGGAGGACGGCGGCCGTTAGGACCAGCGTCACGATCGCCACGATGATGACGACGGTGTCGAACACCTCCACCCGTACCGGTCCGACCGAGTAGGTGTCGGCGATCCAGCCCGGCTCCGCGAACGTCTGTACCCGCGCGCCGACGTACATCAGGAAGATGGCCGCCACCAGGAAATGGATGCCGAAGGAGGTCAACAGCTGGGTGAACTCCGACGAGCCCCGCACCCGGCTGAAGGCGATCCGCTCGATGAGCAGGTTGGTGACCACCGACACGACCACGATCAGGGGAGCCACCAAGTACCACGACCAGCCGTTGCTGAACGCGGCGTAGGCCGCGTAGCCGCTCACGGTGATGAGCTCGCCGTGGGCGAAGTTCAGCAGGTGCATCACGCCGAAGACCACGGCCACGCCCAGCGCCAGCAGCGCGTAGATGCTGCCTCGCCCCAGCCCGTCGATCAGGTTCTGGACCAGTTCGGTCATGCCGCGCTCCCCCGCACGAAGGTATCGAACAAGTCGGTCTCGGCGAGGAGTCCCGAGCCCGCGCCGTGGCCCACCACTGCACCGCTGCGCAGCACGTAGGCGCGGTCGGCGACGTCCAGCATCCGGGCCGCGTTCTGCTCCACGACGAGCAGGGTCCGGCCGCGGTCCCGCAGCTCCGCGATCAGTTCGAAGACGGCGTCCACGAGGACCGGGGCCAGCCCGAGGGAGGGTTCGTCCATGAGCAGCAGCCGAGGCCTGCACATCAGCGCTCGGGCGATGGCGAGTTGCTGGGCCTCGCCGCCCGACAGGTAGCCGGCCATCGCGTCCCACCGGCTGCGGAGGAACGGGAAGACCTCGACGACCTCCTCGAGCATCTCGGCCCGCTCGGCCGCCGCCAGGGTGATCCCGCCGATCCGCAGGTTCTCGGCCACGGTGAAGTCGGCGAAGATGCGGCGGTGCTCCGGGACCAGGGCCAGCCCGGACTTCAGCATCTGCTCGGGTGCGGCCCCGGTGACGTCGGTGCCGTCGAAGACCACGGTCCCCGCGGCGGGCGGCAGCAGCCCCGCGACGGTGTTGAGCAGCGTCGTCTTGCCTGCCCCGTTGGGGCCGATGAGGCCGACCACCTCACCGGCCCCAACGGACAGGCTCACGTCGCGCAATGCCGAGATCGACCCGTACCGGGTGGTCAACCCGGACACTTCGAGCAGCATGGGTCTGTCTCTATCGACGGCCGCTTCCGGTCGGAATGGTTGTCCGGTCTGCAATCACCTCATCTCGACGAGGACGTCCTGGCCGTTGACGATCCGCTTGATCGGGACCGACTTCGGCGGTGTGCCGGTGGTGCCGACGTAGGTGATCGTGCCGCTGAAGCCCTCGAAGCCCTCGATCTGGGCCACGGCGTCGCCGATCTGGGCTGAGTCGGTGCAGCCGCAGTTGACGATGCCCTGGATGCCCAGCAGCAGCGAGTCGACGTAGAGGCCCATGAAGCCCTGGCTCTCCAGCACCTCGCCGTCGTTGGCGGCGGAGTACCCCTGGAGCAGGCGGTCGTTGAGGCCGCCCGGCTCGACGTTGATGTGGGGGGTGTGGACGATGCCCTCGTTGTTCTCCTCGATGGCGATGCCCGTGGCGTCGAGTGCGTCGGTGCCGATGTAGGTGATGTTGTCGAACCCGGCTCCCTCGAGCTGGCCCCTCAGCGCGGTGACCTGGTAGCCGAGCGCGGCCGAGAAGAAGGCCTCGTTGTCCTGGAGGACCTCCGACAGTTCGGCCACCTGGGCCGAGAAGTCCGTGTCTTCGAACCACACGTAGGTGTGCTCGGCCACGATCTCGCCGCCGCCGGCCTCGAAGACCTCCTTGAAGACGTCGGGGTTGTATCCGGTGTACGGGCCGGGCTGGGTGAACACGAAGGCCCGGGTGATGCCCTGGTCGAGGGCCCACTCGGCCGCCGCCGAGGACTGGCCGTAGTCGTCGAAGGACACCAGGAACGAGTTGTTCTCGATGTCAGAGAGTGTGGGCTCGGTCGAGGCGGCCACGAAGACCGGCACCTGGCCGCCGGTGGCCTGCAGGATCGGCAGGGTGAAGTCGGCGAAGGGCGGGCCGATGAGGAAGTGCGCTCCCCAGTCGAGCAGCTGCTCGGCGGCCACGCCAGCGGTGGTGGCATCGCCGCCTACGTCCTCGACCCTCACCTCGACCGGTGACCCGTTGACCCCGCCGATGCAGTTGATCAGGTTGGCGAAGTGGGGAACCAGCTTGGAGCCGGGGATGTCGACGAAGCCGACCACGTCGCTGAAGTCCATGGCCATGCCGACCCTGATCGGCTCGCCGGACGGCGCAGGCCCGCAGTTGTCGAGGTCGGCGTTGAGCGCGGCCCGGATGTCGACGGCCTGGACCATGGGCTCGGGGCCCGCCATAGCCGCCTCAGCAGCGGCAGCCTGCGCCTCAGCCTCAGCCTCAGCAGCCGCGGCCGCCTCAGCCGCAGCGGCCGCCTCAGCCTCAGCCGCTTCCAACTGAGCCTCGAGCTCGGCCACGACGTCGGGGTCGATGGCTCCCTCAGCCTCTTCCATGGCGGCCTGCAGCGCAGCCTCGGCCTCCGCGGCCCTTGCCGCAGCAGCCTCAGCCTCAGCAGCCGCTTCCTGAGCCGCCGCCTCAGCCTCAGCAGCCTCAGCCTCAGCAGCCGCGGCAGTAGCTGCGGCCTCGGCCTCAGCAGCCGCAGCCGCCGCCTCAGCCTCAGCAGCCGCGGCAGCCGCCTCGGCGGCCGCGGCCTCTGCTGCGCTGGTATCGGGGGCTGCTGGTTCGTCGTCCTCGCCGCAACTGGCGGCGAACAGGGCCAAGACCGCTACAAGCGCGATCACTGACTTGAACTTCATGGGGTTACCTCCTCCTGAGAGCGATGGCGGCGGACCGTAGCACACCAACCGTTCGGTAGCGAACGAATTCAGGGCGGGGCGCCTGAGAGCGTTCGGCGCGGACCGTAGCGCACCCTTGAGGGGACTGCAAATACTTTATTAAAAATTCAGAATGCAGCCGTCGATCAGGTCCAGGAGGTCCTCATAGGCCGTGCAGCAGGGGTACTGCGGGTGCTCGGCAATCACGTTGTCCGGTGCCCGGAACAGGATCCCGGAGTCGGCCGCGGCCAGCATGGTCATGTCGTTGTAGGAGTCCCCCACCGCGACCACCCGGTAGTTGAGGGCGCGGAAGGCCTCCACGGACCTCGCCTTCTGATCGTTGACCCGCAGCCGGTAGTCGGCCAGACGGTCGCCCTCCACCACCAGCGTGTGGCACAGCAGCAGGGGCCAGCCCAGTTCCGCCATGAGGGGGCGGCCGAACTGCTCGAAGGTGTCCGACAGCAGCACGACGGGGACGCGGGACTGGAGCTCCTCGAGGAACCGGCGGGCGCCGGGCAGCGGCATTAGCCCCTCGACGACCTCCATGATGGTGGTCATGGTGATGCCGGCCGCGTCGAGCGCCGCGATCCTGCCCTTCATGAGCACGTCGTAGTCGGGCTCGTCGCGGGTGGTGCGGCGCAGGAAGTCGATGCCGGTGCGCTCGGCTACCGCGATCCACACCTCTGGGGTGAGCACGCCCTCCACATCGAGCACGACCAGAGACTGCGGAGGGGAGGGCACTCGCGCTCAGCCTCCGCCCATCATCGCGGCGGCGCGCCGGTCCAGCTCTTCGTCGTCGACGTCCTCGATGTGGGTGTGAACACTCCACTTGTGGCCCCACGGGTCGAGGAACTGACCGGCGCGGTCACCGTAGAACTGGTCCTCGGGGGGCCTCAGCTCCGTAGCCCCGGCCGCCAGCGCGGCCGCGAAGGTCGCGTCGCAGTCCTCGACGTTCACGGTCATGGACACCGGCGTCCCGCCCAGCGTGTTGGGCCCCACGACGCCCTCCTCGGGCCACTCGTCGGACAGCATGATCAGCGAGTCGCCGAGACGCAGCTCGCTGTGGCCGATCCGGCCGCCGAAGTCCATACGGCGACTCTCGGTGAAACCGAGAACGCTCGTGTAGAAGTCGATGGCCTCGGCTGCGCCGTCCACGCAGAGGTAGGTCGAGATTCGCGGGTAGTCGTCGGGAATGGGGTTGACCATGGGTCAGCGTCCTTTCTGTGTGTTTCTGATCAGCTTTCGACCATGGCGATGAGTTCCTCGTCGCTGGGGATCTCCACGCCGGGCACGTAGTAGGTGTAGAGGCTGGCGATCACGTCGCCCAGGCCGGAGTCGTCTGCGCCGGTCAGCTCGGCGGTTATCACCGAGCCGTGGATGTGCAGCGACGACAGCCTGCCGGTGGCCAGCATCCGGCGGGCCAGTTCGTCGGAAGGACGGTCTCCGAGGATCTCCTCGCCGGCCCGGTAACGCTCGTGGCCCATGCCGGTGATGGTCCGGTTCAGCTCGAAGCGCACGAGGCCGGATCGGGGCGACGAGGTGCGCAGGAAGGTGACGGGCTGGCCCATGGCGACTGCAGGCTACCGTCGCCCGCCCGTCGCGGCGGCGTGTACCGGAGTGGTGTCGAACAGTTGCGGATGAGCGTCTTGCGGCTCCGGAAGGACACGGGGAACGCCGCTCCAGCGCAGATCGTCCATGAACACCCAGCGGCGGCGGTGGATGGCGCACGGACCCCACGCGGCCAGCGCGGCGATGTGGCGGGGACAGGGGTAGCCCTTGTTGGACGCGAACCAGTAGGCCGGATAGCGCTCCGCCGCGGCGACCATGAGGCGGTCGCGGGTCACCTTGGCCACCACCGAGGCGGACGCGATCGACAGGCTGGACGCGTCGCCCCGCACGATGGTGGTGACCCCCGGCCGACCGTCACGCTCAGTGTCATCCTCGTCGGAGTCTCCGGGTGAGGCCAGGAAGTCCCACTTCCCGTCGACCAGCACGTGGTCCACCTCGAGCCCCAACCCGTCGATGGCCCGCCAGGCGGCAAGACGCTGGGCGTCGGCCATGCCCAGCTCGGTGCACTCGGTGACGGTGGCATGGCCAACCGAGACCGCCTGGGCCCAAGCCCGTATGCGGTCGTGCAGCGTCTCTCGCTCAGCCGCGGTGAGCATCTTGGAGTCGCGCACCTTGTAGATGCGCCGATCGGGATCGGCGACCACGGCCGCCACCGTGAGCGGCCCGGCCCAGGAACCTCGACCCACCTCGTCGACGCCGGCCACCACCCCGGCGCCGGAGTCCCACAGGGCCCGCTCCGCCCGCAGTCCGGGCGCCCGTCCCCGCAGGGCGCGCCGGAGAGGCGCCGCGGTCGGAGCGGTGGAAGCCATCGGCGCGACCGTAGCCGCGCCGGTAAGTGGCCTAAAGCGTCCAGGTGGAGAGGACCAGCGCCCTGTCGCGCCAGGCCTGGATGTTGGCGTCCAGGACGTCGAGCGGGTTGAACGGGGTCACGCCCTCCATGACGTCGTCCTCGCGCATGCCGTACAGCGCGCCCATGGCGAAGCGGCAGCAGTAGACGGTGGCGCCCTCGTTGATGAGGGTCTGGAGCTGGCGGTTGTACCCGAGGTTGCCGGGGAAGCCCTCCTGGCCCACCGCCGGGTAGCCCCGGGCAGCGTTGGCCATGAGCACGGCCGGGCCGTACAGCACGAACGTGAGCTTGAAGCCCTTGCGCTGCAGGCGGGTGGCGGTGAGCATGTTCACCAGGCCGACCGAGCCCTCGAAGGGCACCGTGTGCATGAACACGTACGCCTGGTCGCCCTCCTCGGCCTTGTAGTCGGGGAAGACCTTCTCCTCGATGTTGTGCATCACGTCGCCTTCCTGGGGCGGCGGGATGGTCACTGTCTTGGGCATGGTTGCCTCCTTGTTGTTGTGTGGGTAGTTGCTTGTCGGATCTCAGATCGCCGGTCCCTGGGGCCGGCCGGAGCGGATGGGCCAGGCCCTTCGATGGGATCCCGGCAGCGCCTGAATGACGCGCCGCCGCAAGCCCCAGGGCAGCAGGCGGTAGGCCGGTGTGAACACATGCATCCAGAAGTGCTCACGCAGACCGCTGGCCTTCTCCGGCATCGGTGCGCCGTAGCGGGAGCCGACACGCCGCTGGGCGTCGATGGCCAGGTAGTGCTCCGAGTTGGAGCGGAGCCACTGAGCGAACCCCATGACGGCGCCGCCCCTACAGCCCGGCCAGCAGGTTCTGGGCGGCCACCGAGATCGGCTCGTTGAGAGCGCCGATGGCAGGCGAGTAGACGTTCTCCATGGTGGCCAGCTCCTCGACGGTGAGGCCGACCCGGACAGCCATGGCCAGGAAGTCGGCCCGCTCCTTGATCCCCTCGCCGCCGATCATCTGGGCCCCGATGAGCCGCAGCGATCCGGGCTCGGCCAGCAGCTTGACGGTGATGGGCCTGACGCCCGGGTAGTAGCGGGCCCGGGTGATGCCCTGGGCCTTGCCCACGACATGCTGTATGCCCAGCGCGGTGGCCAGCGTCTCCCCGAAGGACACCCCGCCGATCATCCACTCGCCGGCCAGCAGCCCCCACGGCACTAAGACCGGCCGGTAGTGGCGGGTCCCGCCGGCGGCATTGGTTCCCGCCGTCTTGCCCTGCGCGTAGGCGTGGGAGCCGGTCAGACCCTGGATCGGGATGTCGGAGACCCCGTGGGGGATCTCGGTGCAGTCCCCCGCGGCGTAGATGTTCGGGTCAGACGTCTGCATCCTCGAGTCGACGATCAGGCCGCCGGTCGAGCCCAGCTCGAGGCCGGCCGCGGCGGCCAGCGGGTTGTTGGGCACCTTGTGAGTGCCGACGATAACGATGTCGGCCTCGATGTCGCCCTGCTGTGTCTCGACGCGGCTCACCGTTCCGTCGCCCTTGAACGCGGTGACTCGGTTGCCCCACTGCATGTCGACGCCGGCGTCCTCCCAGGCTTGGCGCACCGGCTCGGAGATGTCGGGGTCGAGCACGTCGGCCATGGGCCAGGGCGCGGGATCGACGACGGTGCACTTGATCCCCCGGTGGCACAGGGCCGCGACCATCTCCATGGCCACGAGACCGGCGTCGACGACCACGGCCGATTGGCAGGAGTCGAGGCGCTTGTCCCACTCCATGGCCTCCCGGATGTACTTGACCTCGTAGATGCCGTCGAGATCGGCTCCGGGGACGTCGACTGCGGCGTAGTTCCATCCGGATGCGATCACCAGGCGGTCGTAGGTCGCCTCGCCCTCGCCCGCGACAACGAGGGTGCGCGACTTCGGGTTGATGGACTCCACGGTGGTCTCGTAGTGGACGTCGATGCCGGTGGCTACGTACTGCTCCTTGGTGGCCAGGAAGAGCCGGTCGAACGAGTCGATCTCCTTGCCGTGGACGTAGGGGATGCCGCATGGGCTGTAGGCCACATCGGTGTCCGCGGTGTAGACCACGACATCGGCGTCCGGATCGACCCCCTTGGCCGCGCCGGCAGCACCGATGCCTGCGGCGCCCCCGCCGATTACCGCTATCCGCATCGTGACCCTTTCGTCACCGGACCTCCTGATTAACCCGTCGTGTCGGATGAGAGAACTGCGTATCGGAACCTAAAGCCGTCCCCGCGCCAGTGTCAAGCCGCGCCTGCTCGGCGCGCGACCCTCAGACGGCCCGTACCGACATCTCCGGAGTGTTGCGGATGGTGTTGGACACGTAGCAGACGCGGGCCGCCGCCTCCAGCAGCCGGTCCTTGACGGCGTCGTCGCAGCCGACATCGACCCGGATCTCGAGAGCCGAGAAACTGGGGCCGTCGTAGGTGCCGGTCACCTCCACCCCCAGATGGGACAGCTCGATGCCCCGCTTGCCGGCCGCGTGGGCCACGGCGAGGGTGAAGCACGACGACAGCGCGGCCAGCAGGAGCTCGGTGGGCTGGGGACCCTGGTTAGTCCCTCCATACCTCTCGGGCTCGTCCACCGGGATGGTGAAATCGCCCGAGGACACGTCGCAGCGGTAGGCGCCCAGCCACCGGGCCGAGACGGTAAGAGTCGGGGAACTCACGGCGGGTCGTCCTTCAAGCTGCTGACAGCGAACCGTCAACTATACGACACCGCTAGATCACAAGCGAAAAGGCCGTGGTCTAGGATGCACGCCCGTGATGGAGGCATGACCGGCCAGGCGGCGACCAGCGCTGGGGGCGCGGACGGGCGGCCCAACCAGGTGAGCGGCGAGACGCTGAGCGCGGTCGTGAACTCGATCGGACCCAAGATCCGCCACCTGCGCAAGCAGTGGAGCCTGTCGCTGCAGCAGCTCGCCGACCGCTCCGACGTGTCGACCGCGGCCATTCACAAGGTGGAGCAGGGCACCATGGTGCCCACCATCACAACCCTGCTGAAGCTGGCCGCGGCCCTCGAGCAGCCGGTGGCGTACTTCGTGGACGAGGAGCTGGAGTCGCCGCCCTACGTGGTCTTCACCCCTGCGTCCGAGCGCCGATCGATCTACACCCCCCATGAGGGCCTCACCCTGGAGGGAATCTCCGGTCCCTACGGCCAGTACTTCGTGGCCACCGCCATCGCCGAGGTGGCGCCAGGCGCCGGCAGCGGCCAGTCCCCGCTCCACCACGCGGGCGAGGAGCTGATCCACATGCTGTCGGGGCGGCTCGACGTGGACGTCTCCGGTCAGACCTTCCAGCTGCGCAAGGGCGACTCGATCCACTTCCGGACCGACCACGAGCACCGCTGGCGCAACCCCACCAAGCACCCGGCCCGCGCCGTGTGGACGGCGCTCAGGCCCTCCTGAATCCACGGGCCCGCGACCGAACCGGGTTGAGATCAGCAAGCAACGCTCCAGCACCAGCCCTACAAATGCAATACCCCGGGCGCATGCCACAGGGGCATTGGCGACACCGGGGGAATTGGATTGCGGTCGATTATACGCCTAAGAGGCCCCGCGGATAGGCGGGCGACCCGGCCCATACGGGGCGGGGCCGTAGCCCGAGCGGCCCGTGAGCGAAGCGAACAAGAGCGGAAATGACCACCCTGCGACGCGATTGGCCGCCGATCAATCCGCGCTCGCTCTTTGAGGCCCCGCGGATTGGCGGGCGACCCGGCCCATACGGGTCGGGGCCGTGGCCCGAGCGGCCCGTGAGCGAAGCGAACAAGAGCGGGTATGACCACCCTGCGACGCGATTGGCCGCCGATCAATCCGCGCTCGCTCTAAGAGGCCCCGCGGATAGGCGGGCGACCCGGCCCATACGGGGCGGGGCCGTGGCCCGAGCGGCCCGTGAGCGAAGCGAACAAGAGCGGAAATGACCACCCCGCGCCGCGATCGGCCGCCGATCAATCCGCGCTCGCTCTAAGGGTCTCCCGTCGCCGGCCCACCTAAATCCAAAGCTCGCAAAAAATCCTAAGCTCGCAAAAGATCTAAAGCTCGCAAAAGGGTATGCTGGGTTACCCCGCGAGCAAGGTCGGGATACGGGTGACAACACGACTAGCAAATCCCTCAGGCCGTAAGCGCCACTTCATGGCGACGGCCCAGGCTCAGCGGGCGTAGCGCATGGCGAACGGCAATCCGTTCAAGCCGTCCTTCGGGGCCTCGCCACCTGTGCTCGCAGGGCGCACGGGAGTCCTAGATGCACTCGGGGAGGCCTTGGACAGCGGTACGGGCCACCCCGATTTCACTTCGCTGCTCGTCGGAGTGCGCGGAGCGGGCAAGACGGCGACGCTCAACGCCGTGCAGGAGTATGCGCGAAACCGCGGTTGGCTGGTGATCGCGGAGACCGCCCACGGGGATCTGTGCAACAGACTGGTCGCGGCGGTCTTGGAGCTGTCGGGTGGTGGCCACGATCGGGGCGGGCGGCCGCGGTTGGCGGGAATCAGTGCACTCGGCGTGGGCGTCGAGTTCACCCGAGCCAGCCCGGTGGACATCGGGGCGACCGAAGTCCGGCTGCGGTCCGTTCTGACGGACCTGGGCTCGCTCCTCACGTCCGAGCGTATAGGGCTGCTCATCACGCTCGACGAACTACAGGGCGGCGAACCGCCGGAGTTGCGCGAGTTTGCCACAACACTGCAGCACGTCACACGGCGTGAGTCGCTGCCGATCGCGTTCGTGGGCGCGGGCCTTCCCAGCATCGACGACACCGTGCTCCGGGATTCAGCGATCACGTTCCTGCAGCGCTGCTCCCGCCATGAGATCGCTGAGTTGTCCGACGCGGCCACTGCGACGGCCTTCGCTGAGCCGATAGCCGCGCATGGGGGACGCATCAGCGACGACGCGCTGCGCCACGCCGTTGAAACCAGCAATGGATACCCCTTCATGGTGCAGCTCATCGGCTTTCACTCCTGGCGGGCCGCATCCTCCGACCCGCCGAACCTGCAGATCGCAGACGTGTCGTCGGGCATAGCCGAGGCTGAGCGCCGGCTCCCCCACCTCGTGCTGGCGCCCATGTGGCGATCGATGTCGGGAGTGGACCGCCGGTTCGCCCTAGCCATGGCCCAAGACGACGGCGAGACCTCGACCGCTGATCTCTCAAAGCGCCTCGGTCGCAGTTCAAGCTATATCAGCACCTACCGGTCGCGGCTCATCCGCGCCGGCTTCATCCGCAGCACCGGCCACGGCCGCGTCGAGTTCGCCCATCAAGCCACCCGCGCCTGGCTGCGATCCCCCGACCGGACCCCCTGACAGTTCGGCCACGGGCCAGCCCGAGCTTCAGGCGAGGCGGCGGTCCAGGTCGAGGAGGGCCTGGCGGAAGCACTCGATGGGGGCGTGAGCCACCCCGGCGCCGACCTGGCCGGAGCCGTCGGAGACGTGGACGATCCCGGTGTTCACCGCAGGGGTTGTCGAGCTCTCGACCACCCGCCGGACGTCGACCCCCAGCGGGGTGCCGGCGTTGTCGAGAACGGGCAGCCGGAGCCGGGTGCTGGTCCCGGCACAGATACGGCTCATGGCTGCGGTGACCGCGGCCGCGTCGGCCATCCTGCCCCCGAGGAAGCCGGCCACCGCGGGCGAGTTGGCCGCGGCCGCTCCACCGAGGCCCACCAACTCCAGCACGGCACTGTCGCCGATGTCGGGGGCGCTCGTGTCCGGTCCGTGACCGGGGTAGTACAGGGCGTCCTGCACCGGGGGCGACGCCGCGATGTGCCATGTCTCGGAGTCGCCGGCCAGACGGATGCCGTAGGTGGTTCCGTTGCGGGACATGGTGGTGACGATGCTCGAGTCCGGTACCTGACCGGCCCACTCGGTGAGGGCGCGAGCGCCCGCCATGGCGATGTTGAGGAACATCAGGTGGTTGGTGCTCAGGAAGTCGGCCACCTCGCCGATCCTGTCAGTGCCGGCGCGGACCAGATGCGGCAGCAGGTCGCGCAGCAGGAGGTTGGTAGTGGCCTGGACCCGCATGTGTACGTCGTCGCCCATGGTGATGCCCTGGGCGGCCAGCGAGAAGACGTCGATAGGACCGACCCGGTCGAGGGCCCGGGCCAGGGTCGGGGCCAGCGCGTCGCGCAGGAACCTGAGACGTTCGATGGCCGCTTCGGAGTCCACCCCGAACCACGGGACTGCTCCCGAGCCCTGGTTGAGGCTGGCGTAGGCCGTGGTGCCTCCGGCGTCGACGGACACCACGTACACCGGGGCGCTGGGCCCGATGGCGCTGGCCATGGGCACCACCGTGGCATGCTCGTTGGCCGCCCCGAGCCGGATCTCGCCGGCCTTCAACATGTGGTCGGCGGCGTCGCGGTCCGGGGCCCACTCCTCGGCCACGACCGCGGCGCGGACCGAGCGCCTGAGCGGGTCGCACATCTCGGACCAGCCGATGGGGGGACCGCAGTGAAGGATCGTGCCCGACTCGAGGCCCTCGATCACTGCGGCCGCGGTCTCGATGCCCACGAGCATTGGAACGCCGCGATCGAGGCGGTCGATCACCTCAGCGTTGGCCGCGTCTATCCGGTCGGCGACGGGGCCCAGCAGTTTGCCCAGCACGGCCACTGCCTCCGCATCACCGCCGGCCGGGATGCGCCAGTCAACCCCTACCGCCGGCGCGCCCTGGTCGCGTACGGCCGTCTCGAACCGCTCAAGCCCGATGTTGACGACCGCGACCCGTTCGGGCAGTTCCATGACGCCCATCCGCTGCGGCTTTCTAGGACATCGTGACCAGCAGCGCGCTGGGCGCGTCGCGGGCCGCGGGCAGGCGCAGGCAGGCGTCGTCGGGAATCTCGCTCTCGGCCAGGTTGCCGGCGCGGGAAAGTTCGAATGTCATCGGCTGATGGGGCAGCCCGTAGTAGGCCACGGGCGGGCCGTTGTGCTCCCATCCCAGACGCTCGAAGAAGTTGACGTTCTGGAGTTGAACAAAGGCGTCCATCACGTCGCCCCCCGCGGCGGCTGCGGTGGAGACCGCGAACCGCACGAGCCGCATGCCCACGATGCCGGCCCGGTGCCCGGGCAGCACGGCCAGCCGGTCACCCTTCCAGCGGCCGGCCGTGTCGGTGCGGTACAGCCGCACAGTCCCGATCGCCACCGATCCCCGTCCCGCTAGAACGTGGACGGTGCCGGGATCGCGATCCCAGTCGTCGACGTCGGTGAAGGGAATGACCCGCTGCTCCTCGACGAAGATGCGGTGACGGATACGCATATGCCAGCTCTTCGCGGACGGGTCGACAGCCCGCCAGCACACGATCCGCTCGGACGGCCTCACCTGCGTCAGCCTGTCGCTCGCACCGGTATGAGCTTGCGGTCGCCGTTGGCCTGCAGCTCTCGCTCCATCGCCCCCACCGGCGAGCAGGCCTGGCAACGTGCGCAGCCCGCCGCGACCAGATCCGCGGTCAAGCCCCGCTCCACCAGGTACGGGGCGACCTTGCGAGCGACGTTCTCCATGTAGTCGGAGGACGGGGGCAGCCAGTCGCCCATGAGGGAGCCGGGCACGGGCCGCAACGGCACGATGAAGGGGTACACGCCGATGTCGGCAGCCCGCCGGCAGCCCTCCACGATCAGGTCCGGGTCCTCGCCCATGCCCAGGATCACATAAGTGGAGACCTGGCCCTCGCCGAAGCGCTCGACGGCGTACTCCCAGGTCTCGAAGTACCGCTCGACGCCGGTGCGGTACTTCGGGGGCGCGACCCACTCCAGCACGGCCGGGTCGAAGGTCTCGATGTGGATCCCCACCGAGTCGATGCCCCGGTCGGCGACCTGGTCGATCACGCTCAGGTCGTCGGGCGGCTCGAACTGCACCTCGACCGGGAGGCCCGAGGACTCCTTCATGGCCTCCCCGCACCTGGCCACATAGAGGGCTCCCTTGTCGCGGCCGTAAGTGGAGCCGGTGGTCAGCGTGACGTCCACGGCGCCGTCCAGTTCCTTGGCCGCCACCGCCACCTCGGCCAGCTGCGCCGGCCGCTTCACCAGCACAGTGCTGCCTGAGGCCAGCGACACGCCAATGCCGCAGAAGCGGCACTGGTCCTCGTTGCCCCAGTAGGCGCAGGTCTGCAGGACGGTGCTGGCCAGCGAGTCGAGGTGCATCAGGGCAAGGTGCCAGTACGGGACGCCGTCGTCGGTGGTCAGGCCGTAGAAGCGGGGCCGGTCGGCCGGAGCGGCGCCGGCGAGGCGGATCCCGTCGGCGTATATGCCGAAGCCGACGTCCTCGGGCTCCAGCGTGTAGGGGGAGTCGGCCACGAAGGAGGCGTCCACCGGAACCGTCACCGCGGTTCCCTCGATCCAGACCATCCCCGCGTCCGAGGGGCCGGCCCCGCCGGGCCGGCGCTCGAAGGGAGCGTTGATCCTCAGACCCTTGAACTGCAGGTCGATTATGAGCTCGGCCAGCGACACTGCGCCATTCCTACCACGACGGAGGTCGTTCCACGAAGGCGGCTGACCGGCCGCGGGTCACCGAGCCGCCGCCGGGTCGGGCCCGGGGCGACTCGGCTCAACCGGCGCGGCTAGGGGATCTCGTTGCCCGTGGCCAGGATCAGGGCCGGGACCCAGAAGGTGTAGATGGCGGTTCCGGCGAGCACCAGGCCGAGGAGCCTGGCCTCGAGCTTGCCGTAGGTGGTGAGGGCCACCGATCCGAAGGCGACCAGCCAGACGATCAGGATCGACTGGAACATCCAGCTTCCCGAGAAGAAGTCCCACCAGAACAGCGGGAGGATGGCGGTCGGCACGGCGAGGTTCCCCACTACCCGCAGGTCCCATCCGTTGACCTCGCTCTTGCCGAGGACCACGAAGAAGAGGCCGTAGAACGTGACGAGCCCGGCGAGGACGACCGACGCGTCGTCCAGGGGACGGGCCCACATGATGTAGACGGCCTGGACCAGGTTCAGCAGGCCCACGACCAGGGTCGCATTGCCGATGCTGACGAGCGGATTCGAACCCCCTTCCTTCTGGTCGGCTCCTACGCCGAGGAAGAAGAGGGCATTCAGCCACACGATCAAGCCGGTGGCAATGAACACGATGGTTATGGGAGGCATGACAAGCCTTTCGCTGGCCTCACCCGACATTTCGGATGAGACATACTTATTTCATAACCTAAACCCCTCAACCAGGGTCAGTCAAATCCGCCCTCAACTGTGGTCGTGGTCGTGGTGGTGATGGTCGTTCTCGCCGTGATCGTGGCCGGGCGGGCGGGCTGCGTAGGCCGCGGCCAGCTCGTCCATCTCGGGTCCCGCCACGATCTCGCGTTCGGCGACGATCGACTCGAGGGCCTCCTGCCAGCGCTCGTAGTACCGGTACTCGCCGGAGGGGTCCGCTTCCCAGCGGGCGATGGCCGCGATCAAGTGGTCACGGAACTCGTCCCAGCTGAAGTGGCCCCCCTCGGCCAAAGCCGCGGCCATGGCGAAGCTGCGGCCCTCCCAGGGCTCGTCGAACACCAACTCGCCGTTGAGCCGGGGAGGGGCGGCCGGCCCCTCGATGTCGAGCGTCAGAGACACGAGCGTCCGGCTAGGTGGCGCCGACCTTGGCCACCCCGACCATCGCGTCCCGGGTGACCAGGGCGGCCAACTCCTCCTCGGAGAGATCGTCGGTGCCCTCGGGGCGCTGGGGAAGGACCAGGTAGCGGTTCTCGGCGCTGGAGTCCCACACCCGGACCTCCACATCGTCGTCGAGGTCCAGGCCCATCTCGCTCAGCAGCGTGCGGGGCTCGCGCACCATGCGACTGCGGTAGGCGGGGTCCTTGTACCACTCCGGCGGCAGGCCCAGTACCGGCCACGGGTAGCACGAGCACAGCGTGCACACCACCACGTTGTGCACGTCGTCGGAGTTCTCGACCACCACGATGTGCTCGCCCTGGGGTCCGGCGAAGCCCAGCTCCTTGATGGCGCCGGTGCCGTCGGCCAGCAGGTGCTGGCGGTAGTCGGGGTCGGTCCACGCCTTGGCCACCACCTTGGCGCCGTTCATGGGGCCGACGTCGTTGACGAAACGGTTGATGAAGCCGTCGAGCACCTCGGACTTGACCAGGCCGCGCTCGGTCAGCAGGGACTCCAGCGCCTCGGTCCGCACCGCGGGCGGGAGCCGGTCGGTGGTGTTGGTGTCAGCCATCTAGGTCGCCTCCAGGTAGCTCTCGAACAGGTCAATGCGCAGCGCGGCCGCCTCCGCGTCCGGGCCCCACAGCTCGGTGGAGTCGAACTCCACCGTGTACACGTGCTGGGGATTCTCGCCCAAGAAGTGGGCGTTGGTGTCGGGCAGCAGCGCGGCGGGGCGCAGGGCGCGGACGGTGCCGGTGCGACCACGGATGTATCCGGGCATCCGGGTGTGGCCGCCGGTTCGCATGTCCTTGGCCCGCACGCGGTCACCGGGCGAGAAGGCGGGCACTTCGTCGATCTCGCGCAGCGAGCCGGCGCCGCCTCGCTCGTAGACGGGCTTGTTCTCCTCGACGTCGGCGGGCTCGTCGACCGTCTCCCCCGTCAGGTTCCGGGCCCTGGCCTCCACCGCTCCGGGCGCGAGCACGCCGCTGTCGACCAGCAGCGTCTCGGCGCAGGCCAGCCAGCGCCCGTAGTAGCCGTCGACCAGGTAGTCGTAGGGATGCAGGCGTTCCAGGCCGTGGCGGAAGGCGTCGAGGTTGGTGCCCGACAGACCCATCGACATGGCCCCCATGGCGAAAGCCCGGCCGTGCCAGGGCTCCCGGAAGACCGGCTCGTCGGGGTCGATGGCCACCGTGCCCCAGCCCTGCATTCCGCCCATGTCGTGGATGCCGTCCATCGGAGCCTCCCGTTTGCTGGATTCCTCGGTCGCTGACCCGGCGTGTCAACTATAAGACAGCGACTCGTCGCAAGAGAAACGCGAGCGCCCCTTACACCAATCCGGCGAGAGTTCGGGCCTGCGCCAGCAGCGCCTCCTCGGCGTGGGCGTAGCGCTCCTGCTCCTCGACGGCCCGGGCCCGCAGCTGGGCGGCCCGGGCGGTGAACTCCTCGGCCATCGACTTGACCTCGCCGGGGGACGCTCCGCCAGTCGCCCTGCGGGTGGCCACGATACGGCGCGGGTCCAGGGCGTCGGCCAGGGCGGCCGGGTCGAGCCCGAGCCGCCGACCGCAGACCTCGGAGGCCGCGTCGTCCAGCATCTGCGGTGTGATGTCGAGGCCGGTGAGCCCCTGGCGGCTGGCTGCTCGCACCGTCCTTCCCACCACGTTGTAGGCCGTGCGGTAGTCGACGCCGCCGGCCACCATCACGTACTCGGCGAGGTCGGTGGCCTGGGCGAAGCCGCGCTCCAGTTCAGACCACATGCGCTCGGCGTTGACGCTCAGGGTTCTCACCACTCCGGTGGTGAGGGCGCTCACCCGAATGGTGAAGTCGAGGGCCCTGGGGATCTCGCCGTAGGCGAAGATCAGGTTGTCGCTGCGAGCCGACGGGCTCTTGACCACGGCCAGGAAGCCGCTCATCCGGCCGATCAGCACCCCGCTGGCTCCCCGGATGATCGACAGTGCGTAGGGGTTGCGCTTCTGGGGCATCAGCACCGAGGCCCGGGTGAACGGTCCGGCCAGGTCGACGTAGTCGAACTCCTGGCTGGACCAGATCTCGAGGTCCTCGGCCAGCTTGGCCTGGTTGGCGATCATGCTGGCCGAAGTGGCCAGCAGGTCGATGAAGACGTCGGTCTGCCACATGGCGTCGCGGGTGTGGGCGATCACGCCGTCGAACCCGAGCGCGTCGGCGATGGCGCCCCTGTCGTCGAGCAGCCGGCTGCCGTTGACGCAGCCCGCGCCGCCGGGGCTGGTGTTCACCTGGTCGAGGGCGGCCGAGAACCGCTCACCGTCACGCAGCGCGGGTGGAACGAACGCGAGGAGGTAGTGCCCGAATGTCGACGGCTGGGCCTGCTGGAGGTAGGTCTGGTCGCCCATGAAGGTCTCAGCGTGGTCGGCGGCGACCGCAGAGGCCGCCGACGCGAAGTCGGCCCCCACCTCGATGAGGTGTGCCGTCTGGGACCGCAGCAGCAGCCTCAGCGCTACCCGGGCCGCCTCCCGCCGGGGACGACCAGCATGGAGCCACCCGGCGGAGTCGCCGATGCGTTGCGCGAAGTGGCGCTCCCGCGAGTTGTAGACCTCCCCGGTGGCGGCGTCGTACGGGAAGTCGGCGGGGTCGGTGCGGTGGGCTTCCAGCAGCACGCCCAGCAGCGCGGCCGCGGCCGGCTCGGGAATGAGGCTCCGGGCCCGTAGGTCGAGCACGTGACCCAGGTCGGCCAGGTTCAGACCGTGGTGCAGCAGCGGTGCGTCGGCGATCTCCCAGGCGAACCCGGCGTCGACCAGTTCCCGGGCCGGCGCCTCCGACGACGGCCCGGCGAGCCGCGGCACCGGGTTTGATCCCTTCGGGTCCACACTCACCGGTTAGGCCCACTCATCGGTCTCGGCGGATCGGCGGCCGGAGGCGGCGGCTACGACCGCGTCGACCATCGCCGAGGCTGCGCCGGTCTCGGGCCGGTCCAGACCCTCCAGGTCGGCCGGCGACGCGACATGCTCCAGGACCTCCGTCAGCGGGCGGCCGCTGAGCCGGGCGGTCCGGTAGGCCTGCTGGAGCTCGTCATTGGCCCGGTGCTTGCCCAGGCGGGCCGACAGGCGCCTCAGCAGTTCCTGGGACCCGAAGTCGCCCATGGTCTCCAGGTTGGCCGCCATCGCCTCGGCATCCACCTCGATGCTCGCCGCGAGGCCGCGGGCCAGGCCCAGTTGGGCCAGCAAGTAGTGGCCAATCTCCGGCAGCAGCACCCACTCGGTCTTCCAGGTGCGGCCGTCGCGCTCGTGGTCGCCGACCATGGTCTCGGTCAGCACCCCCGCCGCTGATCGCACCAGCCTGCTCAGCGTGACCATCTGCTCGCTGCGCTCAGGGTTGCGCTTGTGGGGCATGGTGATGCTGCCCATCGTGGCCTCGGACGCGGCCTCGGCCACCTCGCCGATCTCGCGCCGCTGGAGGTTGTACACCTCGTTGGCCATGCGGGCCATCGTGGCCGACACCAGAGCCGCGTTGCTGGCGAAGTCGGCGATCCGATCCCGGGCGGTGAGCCACGAGATGGTCGGCTCGCCGAGACCGAGGCGCTCACAGAACCGTCTGCGCAATCCGAGGCCGAATTCGCCGTAGAAGCCCAAGGCCCCGACCGCGCCGGCCAGCTGTCCCACCACCAGGCGGGGACGGCTCTGGCGCCACCTCTCCAGGTGCCGGGCCGTCTCGTCGGCCCACGACGCGGCCTTTAGGCCGAAGGTCACCGGGGCCCCGGGCTGGCCGTGAGTGCGGCCCAGCATGGGCGTGTCGCGATGGCGCACGGCCAGATCGAGCAGCGAGCCCTCCACAGCCCTCAGGTCGCGCCACACGATCCCCCCGACGTCTCGCATCTCCAACGCGGCGGCGGTGTCGGACACGTCCTGCACGGTGGCGCCGTAGTAGACGTGCTCGCGGGCGTGCTCAGGCAGGCGGGACCGGAGCTCGCGCACCAGCCCGATGGTGGAGTGCGAGGTCCGCCTGGTCTCGGCGCCCAGTGCAGCCGGGTCGAGGCTCCGGGCGTCGAGGCCGTCGATGGCCCGGGCCGACGCCTCCGGAATGATCTCCAGGTCGGCCTGGGCGGCTGCGAGGGCCTTCAGCACGTGCACCCATCTCTCCAGGCGGGCCCGCTCGCTGAAGATGGCCACCGATTCCGCGGTCGACCAGCCGTGCCCGTAGATGGCTGAATCGATCAGGTGCGCGTCCACGTGCCGTCTCCGGAACCGGCCAGTGTGCGGAGGCCCTCATGCACCTCGATGAGGGTGGCCCCCCAAGGCACCATCACCGTGCGTGCCTCTTGCTCGAGGCCCTCATCCAGCATGCAGCAGCGGCTCAGCACGAGCCCGTCGACGGACTCGTCGGCGCCGATCAGGCGGCGCGGGCACCAGTCGATGGTCCGGGCCGGCTCGGTGCCGTAGAACCAGCGGTGGATCTGCTGGGAGCGCTCGCAGCCGAGCAGGGTCGATCCGGCGAACGACGGGCGCTCGTCGAGGTGCGACACCGTTACACCCTCGATGTCGACCCCGCCGCCCCGGCACGGGACGATCAGCCCTTCGGGTACCGGCTCGGTCACCAGCGCCCGGCTGTCGACGATCCGCTCCTGCACCGCAATGGGGGGCAGATTCTCGGCGAAGTCCAAGACCCTGGCCACCTGGTCGGCGAGCTTCGAGGGCTCGGGCGGCACCACGTCCACCACGGTGATCTGAACCGGCGCGGCATTCAGGAGGAAGCTGACATGGCGGTACCGGCCCTCCACCACGACGCAGCGCCGGTCGGGGCATCGACGGGCGAGCCGGGCCAGGTGGGAAGCGATGCCCAGGTCGGCGTCGTCGTCCTTCATGTAGGCGCAATCCTCGGCGGAGGCCAGCACCCGGGCGGCCGCCGCCGGCGAGAACAGCTCGTCGCTGCCGTCGCGGGCTAGCTCCACCAGCGCGCAGCGGCCGGGATCGCCGTCGAGGCGGGCCACCACGAACCTGGTCCGGAAGTAGGCCTCCCGACCGGTGAACCGGGCGACCAGATCATCCGGCGCCAGGCTCGGGACCGCGGCCACCGACACCTGGTGGTACCGCGACGGCATGATGTTGGGTGAGGCGGGGTCTAGGTCGAACATGCAGCAGCAAGACGGGTTCGGAGGGTGTCGGATCGCAACCCGCGCCGGAGGGCCTCCACTGCGAGAATCTCGTCGCGCGGGATGTTCGCCAGGTTGACGTTCGCCCCCAAGTGGTTCACAAGCCACGCCTGCTGTTCGCGTCGGGGGGCCTCGTACACCACCGGCGCATCCGTTCCGGCGCCCTCGAGGGCGTCCACGAGATCCGCCCTTACCAGCCCATCGGCGGTGTAGAGGCCCACGGTCCCGCTCTCCCGACCCTCGGCCACCAGCCAGCGGGCACCGCTGTCGATGTCGCGGCGTGCCTCCTCGAGCCACTGCTCCGGTCGGGCCGGCTCACCGGGATCCTTGCTCCCCACCTCGGCGAACACCTCGAAGGTGTGGTCGCGGGCCGCGGCGATCAGTGCCAGCTTGGCGCTCGGGGGCATCCCGGTCGCGCCCCTCGAGACCTCCACGCAATCGAAGCCCAGGGACCGGGCCCAACCGAAGAACTCCTCGCTGCGGCCCTGCCACCAAGCGGCCTCCAGCAGCGTGCCCCCGGGGCAGGCCTTGATGTCGTGGGCCTGGAGCAACTCGATCTTGGATGCGATCGCGGCGTCGAGGTAGGCGGTGCCGAAACCGAACTTCCAGACATCCACGAACGCGCCGTAGGCCTCCACTAGTGCTTCGATACCCGCCAGCGGCGTGCCAGTGTCGATGACATGGGTGATGCCGCGCCGGCGCGGCTTGATCGTCCGGGCGGCCGTTCGAAGGAACCGGGGAGACTCAGAGATGGGCATCTAGGCGATCTCCTCACCGGCGTCGCACGTCAGCGGGCCGGGGGGTCATTGTACGTGCGCTCGTGAGAGCGAGTCCGGTGGCGGCCAGCGCGATGCCGGCCACGAGCGCCCGGCCTGACGTGGTGCCCACGCCAGCCAGCGACGCCGCGGCCTCGCGCATCCCGGCGTGATCGCCGGAGGCGGAGGCGTCCAGCAGGGCGTGCGCGGGCTGGATGCTGTGGCCGGCCGCGGCCCAGCGCAGGAAGGCGCGACTCAGCCGGGTGGTGCGGGCCTCGAGGGCCAGGTGGGCGAGGTCAGGTTGGCGGCTCGGGTCGATAGCACCGACTAGCAGGATGCCGGCCAGCACGTCGTCGCCACTGGGGGTCAGCCCGGTTCCGCGACCCTGGAGCCGGCAGGTTGCAGCCGTCAGGTCGCCGCGGCCGACATCGCCGGTCACCGCTTCCCAGACGGTGGCCAGTTCGGGAGCGGGACACGCAGCCAGGTCCTGCCATGCCCGTGAGTCGGCACCGAGGTGCTCGGGCAGGCTCGGCGCCCAGAGCTCGCACCCGTCGAGGCGGACCGTCAGCCGGCCCGCGGTAAGGACTCCTCCGCCGACGCTCACCCGGTCGTGCCGGCCCGGGAGATCGGGTAGCTCAACGACGACAAGATGCAGTGGCCCTGGCCAAGCGCCGGGACCGAGCACCGCGAACAACGTCTCGGAGGGTCCCGAGACGTAGAACCCGTCGCGGAACACCCCCGCAACCCGGCCGGCGAAGTCCTCCGACGCGGCCTCGAGCACGGCCTGGCCGACCGAGACCGCGGAGAGCGGGCCGGCCGCTGCTGTACCGTGCGGCCGTGCCGTCTCGGGAGCCAGCCTCACCTGAGCCTCCATCGCTGGACGACTTGGTCGCCGCGGTCAGGGACCATGCGGGCCTGCGTGCCAAGCAGGCCATCGGAGCCGTCCGCCGGGTGGTCGGCCCCTCCGATCCGCTGACCGGACCGGGCGACGACGGCGCCGTCGTCGAGATGGCCGGCCTCGGCTCCAT
Organism: Acidimicrobiaceae bacterium; assembly: GCA_009843915.1. Lineage (GTDB taxonomy): Bacteria > Actinomycetota > Acidimicrobiia > Acidimicrobiales > Aldehydirespiratoraceae > Aldehydirespirator. The sequence goes on along the minus strand of VYCM01000098.1, from coordinate 17,349 downwards.
GATCGTTTGCGGCGAGGCCATGCATCCCGCATTCGTGGCGGCCGATCCCCGGGCGGCCGGGGTGGCGGCCGTGCTCGCCAACGTCAACGACCTGGCGGCCATGGGCGCGGCGCCCAGGGCCATCGTCAACACGGTAGTGGCGCCGGCCTCGGTCGGGGCCGAGGCGCTCAAGGGCATGGCCGAGGCGGCCGCCCTCTACGACGTGGCGATCGTGGGCGGGCACATCAGCGAGCACGAGGGCGAGCCGGCGCTGTCGGCCTTCGCTGTCGGTGACGCCGACCGGGTGCTGTCGGTGAGCCGGGCCCGTCCGGGACAGCATCTCGTGTTCGCCTGCTGCCTCGAAGGCCGCATGAGGACCGACTTCCCCTTCTTCACCACACTCGGACATCAGGGCCCACACCTGGCCCGAGACGTGCGCCTGCTGGCCGAGGCCGCTCGCATGGACCTGGCGCAGGCAGCCAAGGACGTCAGCATGGCCGGGTCCATCGGCTCGCTGGCCATGCTCCTCGAACCCGGAAGGCTCGGGGCGGAGATCGACCTGGACGGGTTGCCGGCACCGGCCGGAGTGAGCCTGGACCGCTGGCTCGTCTGCTTCCCGACCTATGCGTTCTGGCTCACCACCGACCGGCCCGGCCCGTGCGTGGACCTGTTCCGCTCGGCAGGACTGGCCGCCGCGGTGGCCGGTTCCGTCAACGGCAGCGGCGTGCTGACTCTGCGAGCGGGCGGCGAGAGCCGCGAGGTGTTCGACCTCAAGAGCGAGCCCATCACCGGACTGTGGAGCTAGAGGCAGGGCCAACTCAAGCTCCCGCGGCCTCGACGCGACTTCTCATGGCCCGCCGGTTCTCCTCGAACAGCTCCAGATCGGCTGTCTCCAGATCCTCGAAGGACCCCGCGTCGATGCCGGGCGCGCCCCCGCCGGGCTCCCCCGTATCCGTCACCGTCACCACGTAAACGGGGGTCATGGTCGACGGGTCGGGCTCGACCATGCTCACGACGGCCAGCCCGGTCGGCAAGTGCATCTCCATGCACTGGTAGGGATCGGCGAGGCCGGACGCCAGGTCGCCCTGCTCGTGGATAACCGCCCACACCTGGCCCCCCTGGCGTGCCGCGTTGATGCTCTCGCGGCGCTGACGCTCGGCCCGCTCGTTCAGCAGCTCGCGGCGGCGGATGGCGAACCCGCAGCCAGCGGTCGCCTCTGTGAGGCCGTAGGCGATCGTTTCGCCTGTGGCGCTGACCGCTGCGTCCAGGACGGCGGAGCGATACTCCCACCTCTGGACCAACTCCTCGAGATCGGAAACATCAACTAGGGCGTCGGCCACGGCACGAACCAGCTTCACGGCCGACTGGTAGGCGTCGGGGTTCGTGGTGGCCGTCGGATAGAGGCGACGCTCGCTCTCGTTCCAGTGGGCGGCCAGCACGGCGGTGGGGTCTGTGTCACTCGCACCGCTCGGCATCGTCGTCGCTCCTTGTCGTGTGCGGCGCCCGCCCCGGTGGACCCGAGGCTTGGCATGGCCCCTCGCCTCTCATCTACTATAAGAAAGTCGGTTCTGCTATCGGCAGACTTGAGGGCTCCGTTTCGGATCCGACGGACCCGGCGGGGTCTGGCGAGAGGAGTGAGCCTTGGCCGAGACCGCAATTCTCGCTCTCGGAGGCAATGCACTCATTCGCGAGGACCAGCGCGGCACCCTCGAGGAGCAGTACACCAACGCCCTGGCCATGGCCCACTCGGTGCGGTCGCTGATCCGTAAGGGATGGAACGTGGTGATCGTCCACGGCAATGGCCCCCAGGTCGGCAACCTGGCCATCCAGCACGAGGGCTCGACCGACCTCGTGCCCGCGCTGCCGTTGTTCACTCTGGGCGCCATGACGCAAGGGCAGTTGGGGAGCCTGATCTGCCTGGCGCTCAATGAAGTGTGCAGGCGCGAGATCACCGGCGCGGTGTCCGTCATCACGCATGTCGAGGTCGACCCCGGCGATCCTGCCCTGTCGCGCCCCACCAAGCCCATCGGCCCATTCTTCGACCGGACCGAGGCGGACGCGCTGACATCGGTGCGGGGGTGGACCATGGTCGAGGATTCGGGCCGGGGCTACCGGCGGGTGGTCCCGTCGCCGCGGCCGATGGCCCCCATCGAGGCTCCGGCCATATCGACGCTGGTCGACCTCGGATACATAGTCGTGGCCGGCGGGGGCGGCGGGATCCCGGTGTCGCGCTCGGCCGACGGCGCCTACCGGGGGGTGGACGCGGTCATCGACAAGGACTTCGCCGCGGAGAGGATCGCCGATTCCGTGGGCGCCCAGGCCCTGGTTATGGTGACCGGTGTGGCTTCAGTGCGCCTCAACTTCGGTACCCCGCAGGAGGAGGTGGTCACGGAGATGACCGCATCGGTTGCCCGGCGCCACCTGGTCGACGGCCAGTTCCCTCCCGGCAGCATGGGACCCAAGGTGGAGGCCGCCATCGAGTTCGTGGAGGCCGCGGGGCGGATCTCGGCGATAACCACGCCCGAGCTCGTGTACGCGACTCTCGATGAGCCCGCCGGCGTGATTGAGGGTCCCCGGGGCACACGGATCGTGCCCGACCCCGTGCCTGCGCCGATCTCCTGACGGATCCATGCCATGACCGCCAGAGCCAAGGTTGTCGCAGACTGCTACGTCGACAGCGTGCGACTGCTCGAGGCGACTCGCGCCATGCTGGAGGCTCCCGGCGTCGACTGGGCTTGGGCGCTCATGGCCACGCCGGCCAACCTGGAGGTCCTGCTTGACGAGGGAGTGACCGAAGGGCTCGACGGTGCCGCGGCCAACGATCTCGTTCTTGCGATCAGGGGCACCGACGAGCACTTGCCGGCAGCCCTGTTGAGAGCCTGGGCGGTGCTATTCGAGGAGAGCGGGTCAACCGGCACCGGCGTCCCGCCTGCAGACACACGCCCCGCCGATCTGGACGAGGCTCTGGTCTCGGCACCTGAGGCCAACGTCGCCATCCTCTCCGTTCCGGGCCCTTACGCGGCCCTCGAGGCTCACAAGGCCCTGACCCGCGGCCTCGACGTGCTGCTGTTCAGTGACAACGTCCCCCTGGCCGACGAGATCGACTTGAAGCGACGGGCCCGCTCCCTAGGCCGGCTGGTCATGGGCCCCGGAGCGGGCACGGCCGCATTGGGCGGGGTTGGGCTCGGCTTCTCCAACCGGGTGGCGCCCGGGCCGGTGGGAGTGGTCGCGGCCGCGGGCACGGGTGCCCAGGAGGCCATGACGCTGCTCGACCGCTGGGGATCCGGTGTCTCACATGTAATCGGCGTGGGGGGCCGCGACCTGTCTGAAGACGTCGGCGGGCTTATGGCCGAAGCCGCGGTGGAGGCGTTCGACCGTCACGACGGAACGGAGCTGATCCTGCTGGTCTCCAAGCCGCCGGCTCCGGCTGTGGCCGAGCGTCTGCTGACCAAGGCCACCAACAAGCCCATCGTGGCTGCTCTGATCGGTCTGGACCGGCCCGTGGCTGTGGCGCCCGGAGTAGCGGTGTGCAACACGCTCGAACAGGGCGTGGTGGAGTCCCTGGATCGCCTCGGTCACACCGGCGCCGACCCGATCGGCACGATCGACGCCGCGACCGCCCGGCTCTCCACCTCCCTCGACCAGCGCCGGAGACGGATGGTGGGACTGTTCAGTGGGGGCACGCTGGCCTACGAGGCGATGACCATCGCCAGCCGCCACATCGGCCCGGTGTTCTCCAACACGCCGCTCGACCCTGAATGGGGGCTGCCCGGCCCACCCGGCGGCCACGTGTGCCTGGATCTGGGCGAGGAGGAGTTCACGGTGGGACGCCCCCACCCCATGATCGATCCCGAGGCAAGGCTCGAACGGCTGCAAGGCCAGGTCTCGGACCCGACGGTGGCGGCGGTGCTGCTCGACGTGGTCATCGGAGACGGCGCCCATCCGGACCCGGCCGCCATGCTCGCTCCGGCCGCGGCGGAGATAGTGGCGTCGGGGGCAGCCGTCGTGGCCTACGTGCTGGGTACCGACCGGGATCCCCAGGGCTTCGAGCGGCAGCGTTCGATCATGCGGGAAGCGGGCTGCGTCGTGGCTGAGACCAACGCCCGGGCCGCTCTGGCCGCGGCCGCGCTTGTGAACCGCGACCCGGCGCTCGTCCATCACGACCTGTCGACAAGCCTGACGGCGTGACCCTGACGGCGCGTGTCGCCATTGCCACCTACTCGGTGAGGCCGCGGGGCGGGGCGGTGCACAGCGTGGAGCTGGCCGAGGCTCTGGCCGCGGAGGGGGTTGACGTGATGCTGGTCGCCTTGGGCGACCCGGCTGAGGGGTTCTTCCGGCCCACTTCAGTGCCGGTGCACATCGTCGAGGCGCCGACCCGGGCGGGCACTCTGACCGAGCGGGTGTTCTCCCACATCGATGCTCTCGAATCGGGCCTTGGTGCCGACCTCGCGGACCGTTTCGACATCATTCACACCCAGGACTGCATCTCGGCCCGAGCCGCGGCCCGGGTTCGCGACCGGGGAGCCGGGTTCCGGCTGTTCCGCACGGTCCACCACATAGACGACTTCACCACCCCGGCGCTGATCGAGTGTCAGGACGCGGCCATCACCGAGCCGGACCGGGTGCTGGTGGTGAGCGAGCCGTGGCGGAGGCGCCTGCTCGACGACTACGGCGTGAAGGCGGCGGTGGTCACCAACGGCGTGCGCGTCGAGCGGTTCGCGGGTGCGGCGCAGTCGCCGGAGGAGCGCGACGCCCTGCGGTCGAGGATCGACGCCGGCGAACGCCACCTGTACCTGACGGTGGGAGGCGTCGAGCCCCGCAAGGGCTCGCGCTACCTGGTCGAGGCGCTGGGCCTGCTGAAGGCCATGCAGGGCCCGCGCCCGATGCTGGCCGTGGTGGGCGGCCACTCCTTCCAGGACTATCAGGCCTACCGGGACGAGGTGCTGGGGTCGCTGGGCTCCCACGGCTTGCGTCTCGGGGACGACGTGGTGCTGGTGGGCACGGTGCCCGACACGGAGCTGCCCGGCTGGTTCGGTGCGGCCGACAGTTTCGTGTTCCCGTCGATCAGCGAGGGCTGGGGCCTGGTCGTGCTGGAGGCTCTGGCCGCCGGGCTGCCGGTGGTCGCCTCCGACATCGAGGTCTTCCGGGAGTTCTTGACCCATGATGTCGACGCGGTGTTGACCGGGGCGGCCGACCCTGCCTCACTGGCGGCCGGCATGGCCCGGGTGCGAGACGACCGGGAACTGGTGCGTCGCCTGCGGTCGGCTGGAGCCGTCACGGCGGACCGCTACTCGTGGACCAGCACGGCCCGACGCCACATGGAGATCTACGCCGAAGCTTGAGTGGAGGCTGATCTAGAGAACAGCGTGCCGGTAACCAGGGCCAGCGTCGCCCAGGCCGCGGCCAGGCCTCCCAGCGAGGCCAGGCGGAACCGCCACACGAGGTCGGCAGGCGCGTCAATGGAATCGGGGTTCCCGGGCAGGGCCAGGAAGATCACGGCGAGCCCCGCGCCGTAGAGCGCGGCTGTCGCCCATGCCTTGGCCACCGGAGCCAGGGAGACCCCTAGATGGAACCGCCACACGGCCCAGGTGAGCAGGATCGAGAGGCCCAACACGGCGAAGTACAAGACGGTGCGCTCGTTGACGGTGTCGGGGTCGCCGACGGCCGGCGGGTTGGCGGGATACTTCAGGAAGGGCACCAGGACCACGGCCACGAACCCGAAGAGCCCGAGCCGCAACGAGGCCGCCAGTGGCGTGAACGCGGCCAGCCGGGGCCCCACCGCGGCGAGCACGACGGAGAAGATGACGCCCAGAGCCAACCCCAAGACGACCAGCCCTACCGCGCCGCCGATCTCCTGCACTCCCCGGCTGAAGAGGTCCTCGTGGTGGGCGCCGCTGGTGGCGTGACTGATGCTGTCCTCCAGGGCGATGGCGTCGCGTATCGGCCCCCGGCCGGCGGTCGCCGCGAACAGGGCCGCCGCGACGCCCGCGGCCAGACCGGCCAGGCAGCCGATCCCCAGGATCCGCTTCATGTGGCCGGTGGAGCGCTCAGTGGCAGGGCACGCCAGCGAAGTGACGGCCGTCGTGGAAGAATTCGTGGAGGGTCTCGGCGACCTGGCTGAGCACGACGCCGTTCTCGAGCATGACGAAGTAGGAGACCACCACGGCGAGCGCGACGAGCGCCCAGGCCCACACCGGAACATCGACGTCGGGAAGGGCTGGTACGGCTGCGGGCAGGGCGTGCGATTCCATGGGTGCAGTGTGACACACGCCGCTCTCCGCCACCAACGCCGCTGCCTCCCGCCAGTTCGTCTACGCGCCGATTGTCCCCGGCTCCAGCAGAGCCTCGCCGGCCGTGGCTTCGGACTGCCACGATTGGTCGAGCCCGCAGCACACCGTCGTCCCAGAGGAATACTGACCCTTGACGGTCGGTAGCTCCCACAGCAGCGCCGGCCGGGGACCGTGCCAGCGAACCGAGAACGACAGCACGCCGTGACGGGTCACGAGCGAGCGGGCGTCGACCGGGGCTCGGTTCCATGCCTCGGACGGTGCCGGCAGCACCACGAGGCGATCGGCGGATTCGGTGACCAAGCAGTCCAGCAGGGCCTCGACTCCGGCGACGCCGTCACCGCCGAAGGCGAGGCTGTTCCGCACCGCCTTGGCGAGGCCGTCGGCGCTCGAAGCCGCCGGTGACATGGAAGCGGTCGATGTTGTGGTGGCCAGCAGGCGGCGAGCGTCACGGGCGGCGGAGGGTTCCTCTGTCTCCAGGGCGGCGGCCACCTGCTCCAGCGTGATCGGGTCGAGGCAGCCGCCCGCGGCCGCAGCCTCAGCCAGTGGACCCGCCCAGTCCGCGAGCGGAGAGACCCGGCCAGCTCGCAGCCGGCGGGACGCCAGAGCCCGCAGCGCGGCCGCTGCCGCCGGCGGCGGCAGGCGCGACCGGCCGGCCGCTCCGACCAGCACCTCCCTGGCCCGGTCGGCCTCGTCGGGCAGGCCCACCCGGTCGAGCACGGCTGCGGCCCGAGCCGCAGCCAGCGGCTCCGCACTACCCGCACCCAAGACCGACGCTGCGATCCCCCGCCGCCATGTCCGGACCGCGGCCTCATCGGGAAGATCGAGCGAGGCGGCCCGCTCCACCACGACCCGCCAACCTGCCGCTATCTCCTCCGGCGAGCTGCCCGCCACGGCTCCACCATCAATGGGGACGGTGGCCCGCAGCGGCGCCCCGGGGACCAACGGAACGACGGCCGCAGCCGAAGCCAGGCCTGCGCGGCTTCGTGCTTCGCAATCGCGCCTGGGCGGCTCAGCCCGAATGGCCGGCCATGTCTCGCCGTTGTCGACGGCCACCATCCCTCCGGGTGCACAGCCCAGATCCACTGCGACCCGGCCATCGGCCAGGAGGCAGGATCCCTTGGCGGCGGCGGAATGGATCGAGCCGGTCACACCTACGGCCAGGCTCACGGGAACCGGTGACGCGTTGGTGAACTCCAGCACGACCGCCCGACCCCCCGCCGTGAGCCCCGCGGCGACTCTCAGCACCACATCGCCGCCGGGAACCTTCATGGCCGTGGCCACGACCGGCATGTCGTCGACCAGGCGGGTGCGGACGGCGGCCTCCTCGGCCGCAACGTGCCAGCGGTCCTCAGCTCCGACGGCCCAGCCCACTCGCCACGGTGATCCCAAGGGTTCGACAGTGCCGTCGGCGCCCACGGCGGCGACGGGTCCTTCGAGGTCGCCCACGAGCTCTCCAGCCGGACGCTCGGGCGCTGCCCCTCGCTGCCCGGCGTCCCTCCGAACGGAGCCGGGTCTCCGGGACCTGCCACTCCCGCTCTTGTTCGCTGCGCTCACGGGCCGCTCGGGCCACGGCCTCGCCCGTATGGGCCGGATTCGTGAACCCACCGCTCGGCCTCTACCGGCGGGTTTCGCTGGTGGGGGGCCGGTCGAGCAGCGCCCGGTAGGCCGCGGCGGCGGGACGGCCGTCCTCGATCACGGCCCGCACCTCCTCGGTGATCGGCATGTCCACGCCCCGCGAGCGGGCCAGCGCGGCCACGACCGGTGTGGACCTCACGCCCTCGGCCACCTGGTCCATGGACGCCACGATCTCGGTGATCGCCTCGCCCCGGCCCAGACGCTCGCCCACATGGCGGTTGCGGCTCTGCGGGCTGACGCAGGTGGCCACGATGTCGCCGATCCCAGCCAGGCCCGCGAACGTGGCCGGGTCGCCGCCGAGGGCCACTCCCAGGCGGGTCACCTCGGCCAGGCCCCGGGTGATGAGCGCGGCCCGGGTGTTGTCGCCGGCTCCGAGGCCGTCGGATATGCCGGCGGCCAGGGCGATCACGTTCTTGGTGGCGCCCGCGATCTCGGCCCCCACGACGTCGGTGTTGGTGTACACCCGGAAGTCGCCGGCGCAGAACACGGCCCGCAGCCGCTCGGCCAGCGGGGCGTCGGCGGGCGCCATGGCCAGCACGGCCGCCGCGGCTCTCCCGGCGAGGATCTCCTTGGCCAGGTTCGGCCCGGTCAGCACCCCGGCCGGGCGCCCGGGCAACTCGTCCACCACCACCTCGGTCATCCGCCTGCGGGTGCGTGCCTCCAGGCCCTTGGTGAGCGACACAACTGGCGTGCCGTCGCCCACATGCGGGGGCAGCAACCGCAGGGTGTCGCGGAACCCGTGGGAGGGCACGGCCATCACGACCGCGTCGGCGCCGCCGGCCGCCTCGCCGATGTCCGCGGTGGCCCGCAGTTCGGGGTGCAGCGCCCGGCCGGGCAGGTAGCGGGGGTTCTCGCCGGTCGAGTTGAGCGCTCCTGCGATCGTGGGATCGCGGGCGTAGAGCACGGTGGAGGCATTGTGGGCGCAGAGGTGGGCGACGGTGGTCCCCCACGAGCCTGCGCCGATCACCCCGACCCGAAGGTTCACAGCCGCAACCCTAGACTCGCTCCAGCCCTCGAACGGACTGCCCCGGAGGCGCCCAGTGGCATCGCCGCCAGTGTCTGAAGAGCCCGCCACGGCGGTGGTGGTGCCGATCCGCTCCTTCGAGGGCGCCTTGTCGCGACTGGAGCGCGTCCTCGGCCGCTCCGGCTGCCGCGACCTGATGCGCCGGATGGCGGGCCGGGTGGTGGCCGCGGCCGGTGGCCTGCCGGTCCATGTGGCCACCGACGACGCCGAGGTGGCGTCCTGGGCCGCCGACCTGGGGGCGGACGTGGTGGCGGTAGGCCGGCCCGGCCTGAACATCGCGGTCGCGATGGCCGTGGACGGGCTGGCCGCGGCCGGAGTGGAGCGGGCGGTGGTGGCCCACGCCGACTTGGCGCTGGCCCGGACGCTGCGGCCGGCGGCGGGCCCGGGGCTGGTGATCGTGCCGGATCGACGCCGCGACGGCTCCAACGTGGTGTGCGTCCCTACCGGCTGCGGGTTCCGCTTCGCCTACGGGCCGGGCTCGTTCGCCCGCCATGTGGCCGAGGCCGAGCGGCTCCAGCTGGCCGTGACAGTGGTTCAGGACGATGCCCTGGCCTCCGACATCGACCACCCTGAGGATCTGCTGGCTCTGCCCGCACGGGACCGGCTCGCTCTCGGAGTCGACTCGTTGGCGGTGAGCCCGTGACTACCGTCGACGTGGCCGTGCCCGCACGGGCGCTCGCCATCGGAGCCCACCCCGACGACATCGAGTTCGGCTGTGGGGCGACGCTGGCCAAGTGGGCCGAGGCCGGCTGCGAGGCCAGCCTGCTGGTGTGCACCGACGGCTCGAAGGGAACCTGGGACGCCGGCGCCGACATCGCTGCCCTGGTGGCCCGCCGCCGGCGGGAGCAGTCCGAAGCGGCCCGCCGGCTCGGCGCCCTCGGCGAGCCGCGCTTCCTGGGGGAGGTGGACGGCGAGCTGGAGGTGACCATGGCCCTGCGCAGCCGGATGGCCGGGGTCATCCGGGAGCTGCGCCCCGACGTGGTGCTGGGCCACGACCCGTTCAAGCGCTGGCGCCTCCACCCCGACCACCGGGCTGCCGGGTTCCTGTGCATGGACGCGCTGGTGGCCGCCCGCGACCCGCACTTCTTCCCCGAGCACGGCGTTCCCCACCACCGGCCCGTCGAGCTGCTGCTGTTCGAGTGCGAGACTCCCGATCACGTCGAGCAGGTGGCCCCGGCCCATATCGAGGCCAAGGTGCAGGCCCTGCTGGCCCACGAGAGCCAGTTCGTGAGCACCCACGGCATCAGTCCTGACGACGACGGCACCGGCATGGCCGCGTTCCGGGCCCGCGTCGTCGAGAAGTGCCGCGAAGCCGGTCGCAGAGCCGGCCTGCCCTACGGCGAAGCCTTCAAGCGCGTCGAGCGGGTGTGACCCCAGACATGCCTGAGGCAGCCACCGCGCCTCGGGGGCTCACCACCGAAGAGGTCGAGCAGCGCCGCCGCGAGGGCCGCACCAACGATGTGCCCGACGCACCGGTCCGCACCGTGGGCCAGATCGTCCGCAACAACGTGCTCACACCGGTCAACGCCATCATCGGCTCGATGTTCGTGCTCATCATGGTGGCCGGCTTCCCGGCCGACGCCCTCTTCGCCGGGGTGGTGGTGTCGAACAGCGCCATCGGCATCGCCCAGGAGCTCAAGGCCCGGCGCGAGCTCCACAGGCTGGCGGTGATGTCGGCCCCCCGGGCCCGGGTGGTCCGCGACGGGCGGACGCTGGAGGTCGGCACGAGCGAGGTGGTGGCCGACGAGATCCTGGAGCTCCAGCCCGGCGACCAGGTGGTGGTGGACGGCGAGGTGGTGGCCGCCCGGGGCCTCGAGATCGACGAGTCGCTTCTGACCGGCGAGAGCGACCCGGTCGACAAGGCCCCCGGCGACGGCGTGATGTCGGGGTCGTTCGTGAACGCCGGCGCGGGCTGGTACCGGGCCACCGCCATCGGTGCCGACTCCTATGCTGCCCGCCTGGCGGAGGAGGCCCGCCGGTTCAAGCTGGCCGGCAGCGAACTCAAGGGCGGCGTCAACGTGATCCTGCGCCGCCTGACGTGGATCATCCCGCTAGCCACGGTGCTGCTTCTGGGGAGGCTGCTGGCCACCGAGGACCGCTGGCAGGAGGCGCTGCGGGGCACGGTCGCCGCCGCGGTGGCCATGGTGCCCGACGGCCTGGTACTGCTCACCAGCCTGTCCTTCTTCACCGGCGTGGTCGCCCTGGCCCGCCGGCGGGCGCTGGCCAAGGAGCTGGCGTCGGTCGAGCTGCTGGCCCGGGTCGACACCCTGTGCCTCGACAAGACGGGGACGATCACCACCGGGGACATCTCCTTCGAGCGGGTGGAGCTGCTGGGAGCGGCCAGCGAGGCCGAGGCGACCGGCGCGTTGGCCGCGCTGGCCTCGGCCGACCCCGCACCCAACGCCACCCTGGCCGCCATCGTCGACGCGGTCGGCGACCCACCACCCGGATGGAGGCTGACCGGCAGCGTGCCGTTCTCGTCGGCCCGCAAGTGGGCCGCGGCCAGCTTCGAGGGCCGGGGTACCTTCCACCTGGGCGCGCCCGACGTGCTGCTGGAAGCCGGCGACGCCAGCGACGACGCTCGGGCCAAGGCCACGGCCGCGTCGGCCGACGGCGAGCGGGTGCTGGTGATGACCCGCTCCGGCGCGGCGGAGCCGTCCGGCGAGGCCCTGCCCACCGACCGCGAGCCGCTGTGCCTGGTGCGTCTCGGCGACACGCTGCGATCCGACGCGGCGGAGATCTTCGCCTACTTCCGAGACCAGGGCGTCGATCTCAAGGTCATCTCCGGTGACCATCCGGCCACGGTGGCCGCGGTTGCTCACCGGGCCGGCATCACCGGTGCCGGAGACCGTGGCGATCCCGCCAGTGATGTCGCGGTCCCGGGCCGGTTGCACCCGCCGGCCGTCGACGCCCGCCGACTTCCGTCCCAGCCCGGCGAGCTGGCCGACACGCTGGAGTCCACCACTGTGTTCGGGCGAGTCGACCCGCACCAGAAGCGGGCCATGGTCCACGCCCTCCAGTCCCGGGGACGCACGGTGGCCATGACCGGCGACGGAGTGAACGACGTGCTCGCCCTCAAAGACGCCGACATGGGCATCGCCATGGGCACCGGATCCTCGGCGGCCCGGGCCGTGGCCCAGCTCGTGCTGCTCGACAACCGCTTCGCCACGCTGCCCCGGGTGCTGGCCGAGGGCCGCCGGGTGATCAACAACATCGAGCGGGTGGCCAACCTGTTCATCACCAAGGCGGCCTACGCGGTGCTGCTGACCCTGCTGATCGGCTTGGCCGGCTCGCCGTTCCCGTTCCTGCCCCGCCATCTGACCCTCATCGGCACGTTCTCGGTGGGCGTGCCCGGCTTCTTCCTGGCCCTGGCGCCCAACCACCGCCTGGTCAAGCCCGGCTTCCTGCGCCGGGTGCTGCGCTTCTCGCTGCCGGCGGGCGCGGTGGCCGGCGTGGTGACGTTCGTGCTGTACGAGGTCGTGCGCCGCCTCGACGGCGTGAGCCTGGACGAGGCCCGCACGTCGGCCACGATGACGCTGCTGGCCATCGGCCTGGTGATCCTGCTGCTGATCAGCCGGCCGCTGAGACCCTGGAAGGTGGGTCTGGCCGCCGCCATGGCCGCCTCCTACGGTGCGGCCATGGCCCTGCCGTTCCTGCGCGAGTTCTTCGAGCTGGACGTGCCGCCGCTGGGCGGGTGGCTGTGTGTGGTGGCCGCGGTCATCGTCGGTGGCGTGGGTGCGTGGGGCGCGGTCGAGCTGCGAGAGCGCATCGACGCCGGGCGAGAGGCGCCGACATGAACCGCGACGATCCAGCCCGCACCCACAGGAGCGAGGCGTCGATATGAGCCGCGACGTTCTGGTCGTGGGCGGGGGCAACCCTGCGGCTGCTCTGGCCACCGAGCTGTCGGGTGACGTGCTGGTGAAGGCGCCGGAGCCGGCTGAGGTCGACGACGGCTTCGTGGACGGCCTGGTTCGCGACGACGGCACCCCGGTCGACGGCCTCGACCTTGTGGTTCACGCCCTCTATCCCGACCGGAGCCGGATCCCGACCCCTATCGGGGAGATGACCACCGACGATTGGGCTGCGGCCTGCGACGACCCGCTGGAGGCGGCCATCCGCGTAGCCCGTGGCGCGCACCGGCATCTGGCCGCCCGGCGCGGCACGATGGTGGTCTGCGTGCCGCTGGTGGGCGCGGCCGGCGCCGCCAACCTGGTGGCCCTGTCGGCGCTGGCGGAAGGGTTGCGGGTCCTGGCCCGGTCTCTGGCCCGCAGCTGGGGATCCGACGGGATCCGGGCCCATGCCGTGACCCTGCACCCGTCGATGTTCCTGTCGCCGGAGCACACGGCGGCTGCGGTCGACGCCACCGCTCTGCACGACGCCGCGTTGGGCCGACTGCCGTCGGCGGCCGAGGTCGCCGCCGTGATCGAAGCCCTGGCCGACAGCCGAACGGCCGGTGGCCTGACCGGCGCCTCGCTGGTGATGGACGGCGGCACCTGGATGGCCGGATGACCGGGGACAGCATGGCTGAGAGAGGTGAGGCCGAGCCGCGAACGGGCGGCCGGGTGCTCGAAGGCCAGGTGGCGATCATCACCGGGGCCGGACAGGGCATCGGGGCCGGGATCGCCAGCGCACTGGCCGCGGCGGGGGCCGCGGTCGTGATCGCGGCCCGGAGGGCGGCCAACGGCGAGCCCGCCGCCGAGTCGATCCGGGCAGCCGGCCACGAGGCCGTGTTCGTGCGCTGCGATGTCACCGAGGCGGTCGACGTGGAGGCCACGGTGGATGAAGCGGTGAAGCGCTTCGGCGGGCTCGACATCATGGTCCACAACGCGGTGGCCCACGCGGGACGGCCCGGAGGGGTGCAGTTCACCCGAAGCGACATGATCCGGCCCCAGATCGCCACCGCCACCACCGCGAGCTTCCTGTGCGCCCAGGCGTCGCTGGCCCATCTGCGGCGGCGGCCGGGCACGCTGATCCTGCTGACGTCACCCGCGGGTGTGGAGGGGTCGGCCAACCTGCCTATCTACGCCACAGTGAAGGCGACCCAGCGGGGGATCGTCAAGAGTCTGGCCCGGGAGTGGGGCCCGGACGGCGTGCGAGTCAACGCCATCGCCCCGGTGTCCCTCACTCCGGCCATGGAAGCGGCCGTAGCCGCCAATCCTGATCTCGAGACCCGCCTCGTCGCCCGCACCCCGCTGGGCCGCCTGGGCGACGCGGCGGCCGACATCGGCCCGGTCGCGGTGTTTCTGGCCTCCAGCAGCGCCCGCTACGTCACCGGCCAGACCATCGTCGCCGACGGCGGAGGTTTCCTCGGCCTGTAGGAAGCCCCGACGCGCCGCGGTGCCCCCGAAGCGGTGCTAGACCGGGCGCCGTGGGCGAGGTTCATATGCTGGTTAGCCCCCGGGGGGGTCGAGGTCGGGCCGCGGCAGCCGCGCCGGTTGTTCGCCGGGTTATCGAGCAGGCCGGCCACATGCCGGTTGACATCAGCGGGTCCTCCGCGGAGGAGTCGGCCGACGCGGCCCGGGCCGTGGTGGCAGCGGGCGCGGAGCGGCTCATCGCGGTGGGCGGTGACGGCACTCTGAACCTCGCCGCCCAGGGGGTGGCCGGTACCGGCACGGCCCTGGGCATCGTGCCCGCGGGCACGGGCAACGACTTCGCCCGGGCCTTCGGGCTGTTCGGCCTGAGCGTCGAGGAGGCCGCAGCCATCGCGCTGGGGTCCACCCGGCCGGTTGACGCCATCCGCACCGACCGGCAGAGGTGGGTGACTCTCAGCGTGACCGGCGGCTTCAGCGTCGATGTCAACGTCAGGGCCGACCGGATGCGCTTCCCGAAGGGGCCGAGCCGCTACACGGTGGCCACTCTGCTGACCATGCCGGGGCTGCGGCACCGTGAGCTTGCCGTCACCGTTGACGGGCAGCGCACCGAGTTGCGCAGCGCCCTGTTCGCGGTGAACAACACGCGGACCTTCGGGGGCGGCATGGCCATCTGCCCCGACGCCGACCCCGCCGACGGCCTGATCGACGTGTGCGCCGTGGGCCCGGCCAGCCGGACCACCATGCTGCGCCTGCTTCCGAAGGTGTTCGAGGGCGGCCATGTCGGCCACCGCCAAGTTCACATGATGCGGGGGCGCACCGTCACTATCGAGGGCGAGATGGACCTGGTCGGCGACGGCGAGGAGTTCGGCCCCGCGCCCATCAGGTTGGAGGTCGTGCCCGGCGCCCTCCAGATCGCAGCCGCCGATCCCTCACCCTCAACCTTGAGCTAGGGCGCCCAGCAACTCGTCGGCGAAGTCGGGGCGGCAGATGACCAGACCGCGGGTGTGCGGGCGCGGGTTGTTGAACCGCAGAGGCGAGCCGTCTGCGCAAGAGGCGTGCAGACCGGCGGCCAGGGCCACCGCGGCCGGCGCGCACGTGTCCCACTCGTAGAGCCCGCCGGCATGCACGTAGGCGTCCATCTCGCCCCGTACCACGGCCATCGCCTTGACCCCCGCGGAGCCCATGGTCACCACCTCGGCATCGAGGCGCTGGGCCAGCATGCGGCCGTCGCTGTAGCCCCGCGACCTGGCCACCACCACCCGGCGGCGTCCGACCCGGCACATGGTGGGCTCCGACGGCGGATCGGTGGCGAAGGTGGTCCCCCAGGCGGGCACGGCCACCGCGGCCGCGGCCGGAACGCCCCGCTCGCACAGCGCCACATGCACTGACCACGCCCCGGTCACGCCGAAGTCGTAGGAGCCGTCGAGCGGGTCGAGGATCCAGACCCGATCGGCGTCGAGCCGCCGCCGGTCGTCGCGGCCCTCCTCGGAAAGCACCGCGTCGCCCGGCCGCAGGCGGGCCAGCTCGTGGGTGAGGAACTCGTGGGCCAGCCGGTCGCCGGCGTCCTCCAGGCCCCAGCCATGCGACGCGGCGGGATCGCTCAGCAGGTCGAGCAGCCGCTGGCCGCACTCGTGGGCCAGCCGGGTCGCGAGGGCGTGATCGTCCCCGCCGGTGCTCACACGTCTTGCGGCCGGCGGTGGACCGTCACCGCGTAGCTGCCGCCGTCGAAGGGCTCGCGGTCCCAGGTGGTCCAGCGATATTCAAGGGTGAGGCCGGCGTCCTCGGCGAACCGGTCGTAGTCGTGAAAGGTCAGCGGGCTGAGCCCCAGGCGGAAGCCGGACACCAGCCGCCCGCCCGGGCTCAGGTGCCGAGCCATGTTGGCCACGATCGCCGCCTCAGTGCCGATCTCAACGAACACCATCACGTTGCCGGCCAGCACGATCAGGTCGAACTGTCGCCTCGCTTCGGCCGCGCCGGGCGCGGTGATCTCCACATCGGTGAGGTCGCCCAGGATCCACGGCACGCGCGGGGCCTTGCTGCGGGCTTCCGCCAGCATGCGAGTATCCAGGTCCACACCCACGACGTCGATGCCCCGGCGGTCGAGCTCGATGGCGACCCGGCCCGTGCCGCAGCCGGCGTCCAGCACCGAGGCCGGCTCGAACCAGCTCACCAGGTCGGCCTCGCCGTGGACCCACTCACCCCTGGCCTCCATGCGCCGCCAGCGATCGTCGTAGACGTCGCCGTGGGCCGCGCCGCCGATCTCCCACCACCGGTTCACCTCGCCGACCCTAACTGGGCCGACCAGGGCAATGGTTCTGTCCGTTAGCCTCACTGCCGACAGCCGCCTACTGCCTGCCATCCACCGAGGGAGGGTCCATGGAGTTCGGGATATTCCAGAACGGCTACATACCGGGCCCCTCGGCGCACATCCCCGAGCACGAGCACCTCATGCTGATGCGCGAGGCGTCATACCCGATCCTGGCCGACAAGCACAACTGGAAGTTCGCCTGGTTCGGGGAGCACCACTGCCTCACCGAGTACAGCCACATGTCGTCGCCGGAGGTGATGATCGGCTGGATCGCGGCACAGACCGACTACATCCACCTGGGCACGGCCATCACCAGCCTGCCCACCACCAAGGAGCACCCGGTTCGCATCGCCGAACGGGCCGCCATGCTCGACCACTTCTGCGAGGGACGCTTCGAGTTCGGCACGGGCCGGGGCGCGGGCAGCCACGAGGTGGCCACGTTCAACAGCACCGTCACCTCCGAGACCAAGGCCATGTGGAACGAAGTGATGGCCGAGATCCCCCGCATGTGGGCCCAGCGGGACTACTCCTACGAGGGCGAGCACTTCCATGTGCCGCCCAACCACAACATCCTCCCCAAGCCCCTCGACGGCACCCACCCGCCGCTGTGGGTGGCCTGCGGCAATCCGGCCACGTTCGCCACCGCCGGCAGCATGGGCATCGGCGCCATCGCCTTCAACTTCGAGCCCGCGCCCGCACTCGAGGGGCGCATCGACAGCTGCAAGGAGGCCATCGCCGAGTGCTCCGAGCCCCACGGCTCCTACATGAACGACAACGTGATGATGACCAACGCCGTCATCT
>VYCM01000149.1 GCA_009843915.1 Acidimicrobiaceae bacterium | reverse complement strand
AGCCCGCCATCGACCCCCGGGCCCGCTTGGCGAAGAACGAGATCATCTTGGGCTCGGCCTCGCCCCGGCCGTCCAGGAAGGCGGGCGTCACCAGCCGCCCCTCCAGCCGGCCCACCGCCACCGAGCGGAAGTACTCGTGCGACGCCAGGTTCACCACCACCGCCGGCCCCGGGCTGGCGGCCAAGTCCTCGTTGAGGGCGTCGGTGATGCGCTCGCCCCAGTAGGCGTACAGGTCCCGTCCCCGGTCGGTGGCCAGCTTGGACCCCATCTCGAGCCGGTACGGCTGCATCAGGTCCAGCGGGCGCAGCACCCCGTACAGCCCCGACAGGATGCGCAGCACCTTCTGGGCGTGGGTGTAGTCCCGCTCGGTGAAGGTGGCCGCCGCATCCATGCCCTGGTACACGTCGCCGGCGAAGGCCAGCAGCGCGGGCCGGGCGTCGGCCGTGGTGAACGGCGCCTCCCAGTCGGCGTAGCGGTCGAAGTTGAGCTCGGCCAGCTCGGCCGAGATGTCCATCAGCTTGGAGATCTCGTCGGGCGTCTTCTGGCGCATGACGTCCACCAGCGGCCCGGCCTCGTCCAGCATCCGGGGCTGGGAGTGCTTGCGGGTGGGCAGCTTGGAGCTGTAGTCGAGCGCCTTGGCCGGGGAGACGACGATCAGCACCGGACCGTTATACCCCCACTAGGGAGTGGGAGCGCGATCAGGCTGCCGTGGCCTTACCGGCGGGCTCCCTGTCCTCGGCTCCGGCTTCCGGCTCGCCGGCCTCTGCGGCGGCAGGCTCCAGGTCGGGCAGGCAGCGCCGCAGGTTGCGGATGCCCTGGTTGATGCGCTGGCGGTTCTCGATCAGCGCGAACCGCACGTGGCCCTCGCCGCCGGGCCCGAACCCCACGCCGGGCGACACGGCCACGTGGGCCTCCCGCACCAGCTTCGACGCGAACTCGATCGAGTCCATGTGCCGGTACGGCTCGGGGATCCTGGCCCACACGAACATGGTCCCCTTGGGCGGCTCCACCTCCCAGCCGATGCGGTTGAGGCCGTCGCACAGGGCGTCGCGCCGCCGCTCGTACACGGCGCAGGCCTCCAGCGGGTAGTCGGGCTGTTCCCTCAGGGTGACCGCCGCCGCGATCTGGATCGGCTGGAACGACCCGTAGTCGAGGTAGCTCTTGAGCTTGGCCAGCGCGGCCACCACCTCGGCGTTGCCCAGCATGAACGCCATCCGCCAGCCCGCCATCGAGAACGACTTGGTGCACGAGTAGAACTCCACCGCGCACTCCTTGGCCCCCTCCACCTGCAGGATCGACGGCGGCTTGTACCCGTCGAATCCCAAATCCGCGTAGGCGTTGTCGTGCACGACCAGCATGTCGCGCTCCCGGGCCCAGTCGACCACCTTCTGCATGAAGTCGAGGTCGACGCAGGTGGTGGTGGGGTTGTGCGGGAACGAGATCACCGCCACCCGGGGCTTGGGCCGACTGTAGTGCCAGCTGAGCTGCATCCGATGGACGAACTCGTCGCCGTCGGCGAGGGGCACCTCCCGGATCTGGGCGCCGGCGAACAGCGGCCCGTAGATGTGGATCGGGTAGCTGGGGGTGGGCACCAGGCAGGTGTCGCCAGGCTGGAGCAGCACCCACATGAGGTGGCTGAACCCCTCCTTGGCCCCGATGGTGTTGATGACCTCGGTGTCGGGGTCGAGGTCCACGCCGAAGCGGCTCTGGTACAGGGCGGCGACGTTGCGCCGCAGCGCGGGCAGGCCCCGGCTGGACGAGTACCGGTGGTTGCGGGGGTTGCGGGCCGCCTCGCACAGCTTGTCGACCGCGATCTCCGGCGACGGCAGGTCGGGGTTGCCGAACCCGAGGTCGATGATGTCGGCGCCCTCGTGGCGGAGCTGGATCTTCAGGTCGTTGATGATCGTGAAGACGTAGGGCGGGAGGCCGTTGATCCGGCGGAAGTCCATCGGACCGAAGGTAACAGGCCGACCGACCCGAGCAAGTGACATTCGTCACGCCCCAGGCGCTGGGGAGCAAGTGACATTTGTCACGCCCCGGGCGCTGGGATAGAACCGCACCATGATCCTGTCGGACCGCTCGATCCGCGAGGCGCTGGCCGCCGGCCGCATCGTGATCGACCCGCTGGACGACGACGCGGTGCAGCCGTCGTCGGTGGACCTGCGGCTGGGGTCCAGCTTCAGGGTGTTCCGCAACCACACGCTGGGCCACATCGACGTGAAGCAGGACCTGTCGGAGTTGACCACCCTGGTGGAGTCCGGCGGCGACGACGACCCGTTCATCCTGCATCCGGGCGAGTTCGTGCTGGGCGCCACGCTGGAGCGGGTGGCGCTGCCCGACGACCTGGTGGCCCGCCTGGAGGGCAAGTCGTCGCTGGGGCGGCTGGGGCTGCTGATCCACTCGACGGCCGGCTTCGTGGACCCCGGCTTCGACGGCCAGCTCACCCTGGAGCTGTCGAATGTGGCCAACCTGCCGATCACGCTGTATCCGGGGATGCGGATCGGCCAGATCAGCTTCCAGCGGATGACCACCCCGGCCGACACCCCTTACGGCTCCAGCGAGCTGGGCTCGAAGTATCACGGCCAGCGGGGGCCGGTCCCGTCCCGCTACTGGGAGAACTTCAAGTAGAGCGGGTTGCCGGGGACGGTCAGCCGGTCGTCACCGGCAGGCTCTCCCAGCCTCGCGCGGGGGTCAGCCGGTCGTCGCCGGCAGTCTCTCCCAGCCTCACGCCGTGACCACCGGCAGGCTCTCCCAGCCTCGCACGGTGGATGTGCGGGCCTGCACCGCGTTGTCCCAGTCGACGTCCCAGGCGGGCCAGCGCTCGAGCACCTCTTCGAGGGCGATGCGGCCCTCGATCCGGGCCAGCGCCGCGCCCAAACAGAAGTGGATGCCGTAGCCGAAGGCGAGGTGGAAGTCGATGTTGCGGTGGATGTCGAAGGTGTCGCCGTCGGCGAACTTGCGGTCGTCGCGGTTGGCCGCTCCGTTGAGCAGCAGCATGACGCTGCCGGCGGGGACGGTGTGGCCGTGGTGCTCGACGTCGGCGGTTACCCAGCGGCCCTGAACGGGGGAGGGAGCCTCGTAGCGGAGGATCTCCTCGATGGCCTGGGGTATGAGCGACCGATCCTCCACCAGGGCGCGGCGCTGGTCGGGGTGCTCGGCCAGCAGCTTGCCGGTCCACCCGATGAGACGGGTGGTGGTCTCGTTGCCGGCCCCGTTGAGCAGCGAGATGAAGTTCATGACCTCGCCCCGGGTGAGCCGGCGGAGTGTGCCGGTCTCGTCGGTGAACTCGGCGTGGAGCAGCTCGGTCATGAGGTCGTCGGTCGGGTTCTCGGAGCGCCAGCGGATGTACTCGCGGAGGAAGTCGGTCGAGCTCACGTCGCCTGAGCGTTCGTAGGTGAAGTCGGGCATGGTGCCGTCGTCCAGCTTGAGGTTGTCGCCGACCAGGTCTCGCAGGGTGGTCTGGTCCTGCTCGGGGATGCCCAGCAGCATGCCGATGGCCCGCATCGGCATCTGGGCGCCGAGGTCGGTGATGAAGTCGAAGCGGCCGGTGCCCATGTGCGGGTCGAGGCTGCGGGCGCAGAACTCCCGCAGCTTGGACTCCAGGGCGTTCATCTTCTTGGGGGTGAACACCCGCGACACCAGGCCCCGGTGGTAGTCGTGGACCGGCGGGTCCTCGAAGATGATGAAGCCGGGCGGGACGTCCATGCCGCTCTTGATGATCTCGAGGACGGTGCCTTTGGCCGAGCTGTAGGTGTGCCAGTCCTTGAACGCCGCGGCGACGTCGTCGAACCGGCTCAGCGCGTAGAAGTCGTACCGGTCGTTGCGGTACAGCGGCGCCTCGTCGCGCAGCCGCTTCCAGGTGGGGTAGGGATCCGCGTCGATCTCGAAGTCGAACGGGTCGTAGTACGCGTCGGAGCGGATCTCCGCCTCGGTGGTAGACATTGCCCCGGTCACGCTAGGCAGGAGGGCTGATCCGCGCAATGTCACTGTTCGACGGGTTCCGGTTCGACGGCAAGCGGGTGCTGGTGGTGGGCGGCGCCACCGGCATGGGCGCGGCTGCGGCCGAGCTGGCTCTGGACCTGGGCGCCGAGGTGGTGGTCATGGACCGGGCCGAGGTGGCGCTGGACGGGGTGACGGCCATCGGCCTGGACCTGGCTTCACAGGCGTCCATCGACGCTGCGGTGGACTCGTGCGGCGGGCCGGTGCACGCCCTGCTGGCCTGCGCGGGGGTGGCCGACGGCACGCCGGGCATCGAGCGGATCAACTTCGTGGGCCACCGCCATCTGATCGACCGGATGCTGGACGCGGGGATGCTGCCGCCGGGCTCGGCCATCGGCTTCATCTCGTCGACGGCGGGCCTCGGCTGGGAGCGGAACCTGGAGGAGCTCAACGAGGTGTTGGACATGTCCGGCTTCGACGAGGCCGCCGCCTGGTTCGTCGACCGCCGCAAGGCCGACTACTTCCACACCAAGCAGGCCATGTGCGCCTATGTGGCCACCCGGGCCTACCCGCTGCTGCGGCGGGGGATCCGCGTCAACGCCATCTGCCCCGGCCCGACCGTGACCCCGCTGGCCGAGGCCAACAGGGAGCTGTGGCTGGAGTTCGGCGCCGACTACCGGTCCGACGCCGGCGTGGAGGCGTCCACGCCGATGGAGCAGGCCTACCCGCTGCTGTTCCTGTGCAGCGACGCGGCCGCCTACGTAACCGGCGTGACGCTGATCGCCGACGCCGGCTACATGACCTCGGGACTCACCGGCGCTTACCCGGCCGCCACCGACGCCGCCAACTTTCTGGCGGGTCGCTTCTAGCCGCTGCGTCTATCCTCGGGGCTATGCCGAGACCTACGAAGCGCCGAGTGCCGGCCGGCCGTGTGACCGCCAAGGGCACCCGACCCGACAACTACCAGCCCGACAGGCAGACCCACACCGGGTTCGACGAGCTGCCGCCGAGCCCCATCTGGGTGCCGATCCTGCTGTTCGGCCTGCTGGGGCTGGGCATGGCGACGATCATCGTCAACTATCTGGGCGTGATCTGGGACACCTCCAACGTGGTGCTGCTGGTGGGCCTGGCCTTCATCCTGGGCGGGATCGTCACCGCCACCCAGTACCGCTGACCGGCGCCCACCCGCTTATCACACCGTTGCAATTATCCCCCGATTTATCCACAGTCTGTGGATAACTCCGGTGGCGGTCACTCGATGGGTGTCACCAGGTCCATCTCGTCCTGGCAGTGGCGGGGCGGTTCGGGGTCCTCGTCGGGGGCGATGGTCATGCGTACTTCGGCCCCGCAGATGGCGCAGCGGTACTCGATCTTGACCTTGCGCAGGATGCCCGGGTCCGGCGGCTCCGGCAGCGGCCGGGCCAGGTTGCGAAGCATGCCCAGACCAAGTCGCAGCACCCCGTAGGCGATCACCACCGCGATCAGCACCTTTATGATGTCGGCCAGGATGGAGCCCACCACCAGGCCCGTCAGCGCCAGCACCAGCAACCCGATGTTGACGGCCCTCTCCGACTTCACCTTCACGCCAGCCTCCGGCACACGCCAGCCCTCCACCACCGGCTGCCTCCCGTCGCCGGCTGCTCCGATGCTACGCCCCAGTCCCGGCCATGCTCCGGCACTGGTGGGTTAGGCAGGCGCTGCCGTGGGTCCGAAGGGCTCGGGCGGTGGTGGCCAGTACGGCCGCTCCGCGGTGGGCTGACCGCCGGTCCCGGGTGGCGCCCGGGGGAGGTCAGCGATCTCAGAGGGCGGTGCAGCTTTGAGCGACTCATCTCCTGGCGACTCGGTTGGTCCTGGCGCCGGCTCCGGTGGCTGGGCAGTGGTCGCGGGCGCGGACGGCGGGGCAGCAGTCCCTGGTGCGGGCGGGGACTCGGACGCGGCAAGTCGAGCTTCGATCGGGAGCCCGGTGCGGGTCAGCGCCATGATCAGATCATCGACCTTGCGCTCGAGTCTGTCGACCTTGCCCTCGAGCCTGTCCACCTTGTGCTCAAGCCCGTCGAACCTCGTCTCGAGTCTGTCGAGGCGTCCATTGACCTCAGCGAAACTTGCGTTGGTGACCATGGTCTGCTCGTTGAACCGGGACTCAAGGTCGCGGAAGTCCACCCGCAGGTCGCGGAAGTCGGAACGCAGCCAGCGGAAGCCCGCGCCACACGCTGCGACGATGGCGGCGAGCGCAACCCCAAACATCGTGGCCAGAACTTCAACTTCCATGGAAATGAATGTATCACCCCGCTATGACATAAACAACTGAAAGTTACTTAAATATCTGTCTGCCACACGATGGTCGCCGATCCGGTGGGGCCTGCGCTGATAGTCAGAAGCAGCCGCTGACCTCCGGTAACCGCGAGCCCGTCGGTGATGACGCGCAGTTCCTCGGCTGCTCCGGCGTTGCCGGTGGCCACCGCACCTCCGTCACGGTTGATGCGCTCCGCGTCGATGTCCAATGCCCGGGCCACCAGCAGCGCCGTGGCCGCGTCGTGCTCGACGACGGAGATGGCTTCCACGGCAGCGAGTTCGACCCCGGCATCATCCAGCGCCCGACCGACCGTCACGGCCACGTTTCCGACCGGGTCGAACGGGTCGCCCGCGGCCCGGCCCATCCCGGCCATGGTGGTCGTCCCGTCCGGCGCCTGAGCCTCAAATCCGGCCTGTAGCAGCACCGCAGTCACGCAGTCGGCCGGGGGAGCGAACGTGGCCGCGGTCAGCAGTCCGTCGTCATCGAAGGCGGGGGGCAACTCGGCCGCGTCGCCCCAGTCGCGCACCACGTCAGTGGCCACCGGATCGCCCCGGTACATGCCTCGCCCCGCGGCATCGCCCGGCCGGGCCGCCACCGCCACGATGGCCGGGCTCGTTTCCGCCTCCGCCCGCCGGCGACGGGACTCCTCGGCGGCGGCGTCGAGATCGGCCCGGCCGATGCCCGCGGCCTGAGCGGCCCTCTCCGACAGCCGGGGCGCCGGCAGCAGGCCGCCGACCTCCTCGAAACGCTCGGCCACCCCACCCCACGGCGCTCCGTATGTGCGGTTGAGGGCGGCCGCTCCCGGCGGCACCACCGAGCAAAGGCCGAGGCCGACCACCAGCACGGTCCGGGCCTGGCCGGCCCGGATGGCGGCCACCGCCGCCTGCACGGCGGCCGCACCGCTGGTCTCGCCCCGATCGACCACCGAACCGCCGATGGAGACCGGCCACCCGGCAGCCAGCACGATCGCCCGAGCCACGTCGGCCCCGGCCGCCCCCACCGGATCGCAGCACCCAACCACCACCTCGTCGAGCACGCCCGCATCGAGCCCGGCCCGCTCCAGCACCTCTCGGCCCACCACCCCGGCCAGCACCACCGGGTTCCAGCCGGCCAGCTCGCCGTCCACCGGCCGCACCGCCGTCCGGGCTCCAGCCACCATCGTCACAGCCACCGCCGGGGTCGCACCCACGGCATGAATGTCTACTCTCCGCCGGCCCCGCCAGCCGCCGCACGAGCGACGCACCCCGCCGCCGGGTGTTCGCGCCGGCCGGTTCTCGCTAGCGCAACCCGCCCAGCCTTACTTTGAAGAACAAAGTCAGCTAACATCCTCCCGTGATGGGGCGGCGCACAGCTGACACGACTCTCCTCGGGGTCGCCGCGTCTGTCCCGTCCGCCGTCACGGGCTGCGGCCTGGGTCCCGGTCGCAGACCGTGGCGGCTAGACACTTGCGCCACAGAGTTCAGGGAGGCCGCATGACAACCGCAATCGACAGCCCCCGCCAGACCGAGCGCCACGTCGTCTGCACGGTCTGCGACATCGGCTGCCAACTCCGGCCCGTGGTCACCGACGGCAAGCTGACCCAGATCCTCCCCCACGAGAACCCACTGCTCGCCCACAACATCTGCTTCAAGGGCACGGCCGCCCCCCAGATCCACAACCACCCCGACCGGCTCCGGGTACCGCTCAAGCGAGCCGGCGACCGGGGCGACGACCGGTGGGAGGAGATCTCCTACGAGCAGGCGATGGATGAGATCGCACAGAAGCTGAAGGGGATCGTGGCCAAGCACGGGCCCGAGGCCCTGGCCGTGTCGACCTCGGGATGGAACACTCAGGTAACCCACGGCATGGACCGGCGGTTCATGAATCTGCTCGGCTCACCCAACTGGATCAGCGGGGTGGCGCTCTGCGCGGGCAACACCGCGGCGGTCAACAAGTTCACCTACGGCTGGATGCCGTTCCCCGACATCATGAACTCGAAGTGCGTAGTGCTGATCGGGCACAACCCGAAGCGGCACTCGTGGACGCCGATCTTCAACATGATCAACCTGGCCCGGCTCAACGGGGCGAAGCTGATCGTGCTCGACCCGCGGGTGAGCGAGCAGGCGGCCCAGGCCGACCTCCACCTCAGCCTTAGGGCCGGCAGCGACGCGGCCATGCTCCTCGGCTGGCTGCACGTGATCATCGAGGAGGAGCTCTATGACGCCGACTTCGTGCGTGACTGGACGGTCGGCTGGGACGACCTTCGGGCCAGGGTCGCCGAGTATCCGCTCGAGCGGGTGGAGGAGATCACCGGCGTCGACCGCGCCCAGATCCGGGCCGCGGCCCGCATGTACGCCACGGCCGAGAGCGCGGTAATCCCCTGGACTCCCATCACCGACCAGCAGATCTCGTCGACGTCCGGCATCCGGCTCCAGTCGATCCTGCGGGCCGTCACGGGAAACCTCGACGTGGTGGGGGGCGAGAGCCTCGGCGGGTTCAACCCCGACTACATCCCCGAGTCGAGGATGCAGTTCCACGAGGCCCTGAGCCAGGAGCAGCGCGACAAGCAGCTCGGTTCCCAACACCATCCGGCTTTCACCTACCGGGCCCAGGACCTGCTCGCAGACGCCACCGAGAGGGTGTGGGGGTACCGCTACGCCGACCTAGTGATGGGCTGCTACATGGCCAACCCGACGGCGGTGTTCCGGGCCATGGCCGACGGCGACCCCTACCCCGTGAAGGCGTTCATCACCCTCGGCAACAACACGCTGCTCAGCTACCCCAACCAGCACCAGATCCACCGGGGACTCCTCAACCAGGAGCTGATCGTCGCCCACGAGATCTTCATGACGCCCACCGCGATGCTGGCCGACTACGTGCTGCCCGGCGACGTGTTCTCCGAGCGCAACCACATCGCCGACACGTGGAGCTGGACGACCCGGCTCACCGTCAACGAAAGGGTCGTCGATCCGCCGGCGGAGTCGTCGAGCACGTTCCGGTTCTGGCGCGACCTCGCCCACCGGTTCGGGTTCGGGGAGCACTTCCCCTGGTCCAGCCTCGAGGACCTCCTCGACTTCCGGCTGTCGCCGTTGGGCAAGTCGTTCGAGCAGTTCGTGCACGACCACTACATGCACGGGCCCGCCCCCGAGTTCCGCAAGTACGAGCGGACGGGGTTCGCCACCCCGTCGGGCAAGGTCGAGCTGGCCTCCAGCGTGCTGGCCGAACTGGGCTTCGACCCCTTGCCCTACCACCGGGAGCCGCCGGCGGCCCCCGACGACGACTACCCGTACGCGGTCTTCACCGGCGTGCGCGAGGACCCCTTCTTCCAGACGGGCCAGCGCAACATTCCGGTGCTGCGGCGCCGGGTGCCGCGGCCGAAGCTGTTCCTGCACCCCGACGATGCCGCCCGCGAGGGCCTCGTCGAGGGGGACTGGGCACGGCTCGAGACGCCGACCGGCAGCGTGGTCGCCGCCATCGGGGTGAGGGACACGATGAAGGCGGGCCACCTGCGGGTCCCCCACGGCTGGTGGTATCCGGAGATGCGGGGCGAGGCCGACCTGGCCGGCGCGTTCATCAGCAGCGACGCCGTGCTGTGCGACGACGTCGACGAGTGGCTCGACCACGAGCAGGGCGTTCCCCACTTCAAGGGCTTCCCCGGGCGTCTGGTCAAGCTGGACGAGCCCCCCGCCCTGTCCGAGCTGACGCTGAACGGCTGACTCTGCGTCTGGCAGCGACGCTCTAGCCGGAACGCTCTAGCCGGCTGCCGCGCTCTCGTTCAGCCGCAGTTCGAGCGAGCCGAGATCCACCGGCGTGCCGTCCTGGCGCACCAGTCCCACCGTGACCCGCTGGCCGGTGTCCCGGTCGTACATGCTCACCAGCCGGTTCTCATCGTCTACGAGATACTTGTACCCGAACTCGGCCAGGGCCAGCTGGACATAGAGGAGACCCAAGCCGCGCTGGGTCAGCTGGTACTCGTAGCGGTGACGCCGACCCTCGGTCTGATAGGGGACCTTGGTGAGGATGCCGTGGCCGACGAGCTTGCCCAGGCGATCCGCCAGCACGGCCGTGGACACGCCCAGGTGATCGAGGAGGTCGCTGTATCGACGGACGCCGGCGAAGACGTCGCGCAGGATGAGATGCGTCCACCGGTCGCCGACGATCCCGGTCGCCGCAGCCACGCCGCAGTGCCTCGTGTTGACGTCTTTCCAATCCATCGTCCTTGAAGCCCCAGTTCTCAGCTGCCTCGTCGCCGACGCCGCCACCGTAATGGTTCACATTCACTGCGGTTCACATTTTCTTGCTTCTATTAATTGCCAGGACCCAAACACTTTAAAATACAGAGTCAGCTATACTCGCACCGTACCGGGTCCCGAGCGGACCCTCAAGCAAGGGAGCCGAGACGCCTATGCCGGACTACCCAGCCACCGAGACGGCCGTCCTCCTGGTCGATCCGCTCAACGAGTTCCTTTCCGAGGGCGGAAAGCTCTACCCGCTGACCGCGGCCACCGCGAGCGCGACCGGCACGGTTGCGAACCTCAAGCGCCTGGTCGACGGGGCCAGGGCTGCGGGACTCACCGTCGCATACGCGCTGCACCACGCCAACACCGGCGGCGACTACGACGGCTGGAAGTTCCTCAACCCGTCGCACCAGGGAACCAGGGACTTCGGACTGTTCGAGGCCGGGAGCTTCGGCGTGGAGGTCCACCCCGACGTCGCCCCGCAACCGGGGGACATAGTGGCACAAGAGCACTGGACTGCGAGCGGGTTCGCCGGCACGGACCTCGACTACCGGCTGATGCAGCGTGGAATCGATCGCGTCGTCATCGCCGGCAACCGAGCCAACACCTGTGTCGACTCGACCGGGCGGTACGCAGTCGAACTCGGCTACCACGCCACGCTGATCTCGGACGCGATCGCGGCGTTCAGCCAGGAGGAGATGGACGCCACGATCAGGACGACCTGGCCGTCGTTCGGGCACGCCGTGCTCACGACCGACGAGTTCCTAGGGATGCTCAACTGACCCGCCAGCAGTTGGCCTCCGACGGCTACACCGTCCTGGAGGGCATCCTTGACGAGGACGTCTTGGCGACCATCACGGACGAGCTGGAGCCTCATTTCGGTGCCGAGGGCTGGGGCCGGAACGACTTCGAGGGCCTCAGGACCGAGCGGACCTATGCGCTGCTGGCTAAGTGCCCTTCGGTGGCGACGCTTGTCGAGCACCCCGCAATCCTCGAGTTGCTCGACGACCACCTGAGGCCGAGTCGCCTTCTCGCCACATGCCAGGCCACCCGGATCCATCCCGGCGAGACCGCCCAGCTGCTCCACTGCGACGACGATCTCGCTGGGGTGGCGCGGCCCCGCCCGCCATGGAGTGTCAGCGTCATGTGGGCGCTCTCGCCGTACCGGCCCGAGAACGGCTCGACGTTGATCGTGCCGGGCAGCCACCGCTGGGAGACCAAGCGGCAGCCGTCCGAGGGCGAAGCGGTCTCGCTCGATCTCCAGCCGGGAAGCGCCCTGGTCTGGCTCGGCGGCATCTATCACGGGGCGGGCGCCAACCGCTCCGACGAGACCCGGACCGGGGTCTCGATCATCTACTTCCAGCCCTGGCTGCGTCAGGTGGAGAACATGGTGCTGGCCGTCGGCCCGGACCAGGCCGCGAACTTCAGCACCACCATCCAGCGCCTGCTCGGCTACGGGGTCGTGGACGGGACGTTCTTCGGCCATGTCGACGGTCGGGACCCGATCAAGCTGATTCCAACACGGGACCGCGGTGAGGCGGGAGGCTCGACGGCTTCGACGAGCGGGGCAATCACGGACTGAGCGTTCCCGCCGGCTGCGGGCCTGAGCGAGCCTGCGCTGCTGTCGATGTCGGCGCGGGCGCCGGGGGCAGGATCGGCGCGACGGGGGGTGCCGGCAACCGTGTCTACACTCGCGCCGACCAGCCGCTGCAACGCGACCGCAGGACATCGGTCCACGGGGAGGGTCATCGTGAGCAAGCGCACAGCCGACATCGTCATCAGGGTGCTGACCGCCGTGACCCTGGTCGCCCTGGCTCTCTCCGTGGTGTTCTACGAGGACGTGTTCCTCGAGAACCTGTTCCTCGACGCCAGGCCCCTCCTCTTCGACGGCGCGATCAGGACCAAGGGCGGCTACATCGAGGTCGGCTCACTCAGGACGTACGACACCGCCCTGCTGCTCCTGCGGGCCGCCCTCGGCATGATGATCTTCGTCCACGGCTACAACAAGGCGTTCCGGGGCGGCAAGCTCGCGGGCACCGGCCGCTGGTTCCAGTCGATGGGAATGCGCCCCGGCAAGGTCCACGCCACGCTGGCCGCCGGCACCGAGATGGGCGTGGGCGTGCTGCTCGTCCTCGGCCTCCTCACCCAGCTGGCCGCAGCCGGGCTCATCGCTCTGATGGTGGTGGCGTTCTGGACGGTCCACCGCGACAAGGGCTTCATGATCACCGGCGAGGGCTGGGAGTACGTGGCCCTGATCGCGGTGATGAGCCTCGTCACAGCCATCCTCGGCCCGGGCGCGATGTCGCTGGACTACGAGCTCGAGATCGCCCACCGCCTCGACGGCATGACCGGCCTGGGCATCGCTCTACTCCTCGGCGTCGGCGCCGGCGCGGCTCAACTCCTGCTCTTCTTCCGCCCCCCAAAGCCCGACCCCGCCGCCGAGGATGGCTGACACTCGACAGCCGCCAAGGGGCCTCTTCCGGGCCTTCTGGAACCCGAAACTGCTGGGCCGCCGCGAGAAGGCGGTCTTTTACTCGCTCACTTGGGTCTTGGTCCTCTCGTCTTTCTTAATGGCCAAGTACGACGTGGCATTGCCGTTCCCCTGGAACTTTGTGCTCCTGGGAGTGCAGGTCGCTTGCCTGGTCGGGGTATTCGCGTGGTTGAGGTGGAGGCGTGACCGGTTCCTCCGGCATCATCCGCCGCCGGCGCCGCTGTCGAGCCCGCTGTCGAGCCCGCTGTCGAGCCCGCCGCCGACGACGCCGACACGCCCACCGCCGGGCCCGGCTCGGACGGCGCCGACGCTCCCGCCCCCAAAGCCCGACCCCGCCGCCGACGCTGCGGACTCCTAGATCCTCGGGCGAGTCCTAGGACGCAGCCATGGCCGGCTGACCCGGCCAGCGGCGAGGTCGGCGCCGGCATGGCCGAAGATGGCGCCCAGCACCATCAGGCCTCCGACTACGGTCGCCAGCGGCGGCGCCTCGGCCAGCACGATCCACGCCAGCAGGATCGAGAACGGCGTCTCGCTCGCGCCCAGCAGCCCGGCCTCCGCGGCGGGGATCAGCCGCACACCCTCGGCCCACAGCACTAGCGACACCGCGAACACCGCCCCGAAGAACGTCAGCAGCGGGTACTGGTCGCCGGCCACCCCCAAGGGGTCGGCCACCACAAGTGCCACGGCGAACAGCATCACTCCGGCAAGGCCTAGCGCCAGCACCGTGTCGGCTCCCTCGAACCGGCGGATCAGCACGATCAGCAGGGCCAGCGTCAACGCCAGGACTACCGCCCGCAGGTTGCCGTCGAGGTCGCCGGGTCCGAGGTTGCCGGCCACCGTCATGGTCACCCCCGCCAGCGCGATCACCGCCGCCACCACTGTCGAGCGCCGCAGCCGCTCCCGCAGGACAAGCCACGCCAGCCCGGCGGCCAGGAACGGCACGGTGGCCAAGATCACGGAGACGTTGGCCACCTCGGTCCGCTGCAGGGCGTCGATGTAGAGGATCATCGAGAACGCGGACAGCCCGGTCAGCAGCAGTCCCTGGGGACCGATCGTGGCGCCCAGTCGCAGCCCAGCCTGCGAGTCCGGCCGGGCCTGCGAGTCCGGCCGGGCCTGCGAGCGCCCGGCCCGGCTGCTGACCCGGCTGCTGACCCGGCTGCTGACCCGGCTCCTGACCCACACGTAGACCAGCGCCGCGACCCCGCCGATCAGGGCCCGCCAGCTGGCCTTCTGCCAGGCGTCGGCGTCGATGCTGCGGGAGATCGCACCGGTGGCGCCGAACCCCAGCCCCGACAGGACCATCATCGCCGCCCCCAACTGGCGCGACCGCCTAGCACTGCCCGCTTCGGGCCGTTCGGCCGGGTCCACTTCGGGCCGCTCGGCCCGCGGGTCTGGAGGCCCCCGGTCGATGGTCAACTCAGGGACAATTCGGGGGATAAGCCGCTAGCTCGCCGCGGCGGTGGCAGGCTCGTAGCCGACCTGGCAGAAGCCGTGGTTGCAGTACCCGTACGGGTTCCGGGCCAGGTACTGCTGGTGGTAATCCTCGGCGTAGTAGAAGGGCCCGGCGTCGACGATCTCGGTGGTGATCTCGCCGAAGCCCTTGGCCGTGAGCGACGCCTGGTACCGGTCCCTCGACGCCACCGCCGCCTCCCGCTGGGCCTCGGAGTACACGTAGATCCCGCTGCGGTACTGGGTGCCGACGTCGTTGCCCTGGCGCATGCCCTGGGTGGGGTCGTGCATCTCCCAGAACACCTTCAACAGCTGCTCGTACGGCGCCGCCGCCGGGTCGTGCACCACCAGCACCACCTCGTTGTGGCCGGTGCGCCCGCTGCACACCTCCTGGTAGGTCGGGTTGGGCGTCACGCCGCCCGAGTAGCCCACCGCGGTGGTGTACACGCCGGGCATCTGCCAGAAGAACCGCTCGGCGCCCCAGAAGCACCCCATCCCGAACATGGCCTGCTCGTGCCCCTCCGGGAACGGCGGCTCGAGCGGGGTGCCGAGCACCAGGTGTCCGGTGACCACCGGCATCGGCTCGTCCCGCCCCGGCAGGGCGTCGGCCGTGTTCGGCATCCGCTTCTTGTCGCGTCGCAGCAGCATGTAACGACTGTATCGCCGGCCGCCCCCCGAGGTTTCAGCCGCGTCCCAACACCCCCCGGCTCCCTCCCGGATTTCTCGGGTTGGTTTTGGGTGTCCACCGCGCATAACCAACCCGAGATTTCTTGGTCGCCGGTCCTCTGGATTTCTCGGTGTGGTTTTGCGCGTTGACCGCGTATAACCGCCCCGAGATTTCCCGGCACCCGACCCCCCGGGTTTCTCGGGTTGGTTTTGGGTGTTGACCGCGTATAACCGACCCGAGATTTCCCGGCACCGTGCCACGGCTACCCTCTGCGCAATGCTCGACACGCTGA
The DNA here is from genome assembly GCA_009843915.1 of Acidimicrobiaceae bacterium. Classification (GTDB taxonomy): domain Bacteria; phylum Actinomycetota; class Acidimicrobiia; order Acidimicrobiales; family Aldehydirespiratoraceae; genus Aldehydirespirator. The sequence goes on along the minus strand of VYCM01000149.1, from coordinate 114 downwards.
TCACCGGTGGCACGCTCGTCGACGGCACCGGCGCCGAAGCCCGTCCCGCCGACATCGGCATAGCCGACGGCCGGATCGTGGCCGTGGCCGACCCCGGCGAGCTCGCCGACGCCA
>VYCM01000114.1 GCA_009843915.1 Acidimicrobiaceae bacterium | reverse complement strand
GTGCGCCGATTCCGATCGCCCGCCTCCGGGCCATCCCCTGGGCCGCCGAGCGCGTTGAGGTTAAGGCGGGCGGCCTCGGTCGCCGCTAGAGCGCCCGGACCCGTGACCGAGGGCACGGGCCCGACCCACCACCATGTTGTCCGAGCGATGGTGGCGGCTGCGTCGGTGGTCGCCGCCGATCAACTCACCAAGTGGTGGGCTCTGCGGGCCCTGGACGACGACCGTGTCATCGACCTGGTGTGGACGTTGCGGCTGCGCCTCGTATTCAACACCGGGGCCGCCTTCAGCAGCTTCCAGGGACTCGGACCGTTGCTCGGAATCGCCGCGGTGGCGATCGCAGCAGTACTGCTGTTCAACCGCAGGCTGGGTGCCGACCGGTGGTCGGCTACCGCTGCCGGCTGCATCGCCGGGGGAGCACTCGGCAACCTCGCCGACCGGCTCTTCCGGTCCAGCGGCGGATTCCTGGACGGCGCGGTGGTCGACTTCATAGACGTCCAGTGGTGGCCGGTATGGAACGTGGCTGACATGGGGGTCGTGCTCGGGGGTGTGGCGCTGGTCTGGCACGCCTACCGGCGAGCGAGATGACTCCTGCGGGGGAAATCGTCGGAACCGCTCTCGACGGCCTCAGGCTCGACCGGGCGGTGGCGCTGGTGGCCGACGTGAGTCGCTCAGCGGCGGCCCGGCTGGTGGCCGAGGGCGGTGTGCGCCTCGATGGAGCGGTCATCACCTCCGGCGCCAGGCGCGTCGCGGCTGGCGAGGCACTGGCGGTGGAAATCCAATTCCGGGACGATCCTGTCCCGCAACCGGACGTCGAGGTGGACTTCACGCCGGTCTTCGAGGATCCCCACGTGATCGTGGTGGACAAGCCCGCCGGTCTGGTCGTGCATCCCGGCGCAGGGCACGACCGAGGCACCCTCGTCAACGGGCTGCTGGCTCGCTATCCGGAGATCGCGGAGGTCGGCGACCCCTACCGGCCAGGGATCGTGCACCGGCTCGACCGAGGCACCTCCGGGCTCCTAGTGGTGGCCCGCACCGACCGGGCCCACCGGTCGCTCGTCGAGCAGATGCGACACCATCTTCCCGAGCGTCTCTATTCTGCGCTGGTTCGGGGGCACCCTCAAGCCTCCGCGGGGGTTGTCGACGCCCCCGTGGGCCGGTCGAGCCGCAACCCGATGCGCATGACCGTGACCGACCGGGGCCGCCCGGCCCGAACCCATTACGAGGTTGAGCGGCGCTACGTCGAGCCGGCGCAGGTCTGCTTGCTCACCTGCCGGCTGGAGACCGGTCGCACTCACCAGATCAGAGTCCATCTCCAGGCCATCGGCCACCATGTGGTCGGCGATCCGACCTACGGCGCGGGGCGCGGCGGCGACACTCTCGGCCTGTCTCGGCCGTTCCTGCATGCCCGCTCCGTGTCGTTCAGCCATCCCGTCGGCGGGCGAACGGTGCGAGCGGAGTCCCCCCTTCCCCCCGAACTGGACGAGTTGCTCGAATCCCTGAGCTAGCTCGAAGTGCCGAACCATCCGTCGTGCAGCCGGCCGTAGACGCCGCTCTCGACGAGGTCGAGCAGCGCGAGGTTGACTCGCTCGCGCAACTCGGCGTCGTGCTCGCTCAGCATCAGTCCGTACTGGACCCGCTGGAAATCCGACCCGACGGCTACCACCTCGCCGGCGCCCTCACGGGCTGCGTGGTACTGGAGAACCGGAGCGTCGAACACGACCGCTTCAACCTCACCCTCCGACAGCAGCCGGTAGGCGTCGTCGACGCGGTCCACAACCACCGGCCCCACCCCGATCGAAGGAAGGTACGACTCCCCGGCGGAGTGGACCACGGTGGCGACCCGGCGACCAAGGAGGTCGTCCGGCCCTGAGATCTCGGCTCGCAACTCATTGACCGCCAGCGATGAGGCGATGGACGCCGTGAAGCTGGCGAACACCAGCGTGCCCAGCGCGATCCAGATGAGAGCCAGCACCCGGCCCCTGGTGCCGCGGGCCACCTTGTCGCCGTACCCGACGGTGCTCATAGTCACGACCGACCAGTAGAAGGAGTCCCATATGCCCTTGCGGTAGGGGACCGCGAAGTCGGGATTGTGCCGGCGCTCCAGCCACCAGATCATGTGGGCGGCGACCAGCACGGCAACCCCGAACACCACCAGCAGCCAGGGCAGGTCCGACGACGCGACGGCGCCGAAGAACGACAGGATCCGGTCGCCCAGGCCCCGGGAGTCGTCGCTGGTGGTCAGGATGGTCAAACCCGAGTCGAGGACGGGCACGGAGAAGTCGGCGGCCTCCTCACGCGCCCCGGTGATGGCGACCCCGCCCAGCCCGAGCTGCGCGACGCCGCGGGTGATGTCGTCGATCTGCTTGGCGACCGTGTCGACGGCATGGATCTCCACTTCCATGCCGAGCTGCGCTCCAACCAGGCGCACGAGCTCCACCTCGAAGCCGCTGTACGCACGGTCCTCGTAGATCACGAAGGGAGGCAGAGGGCGGGCCGCCACTCTGAGCGTTCCTGACGCGGCGGCGTCGCCGGCCGCGTCCTCGAGGGCGACCGCATCAGGGTCGGCGGTCTCTATCCAGCGGCTGACCGCGGCCAGGTTGGCTTCGATCCACTCTTCGGCGTGTCGCCGGATGTCCTGGGGATCGCCACCGAGTTGCACCATGCGGACGTTCTGAGCAGAGATGTCCTCCAGCGGGATCACTACCTGATCCAGCAGCCGCTGCACCGATGGGTTGGCGTCCAGGAAGTCGGAATTGGCCACCACCCTTATGTCGTTGGGCGGCCAGCCAGTCTGGCAGGGATCATTAGCGCACCCGTCTATCCCGGCGATGGCGGTGCGCTCCAGCGCGGAGGCCTGGTCGGCGGGCAACGATGGGAACGGCACTTCGAGCCATACTGCGTCGCGGCCGGGGACCATGACGCCGACCGTCCAGTTGGGAGTCCAGGTGTAGTAGAGCACCGGCCGGCCGGCGCGGTGGCGGGCCAGGGTCTCGGCGATGAGGGGGGAGTACGCGCCCTGGACATGCTCCACCGTTCCCGTGAGTCCGTAGGCGCTCAGGTGATGGTCGATGGTCGCGGCGCACGACCACCCGACCTCGCAGCCGACCAGGTCGGCCAAGCCGTCGCCGTCGTGGTCGAACAGCCCGGCAACGGCCGGGTCGGCGAGATCGCCGAGGTTCGTGATGCCGTACGCCTCCGCGGTGGCCGCGTCGACGAAATAGCCCTGGAGGGCGCCGTCGTCGACCTGCGTGCCGACAACCTCGACCGAGTCGACCCCCTCGATGTAGGAGTCGTGCAACGGGAACCACCCGCTGGCCCAGAGATCGACCTTCCCCGCGGCGACAGCTGCGTAGAACTCGGGGTTGCTCATCGTCACCGGACCCTCCACCCGGTAGCCGAGCCTCTCCAACAGGAGCCCGTACACCTCTGCCTGGAACCATCCGGTGTCCCACGTGGGCCGGGCCATGCGGACGACCCGCTCATCGTCGGCTCCCCATGCCGTGCCGGCTGTGACGAACAGCGCGAACACAGCGGTCGCAGCGACCAGAACGGCTATTAGGACTCGGCGCATCGACGACATCCGGGATAGGGGCGTGGACCAACAGTAGTGCCGGCCGTGCCGAACCTCCCAAGAACCGCTGGCGCGTGGAAACGGTTCCAACTAGTGTCAGGCTCGGCCTGGGATTGCGCTGGCCCGCTCGCAAAGTGTTTCTGGTGTGTCCAGGCCTCACATAAGCGATCAGTAGGGGGAACGCTATGGACGCCGATGACACTGGGGCGGAGGTGGACCCGCGGATCCATCGCAGCCCTGATGACACCGACATCAACCTGACTGAGGCGACCCTCGCCCTGCACGACTGGGAGGAGGAGGAGCACCGCCGCCGCGAGGAGGCGATCGCCAACCGGAAGTCGTTCGACGGCCTTCAGATCGATCCCGACATCGACTTCTATCCCGAGGTCTCCGACCGGGAGCCGGGGGACCGCAATATCGTGCGGTTCGGGTTCGACATCCATCCGCAGGTGACGTTCTGGGCGTCGGGGTTCCTGGTGGTGTTCATCCTGTTGTCGATATTCGTCGACGCCACCCAGGACTTCTTCAGCGAGATTCTCGACTTCATCAACGGGTCGCTCGGTTGGTTCTACATCCTCGACTTCAACATCTTCGTGCTGGTGGCGATGTACTTCGCCTTCAGCCGCTACGGGAAGATCAAGCTGGGCGGCCCGTTCGCCCGGCCGGAGTTCTCCACGGTCTCGTGGTATGCGATGCTGTTGTCGGCCGGGTTGGGCATCGGGCTGATGTTCTGGGGGGTCGCTGAGCCGATCTTCCACTACACGTCCCCGGCGCCGCTGTTCGATGTGGAGCCCGGCAGCATCGACGCCGGCAAGGCCGCTCTGGCCACCACCTACCTCCATTGGGGGGTTCACGGTTGGGCCCTCTACGGGCTGACGGCGCTGGCTCTGGGCTTCTTCGCCTACAACCGGGGCCTGCCGCTCACGTTCCGGTCGATCTTCTACCCGATTCTCGGGCCGCGCATCTACGGCACCTGGGGCCACGTCATCGACATCCTGACCGTCATCGCCACGCTGTTCGGGCTGGCCACCTCGCTGGGCTTCGGTGCGCAGCAGGCGTCCGCCGGTCTCAACAAGCTCTTCGGGCTACCCGACAACCTCGGGTTCCAGATCGTCCTGATCCTCGCCATCACCGGGCTGGCCACCATCTCGGTGGTCGCGGGGCTCGACGCGGGGGTCAAGCGGCTCAGCGAGCTGAACATCTGGCTGGCAGGCGCCTTCCTGATGTTCGTGCTGCTGGTCGGCCCGACGCTGTTCATCCTGTCGCTGTACACCCAGAGCCTCGGCTACTACGTGCAGGTGCTGCCGGAGTTCGCCTTCTGGAACGCAGCCTTCGAGGAGACCCAGTGGCAGGCATGGTGGACGATCTTCTACTGGGGATGGTGGATCTCATGGTCGCCGTTCGTGGGAATGTTCATCGCGAGGATCTCCAAGGGCCGCTCGGTGCGCGAGCTGCTGGTGGGAGTGATCTTCCTGCCGTCGATCCTGTGCTTCCTGTGGATGTCGGTCTTCGGCGGCTCGGCCATCAACCTGCAGATGACCGGCGAGCGCGACGTGGCCACCGCGGTCAACGAGAACGTGGCCACCGCCCTGTTCGACATGCTGGAGGCGTTCCCGCTCACCGGCATCGTCTCGTTCATCGGCGTGCTGCTGCTGGTCTCGTTCTTCGTGACCTCGTCTGACTCGGGCTCGCTGGTGGTCGACCACCTCACCTCCGGCGGCAAGCTGGACTCGCCGAAGCCTCAGAGGGTCTTCTGGGCCGTGATGGAGGGCCTGGTGGCGATCGCGCTGCTGATCGGTGGAGGGCTGGGCGCCCTGCAGACCGCGGCGGTCTCGATCGGGCTGCCGTTCTCGGTGATCCTGCTGATCATGTGCTGGAGCATGAAGAAGGCCTTCTCCGAGGAGCTCGACCTGCTCGAGAGCCACTACGACGAACAGATCTTCCGCGCCCAGCACAGCGGGCTGATAGCCCAAGTGAAGGAACGGCTCGTAGAAGGGCCGCAGAAGTGACGGGCCGGCTTGAGAAGGGAGGAGGCTCGATATGAGAAACCAGAGACGCAATGCCATGGTCCTGGCCGGAGCGCTGGTCGCCCTGGTCGTCGTGGCCCTCGTCGTGATCTTCAGCGGCGAGGAGGAGGACCAGACGGTGACCATGGCCCGAGCCAACTGGTCCAGCGGCTACATGCAGGCCGAGATCTACGCCCAACTCATTGGCGAACTCGGCTACACGGTTACCGACCCCGCCGCTCACACCCTCAGTCCCAACTCCTTCTATCCGGCGTTGGACAGCGGGCAGTACGACCTGTGGGCGAACGGCTGGTTCCCCACCCACGACATCTACCTCACGTCCGAGACAGCCGCCGGGCTGGAGTACGATCGCAGCATCGAAGCGGTCGGGCAGCAGGTCCAATCGGGTGCTCTCCAGGGGTACATGATCGACAAGGCCACCGCTGACAGCATGGGCATCACCTCGATGAGCGACCTCGCGAACTCATCGGTCGCCGCGGTGTTCGACCAGGACAACGACGGCCTCGCCGACCTGATCGGCTGCAACGAGGGCTGGGGCTGCGCGACCATCATCGACAACCACATCGCCGAACTCGACTGGGGCGACAATGTGGAGCAGGTGTCGGGCACCTACGGCGAGCTGATGCAGGGAGTCCAGGACAGGGTGGCGGCCGGCGAGCCAGTGCTGTTCTACGCCTGGACGCCCAACTGGACCTACGAGGCACTCGCACCGGGTGTCGATGCGGTCTGGCTGGAGTCGCCGGCCCTGGAGGACGATGAGGGCACCACCGAGGTCCGGGGCCTCGCCGGCTGCGCCGGCAACCCCTGCAACCTGGGATGGCCGGTCAACAGCATCCGTGCCGTGGCCAACAGCGAGTTCCTCGACGACAACGCCGACATCCGGCGCCTGCTCGAACAGGTGGAGATCCCGCTGGCCGACATCGCCGCCCAGAACGCCAAGGCGAACCCCGACGCCAAGGCCGACGCGGCCGCCTGGATAGCCGACAACCGGGCCCTGGTCGACATCTGGCTGACCAACGCCAGAGGCTGACCGGCCGACATTCCTAGACCCGAGTCCGTATAGGGCGCCGGCTGGGCCTGCGCCCTATACGGGTTCGCCGTCGGCCGGCCAGGGAGCCTCTCCCTGGGCCATGGCGGTGATCTGCGCCAGGCTGAAGGAGTCGAGGAACCGGCGCATGTGCGAGCCGGAGGCCGACCAGATCGCCAACAGCACGCACTGCCCCTCATGATCGCAGGCGCCGTCGGTGTGGGGCTCCCCGAAGTCGCCCGCAGCAATGGGCCCGTCCACCGCCCGCACGATCTCTGACAGCTTGATGTCGGCGGGATCGCGGGCCAGCACGTAGCCGCCGCCCACACCCCGCTTGGAGCGCACCAGGCCGGCTCCCTTCAGCGCCAGGAGTATCTGCTCAAGGTAGGGCTGGGGGAGGGCGGTGCGCTCGGCGATCTCACGCACCGAGGTGGGTGCGTTCTCGCCATGGAGGGCCAGGGACAGCAGGGCCCGTGATGCGTAGTCCCCGCGTGTCGACACCCGCATGGTGGCATCCTAGATGCCGTGGACCGCCCGGAACCTGTCGCCCCGCGCCAAGAGCCCGTGCTGCCGGCCTACGGAGGCGGCTGCGTGGCCGACATCGTGCCCGCGATCCTGGAGACCGGCATCCAAGGACGACCGGGCCCGCTGCCCCCGGAGATCCTCGACGCCCGGGCCGTAGTGGTGCTGATCCTCGACGGGCTGGGCGCCGAGCAGCTCGCGGCACGACCCCGGATCGCTCCGACGCTCCACGAGATGCACGCGTCCACGATCACCACGGTGGCTCCGAGCACCACTGCGTCCGCCCTCACTTCCATAGCCACCGGCGTCGGGGTGGGTGAGCACGGGATCGTGGGATACCGCATCCGGACCGAGGACGGCAACCTCAACATCCTGAAGTGGAGAACGCCTCAGGGCGACGGCGTCGACCGCCACCCGCCCGAGCGGTTCCAGCCGGTCGCCTCCTTCGGCGGCCAGCGCCCGCCCGCACTCCAGAGGGACGCCTACCGCAAGTCGGGTTTCAGCCGCGCCTACCTGCGCGACGCCCGCCGGTTCGGGTACAAGATGCTGTCGAGCCTGGCGGTGGAGGTGCGGCAGTTGCTGGCCGCGGGGGAGTCCTTCGTCTACGCCTACTACGAGGGCCTGGACATCGTGGCCCACGAGCACGCCTTCGGCGAGCACTACGAGGCCGAATTGCGGGCCTGCGACCGGCTGGTGGCCGACCTGCTCACCGTCCTTCCCCGCGGCACCGCAGTGGTAGCCACCTCCGACCACGGCCTCGTCGACTGCTCCGGCGGCCTAGTGAAGATCGACGGCGCCGTGCTCGACTGTGCCCGAGCGGAGTCGGGCGAGGCCCGCTTCCGGTGGCTGCACGCCCGGCCGGGCCGGAGCGGCGACCTGTACGAGGCCGCCGCCGACGCCCACGCCGAGCAGGCCTGGGTCCACACCGCCGAGGAGATGATCGACGCCGGCTGGCTCGGGCCGGTCGTCACCGACGCTGCCCGGGCCCGGCTCGGGGACGTGGCGCTGGTGGCCCGGGACGCCTGGGCATTCAGCCATCCCGACGACGGCGCCCCCAGGATCATCGGTCGCCACGGCTCGCTCACCTCCGCCGAGATGCTCGTGCCGCTTCTGGTCTATACCTCCTAGGGTTGGATTCGTGGCTGATCTGGACACCCCTGAACCCGAGGTGCTGGCGCCGGAGGTCATCGAAGCCGGGGTGGGCGAGGCCGGCGACGAGATCAACGAGACGATCGATCATCCGGCCAAGGTCATGCGCATCGGCACCATGCTCAAGCAGCTGCTGGCCGAGGTCCGCTCCACCGATCTGGACGAGGCCAGCCGGCAGCGGCTGCGCGAGATCTACGAGACGTCGGTGGGGGAGGTCGGCTCCGCCCTGTCGCCGGACCTGCGCGAGGAACTGGCGAGGCTCGCCTCGCCCTTCGACGGGACCGAGACCCCGTCCGCCATGGAGCTCCAGGTCGCCAAGGCCCAGCTGGTGGGGTGGCTCGAAGGCCTCATCCAGGGAATGAAGGCCATGCTCCTAGCCCAGCAGATGAGCGCCCACCAGCAGCTCCAATCAATGCGCGGCGAGCTACCCCCAGGAGCCGACCCGTACCAGACCGCACCCGACGCCGGAAGCCGCCCCGGCACCTACCTCTAGATAGTCCAGTCCTGCCCAGCCGAGGCCGAGGGTTGGCGCAGCACCGGTAGGCCGGGGGGTGGCGACGGGTCCGGGCGCCCGACAATGGGGCGAAGCCCCGTCGGTCGCACGGAGCCCGGCGACAGGACCCGCCGGCCGGGCAAGCAATGACAGTTGCGCGGCGGGTCGCGGAGAGGACTAGGGTGCGAATCACACTGGTGTACTTTGTCCCCAGGGTGTTCCACAGATGATCAGCCGGTCCACAGGAGGCAAAGGTGGCTGACTCCTTCGTCCACCTCCACACCCACACCGAGTACTCGATCCTCGACGGCGCCTCGCGGCTCGACGAGCTGATCGCAGCGGCAGCCGCGGACGGCCAGCCGGCCCTGGGAATCACCGACCACGGCAACATGTACGGGGTCCTCGATTTCTACCGCAAGTGCTCGGAGCAGGGCATCAAGCCCGTCATCGGCGTCGAGGCCTACATGGCCCACGAGTCCCGTCACGAGCGGCCCTCGCGGCGGGGCCGGGTCGACGACTCCGGCGGCGACACCGAGGGCGGCGGCAAGCTCTACTACCACCTGACGCTGCTGGCCACCGGCGACACCGGCTACAAGAACCTCATCAAGGTGGCCAGCCGGGCGTTCATGGAGGGCTACTACTACAAGCCCCGCTGCGACTGGGAGACGCTCAACGACCACAGCGCGGGCCTCATCGCCACCACCGGCTGTCTCGGAGGCCAGGTGCCACAGGCCCTGCTTCGGGGCAACCCGGCCGAGGCACTCGAGAAGGCGGCCCGCTTCCAGGAGATCTTCGGTCGGGACAACTACTACGTCGAACTGCAGGACCACGGCATCCCAGCGCAGCATCAGGTCAACCCGCAGCTGCTCCAGATCGCCCGCAAGCTCAACGCACCCCTGCTGGCCACCAACGACAGCCACTACACCCACCGCCACGACGCTGCGGCCCATGACGCGCTGTTGTGCGTGCAGACCGGTTCACTGCTGGAGGACACCGACCGTCTCAAGTTCCACGGCGACGACCATTACCTCAAGTCGGCCGCGGAGATGCGCAGTCTCTTCTCGGAGTTGACCGAGGCGTGCGACAACACCCTCGCCATCGCCGAGCGGGCCGAGGTCAACATCACCTTCGGCACGCCCCGGCTGCCGCACTTCGAGGTGCCCGAAGGCTTCGCCGACGACCGCGCCTACCTCGAGCACCTCACCTACGCGGGGGCCCGCGAGCGCTGGGGCGACCCCCTGCCCGCCGAAGCAGCCCAGCGGTTGGCCTACGAGCTTGAGGTCATCAACAACATGGGGTTCGCCTCCTACTTCCTGATCACCTGGGACCTCATCGCCTACGCCCGGCGCCGTGGCATCCGGGTGGGTCCGGGCCGGGGCTCGGCCGCGGGGTGCGCAGTGGCCTACAGCTTGCGCATAACCGACTTGGACCCCATCCGCTACGACCTGCTGTTCGAGCGGTTCCTCAACCCGTCGCGGGTGTCGATGCCCGACATCGACATGGACTTCGACTCACGGCACCGCGACGAGCTGATCAACTATGCGGCCGAGCGCTACGGACGCGACCACGTCGCCCAGATCATCACATTCGGGCGGATCAAGGCCCGCGCCGCGGTGCGCGACGCCGCCCGCGTCCTCGGCTACCCCCACTCGCTGGGCGACCGCATCGCCAAGGCCATGCCGCCGCTCATCCTGGGCCGCGACACCCCGCTCCAATACTGCTTCGAGGACTCGGAGCCCCACCACGACGGATACGTGGCCGCGGCCGAGCTGCGCCAGATGTACGACACCGACAGCGACGTGGCCAAAGTCGTGAACGTGGCCCGGGGTCTGGAGGGCATGCGGCGCCAGGACGGCATCCACGCCGCGGCCGTGGTCATCACGCCCGAACCCCTGACCGAGTACATGCCCATCCAGCGCAAGCCAGAGCCGGGACGCGACCCCACCGAGGCGCCCATCGTCACCCAGTACGAGATGCACGGGGTGGAGGACCTCGGCCTTCTCAAGATGGACTTCCTGGGCCTGCGCAACCTCGACGTGATCAGCGACAGCGTCGCACTGATCGAGCGCACCCGGGGCCTCGGCGTCGACATCGACGCCATCCCGTTGGACGACGACGCCACCTACAGGATGCTCCAGGAGGGGGACACCATCGGGGTGTTCCAGCTTGAGAATCCCCAGGTGCGCTCGCTGGTGCGCTCCCTTGCCCCCACCTCCCTCGACGACATCTGCGCGCTGGTCGCCCTGTACCGGCCAGGGCCGATGGCGGCCAACATGCACCACGACTACGCCGACCGCAAGAACGGCCGGCGCCGCGTCGAGTACTTCCACGACGACGCGGCCGACATCCTGGCCGACACCTACGGGCTGATGATCTACCAGGAGAGCGTCATGCGGGTGGCCCAGCGCTTCGCGGGCTACTCGCTGGCCGAGGCCGACTCCCTCCGCAAGGCCATGGGAAAGAAGATCCGGTCGGCCATGGCGGCAGAGGAGGAGAAGTTCGTGGCGGGCGTGGTCGCCAATGGCTACGAGCAGGGCCTCGGCGCCCAGTTGTTCAAGATCATCGAGCAGTTCGCCGACTACGCCTTCAACAAGAGTCACAGCTACGGCTACGGCCTCGTCGCCTACCAGACCGCGTACCTCAAAGCGAACTACCCGGTGGAGTACCTCGCCGCTCTGCTCACCAGCGTCAAGAGCAAGCTGGAGAACGCCTCCGTCTACCTCAACGAGTCTCGACTGCGCGGCATCGAGGTGCAGGTCCCCGACATCAACCAGTCGGCATCCGACTTCACGCCGGTGCCCCACGACGACCAGGAGGCGGCAGCCGGCCCCGGCCGCATCGTGTACGGCCTCTCGGCGGTGCGCAACGTGGGGGAGGGGATCGTCGAACGCGTCATCGCGGAGCGCAACTCGAACGGCCCGTACGCCTCATTCCTCGACTTCGTGGAGCGGGTGGACATGGAGGCGCTGAACAAGCGGACGATCGAGTCGCTGATCAAGGCCGGGGCCTTCGACTCACTCGACCATCCCCGCAAGGGCCTGTTGCAGGCGCACGAAGCGATCATCGACATGACGGTGCGCAAGCGCCGCGAGCACGAGGCCGGCGTCATGTCGCTGTTCGGCGAGCAGAGCGATGGACCCTCCTTCGACGACAGGCCCGAGGTCACGGACGTCGAGTTCGACCGCATGCAGAAGCTGGCCTACGAGAAGGAGATGCTCGGCCTCTACATCTCGGACCATCCGCTCAAGGGGATGGAGGCCCGGATCCGTCGCCTCGCCGACTGCACCATCGGCGACCTCGCGTCAGGAGCCACCCTCAGAGACGACGCCGGCTTCCTGTCGATCGGAGGGGTGATCACCGGCCTGCAGCGGCGTTGGACCCGCAAGGGCGAACTGATGGCATCCTTCGCGCTCGAAGACCTCGAGGACAAGATCGAGGTGCTCGTGTTCCCCAGAGCCATGGTCGAGCACGGTCCCAAACTGGCCGATGACGCCGTCGTCATGGTGCGGGGCCGCCTCGACACCAGAGAGGACACCCTCAGGTTCTTCGCCAACGAGATCGACCCTGTGGAGGGCAACGGGCAGGATCCACCGCTTCGGGTCAACCTCCCGCCGGAGCACCAGAACGACCGGCAGCTGAGCGAGCTCAAGTCCGTGCTGTGCGCTCATCCCGGCGGCTCGCCGGTGGAACTCCTGCTTGGCAGTCGGCGGGTGGCGCGACTGCCCGAGGACTTCGCAGTTGACACTGCCAACGGCCTGCCGGCCGAGTTGAGGGAGCTGCTCGGCGCCGAGGCCATCGCCGCCGGCTGATCCACGGTCGCGGCTCGCGCCTCGCAAGCCCGAAACCGGGCGTGAAACGAGGCACCGAAGGTTGCGAAACCGGCCCGCGCCCCTGAGACTTAAAGGCGGACGGTACGGCAAGCGATAGGGGTGGCAGCCGTCATGGCGATCGCGATAGAGACCAGGGATTGCACCGCACTGGGGGATTCCGATCTGGCCGAGATGGCCGATCTCTGCGCCGTCTCCTCCAACGCATACGAGGTGGGCTCCCTGTCCAAGCAGGCCGAGGCCTGGGTGTTGGTGACCGAGGCCCGCGACAACGGCAAGCTGCGCGGCTTCTCGTTCTGCACTCTGGAGCGCATCGGCGGGACGCCCTGTGTTCTCATCGGCGCCGGCCACACCTGCCGCACCACCCGCCGCGACACCGTGTTGAGAGGCATCGTCACCGACCAACTCCGCCGGGCCGCCCTGTCGTTCCCAGACGAGGATGTTCTGGTCGGCATGCAGATCAACGATCCAGGCGCTTTCGAGGCCTTCAAGAACCTCCACGACGTCGTGCCCCGGTCAGGACACAAGGCGACCGGCGAGGAGCGGGCCTGGGGCCGCCGCCTCGCCAAGCGCTTCGGCATCGGAAGCCTCAGCTACGCGGACCGCGTCTTCACCACTCGCGGCAAGGGCGGCCCCCCGGTGGTGCTCGACCACGCCAGCCTCAAGCCCAAGCAGATCCGAGCCGAGACCGCCGAACTGCTCGACGGCTTGGTCCTCGAAGACGGTGACACGCTGATCGTGCACGGCTGGGTGATGGCCGAGGAGCTCGAGAAGCTGCTGTAGCGAGGCGGTCGCGCGCCCGAGCCGAGGGGCGGAGCCGCCCATGGAGTTCGAGCAGGCAGTGCGGCGGCGCCGCATGGTGCGCTCCTACACCGGCGAGCCGGTAGCGCCGGCCGTGATCGACGAGATCTGCGATCTGGCCCGGCGGGCACCGACCGCGGGCAACACCGCCGGCGTGGAGTTCCTGGTGCTGGAGGGCGACGCCACCGCGGCCTACTGGGATGTCACGCTGCCGGCTGAGAGGCGGGACGGCTTCGCATGGCCCGGGCTGCTGGCCGCCCCGGCGCTGGTGGTGGTGTGGGTCAACCTGGGCGCGTACCTGCGCCGCTACCGGGAACCGGACAAGAGCCACACCGGCCTCGGCGCCAGCGCGAAGTCCTGGCCGGTGCCCTACTGGTTCGTCGACGGCGGGGCCGCGGTCATGACCATGCTGCTGGCAGCGCGGGACCGGGGCCTGGGCGCGTCCTTCTTCGGGATGTTCGAGCACGAACAGGCCGTGCGACGTTGCTTCGGTGTGCCCCCCGACCGGCGGGGCGTGGGCACCGTCGCCCTCGGCCATCCCGCCGAAGACGACCGGCCCAGCCACTCAGCCGGCCGCGGCCGGCCCGACCTCGAAGAAGTGATCCACCGGGGCTGGTGGTAGCTCTATACCGCAGCTATCGCTGTTAGCCTGCGCGGCGATGGCATCGGCTCGGGTCCCGCTCGTCGACTACTTGCAACTCGAGCCCGAACCGCACCTGGTGGCCCATGAATGCCGCCATTGCGGGGCCCGCTTCTTCGACCGGCGCAACGCCTGCGCGCGCTGCGGCCGAAGCGACTTCGCGCCGGCTGGGGTCGACGGCGCGGGCGCGCTGCAGGCGTTCACCATCGTCCACCGGGCCGCGCCCGGCATCCCGGTGCCGTTCGTGTCGGCCATCGTCAAGACCGACGACGGCACATGGGTGCGATCCAACTTGGTCAACTGCGACCCGACGCCCGAGGTGGTCAAGCTGGGCATGAGGGTACGGCTCACCGCCTACCCGGTCGGCACCGACGACGACGGCACCGAAGCCGTCGCCTTCGGCTACGAACCCACCTGATCCAAAGGAGGCAGCAGCGACAATGGCAGCCCAGATCTCACCAGACAGCGTGTGGGTGCTCGGCGCCCACATGACCCGCTTCGCGCGCTACCCGGACCGGGACCTGATCGACCTGGCCTCCGAGAGCGCCTTGGGCGCGCTGGCCGACGGCGAAGTCACGGTGGCCGACATCGACGTCCTGGCCTGCGGAGCGCTGTTCCAGGCTTCGGGTGCGGTGGGGCAACGGCTGCAGAAGCAGATCGGCCAGACCGGCGTGCCGGTCTACAACGTGGCCAACGCCTGCGCCACCGGGGCCACCGCCATCCGCACCGTGATGATGGCCATCCGCGCCGGCGAGGCCGAGATCGGCCTGGCCGTGGGGGCCGAGCAGATGGGCAAGATGGGCCTGCTGGGCGGCGGCGCCACCAAGAAGGAGAAGAAGGTCTTCGAACCGTCGGGGCGCTACGGCGCGGTCACCGGCGTGGACGGCTACCTGGGCACCGAGACCATGCCCGGCGTGTTCGCTCAGGCCGGCACGGCCTACGCCCACGACCATGACGGCGTGGGCTTCGAGCAGTTCGCCCGGGTGGCCTACAAGAACCACCTCCACTCGACCCTGAACCCGCTGGCCCAGTACCAGAAGGAGTTCTCCATGGACGAGATCATGGAGTCCCCGATGATGAGCTACCCCAACACCCTGCTGATGTGCTGCCCGACCGGAGACGGAGCGGCCGCGCTGGTGCTGGTCTCGGGGGAGCGGCTGGCGTCGATGCCGTCCCATGTCCGCAAGCGGGCCGTGAAGGTGTCCGCGTCGGTTCTGACCTCGGACCCCTTCACCGAGGACTGCCAGGTGCAGCCGGACGTGAACACGCTCACCCGCAACGCCGCCAACCAGGCCTACGAGACGGCCGGCGTCGGCCCCGAGGACCTCGACTTGGTGGAGCTCCATGACTGCTTCGCCACCGCCGAGCTGATCCACTACGACAACCTGAGCCTGTGCGAGCCCGGCGGCGCCGGGGAGTTCATCGACTCGGGCGGGCCCTTCCGCGACGGCACCACGCCGGTGAACGTCTCCGGCGGGCTGATTTCCAAGGGCCACCCCATCGGAGCCACCGGCGTGGCCAACGTCTACGAGATCACCACCCACCTGAGGGGGGAAGCCGGCAACCGCCAGGTTGAGGGGGCCACCGTCGGCCTGGCCCACGTCATCGGCCTGGCCTCAGCCTGCGGAGTCCACATCCTGGAGAAGGCCGCCGCCTGAG
>VYCM01000142.1 GCA_009843915.1 Acidimicrobiaceae bacterium | reverse complement strand
CAGAACCGGTAGTAGCCCGACCAGTGCTCGGCCACCACGAAGTGCAGCTGGCGCATCACCTCCAGCGCCAGCAGGACCAAGACCCAGGACTGCTGCTCGGCGGTCTCCCAGAAACCGTCGGTCACCGACTTGATGGGGTTGGTGTTGAGCTTCTGCCACCAGAAGAAGCCGAACAGCACCGACCCGAGGATCAGGTACTTGGAGCGGTCCCACGGGTCGAGGCGGCGGCGGGTCCTGCGCTCGGCATCGCGGGGCCGCGAGGTGGTGGAGCCGAGAGTCATCACCGGCTCGGCCGCCCGTTTCGACCCGGTCCGGTCCCGGCGCTTGGGCCACAGCCGCAGACGCATGACCTCTAGTCCTCCACCGTGAAGGTGCGCATGACCTCGTTGATCTCGGCGAGGTTGGCGTTGTAGCAGCCGAGAGTGCACACGACGTGGAGGTGGTACACCTTGCTGCCGAGGCTGTCGATCAGCACCAGCCGGTCGGACACGAAGGTCTCCCCGTCGGCGGCGACCTGCTTCCAGGCCATGCGGTGGCCCGAGACGTCGCCGATGGTCACGAGATCGTGGCGGACCTGCTCCACCAACCCCGGGTCGACGGTGAGCTCGGGGAAGAACAGGTCGGGCCTCACCTGGGCCTGCATCCGGCGATCGACCGGCTGAACCTCCACATAGCCCTGCACATGGTCGAACGAACCGGCGAGGCCGGACGGGGCCGCGTCGAACTCAGCCCTCCAGGGCCAGACGAACTCCCCGTAGATCGGCTGGATGTCGTCGTCGGGCGCGATGGTGAAGTTGACGGCGCCCTCGGACACGACCTGCCAGTCCTCGGGGATCTTGACGAAGACGGTCTCGTCGTCGTTCTCGACGTACTCGTAGCCCGACCGCCCGCACCCCGCAGCCAGGACGGCCGTCGCCACCAGAACCAGCGGAACGGCGCGAGCCCACGAAGGGAGCCTCATGCCTCCATTCAATCGCATTTTCGGGGCCGATACGACCGCGGGCCGCCCGGCCGGCTAGCGATCGATCCAGGCCGCCCTCAGAGGCTCCAGGCCCGCGGCGGTGGCCACACGCTCGGCAGCCTCGCGAGCCTTGGCCATCACCTCGTCCTGATCGACGAGGGTGGACCGGCCCCTGCGCACGACCACCTCGCCGTCCACCACCACGTCGCGGACATCGGCGCCGTGGCCGATCAGGGCGAGCATGGCGACGGGCCGGTGGGCGGGCACCCATCTCGGCGTCCGGAGGTCGATCACCACCAGATCGGCCAGGGCGCCCTCGGAGATGACCCCCGCCGGCCTGCCCAGTACCCGGGCTCCGTGCCGGCACACCAGATCGAGCAGTTGCTCGGCGGGCGGCCAGGTGGGATCCATGCGGCTGAGGCGATGGAGGCCGTAGGCCGACTTCATGGCCTCGAACATGCTCTGACCGCTGACGGCCAAGCCGTCGGTACCCAGACCGACCGTCGCGCCCGCCCCTAAGAGCTCGTGCAGCCGCATCACGCCCGATGAGATGACCTGGTTGCACACCGGCTGGTGCAGCGCACAGGCACGGGCCGCCCCTATGGCGGCCACCTCGTCGTCGTTGAGCCAGATGGCGTGGGCCAGGGTGGCCCGGGGCCCGAGCAGACCGGCCCGGCTCAGCCACTCGACCGGCCGCTCGCCGTGCACGTCGGTGAAGATCACGACCTCCTCCTGGGCCTCGCTGCAGTGCGCCTGCCAACGCAGGTCGCGCTGCTCGGCCAGATCGGCGCAGGCCGCGATCAGGTCCCGATCGACGTAGACGACGTTCTCGGGCATGGGCCAGACCTCCACACGGGAGCCGGGCGGGCGCTGGTGGAGGCACTCGTCCATGATCCGGAGTTCCTCGGCAGCGCTGAAGGCGTGGAGCTCGTCGGGGACCCCCATGCGGTCGCTGCCCTCGACCCGGCTGCCGAACACGCCCCGGGCGATGGCGCCCCGGAGCCCGACGCTCTCGACCGCCTCGGCCACGGCCAGCGTGGTGGCCGTGTCGGTGGGTGCGTAGTGGTTGTCAACCACGGCGGTGGTCCCGGCAAGGACCGACATCAACGAGCTCAACCGCACGGCGGCCACGACGTCGTCGAGGGTCAGGTGCACCGCCATCGGAAGCATGAAGTCGCGGAGCCAGGCCATCAGCTCCAGCCCGTCGCCCAGGCTCCGGCCCAGGACCTGGAACAGGTGGGTGTGGGTGTCGATCATCCCGGGCATCACCAGGCACCCCGAGGCGTCGATCCGCTGGGCCGCCTCCGGGAACGACGCGTCGACGTCGCCTGCCGAGCCCGCTGCCACGATCCTGTCGCCCGCCACCGCGACCGATCCGTCGACTATCACCGGACGGCCATCGTCGAGGGTCACGACGTAGCCGCCCTCGACGATCAGGTCGGCGCGCCGGCCCGGCGATACCGCAGGGTCGGGCGGGTTCGGGTCAGGCATCGGCTGCAGCTACCGCGTCGGCCAGGAGATCCACCTGGGCGAGGTCGGCCATCGTGGGCACGAACGTGTACTCGTCGACGCCGATGGCGGCGAAGTCCCGCACCGCGGCGGTCACGTCGGCGGCCCGCTGGTAGGCGCCCTCGGCGAACATGCGGGCCCGGTCACCCTGGTAGCCGTAGTAGTCGAACAGGTAGTCGACATTGGGGTCGTCGCCCAGGGCGAAGTAGTGCATCACCATGATGGTCGGGGCGCCCTCGCGGCCCGCCTCGCGCCAGGCGGCCCGCACCTGCTCGGCCATCTCGTGCGTGTCGGCCGGACCCCGAGACGAGACGCTCCAACCCACGCCGTGGCGCACGATGCGGGGGATGGCGGCATCAAGGCTGCCCCCGAAGAAGATCGGGACGGCGCCGTCGCGTGCCGGCGGCAGCGTCGACGGCCGGACTCGGCCGGCGGCGGGCTCGCCCCGCCACTCGGCGTGCATGGCCTCCAGGTCGGCGTCGAGGCGGCGGCCGCGGGTGCCGAAGCTGCGGCCGGTGGCCTCGTAGTCGTCGGGACGCCGGCCCACCCCGATGCCCAGCATGAAGCGACCGCCGCTGATCTGGTCGACCGACGCGGCCTGCTTGGCCACCATCACCGGGCTGCGGGCCGGGGCGAGCAGCACGTTGGTGCGCAGGCCGACACGGTCGGTGACAGCCGCGGCCGCAGCCATGGCGGTGAGGGACTCGAAGCCGGGGTACACGATCCGGTCGATCGACGTGAGCACATCGAACCCGGCCTCCTCGGCCCGGCGGGCCCAGGCCAGCAGCAGCTCGCCGCCGGTGCCCTTGGTGGTGACGGGCAGCCCGATGCCGACCCTCATGTCAGTCCTTCCGCCATGTCAGTACCTTCCTGTCATCCCACCGTCGCTCGGACCATCATGCGACCCCCGGCGGGCGCTACGGGTGTCCGCTTGCTCGCACGGGCTTCGCCCTACTCGCTCGCAAGTCGGACACCCGCATCTCCCGCCTGGTTGTCGCGGTTCCTTCGGTTGGAGCTTCGGACGAACGTATCCGGTCGGCGATGCCCCGCTTGTTCAGTTCGGCGGTCAACTTGGGGACGATCGTTTGCCACTCGCCGATCAGGCCGACATCGACCTGGTCGAAGATCTCGGCGTCCGGGTCCGAGTTGACCGCCATGAGCACGCCGGCGTTGCGGATGCCGACCGTGTGGTTGAAGCGGCCGCTGGAGCCCACGGCTACCAGCAGGCGGGGTGACACCGCATGGCCGGTCACCCCGATCTGGCGGCCCCGGGGCACCCAGCCCTGGTCGGTGACCCTCCGGGTGGCGCCCAGCGCGGCGTCCCCGAGAGCGGCCCTCAACTCGTCGATCACCGGATAGCCGTCGGGTTGCACGCCCACCCCGACGGCTACCACCGTGCGGGCCCGGCGCAGCTCGCCGGTGTCGTCGTCGTCGCGCTCGACGGCCACCGTGCGGATCCGGGCCGGTGGGGGCGCCGGGAGCAACTCGGCCTCGAGCTCGGGGGCATCGGCGCGGGACGGCCGCAGGGCCAGGACGCCGGGGCGGATCGTGGCCATCTGCACCGGCGAGCGCGACAGGATCGGCACCTGGAGGCGACCGCCGAAGGCGGGCTTCCACGCCACCAGCCGACCGCTGGGGCTGACCTCGAGCCCGACGGCGTCGCCGGTGAGTCCCCAGCCGCAGCGGGCGGCCACGACGGAGGCGACCACCCTGCCCGAGCGGGTCCCCTCCACCAGCAGCCCCCACGGCAGCCGCTCGGCAGCGGCGGCCGCCAGCGCGGCGGCCTGCTCGGAGGGCTCGGCCGCCGATTCGATCAGCAGCAGCCGGTCGGCGCCCGCGGCCGCAAGCCCGGGGCGCTCGGCTGCGTCGGCGATGGTGGTGACCGCGGTGACGGTTCCCGAGATCCAAGCGGCCAGCTCGGCCGCCTCTCCCAGCAGCTCGGCGCCCACCGGTGGCTCGGTGAAGAAGCACCACACCGACCGTTCGCCGACCTCGGCGTGGGCCCCGTCGGTTCCGGCCTCCAGCAGGGCCGCACTGGCCGGCGAGGCGTCGGCGGCGGCATCGTCGGGGTCGGGGGCGTCGACGAAGGCGCCGAACTCCTCGAGCATGTCCACCGCTTCGGCCACCGACGCGGCCCGCAGGGCACGCCTGGTGGCGGTGAGCACCCGGACCGGGCCGACCGATGTGGGTGAACCGGATGCACCGAGCTGCTCGACAGGCACGTCCAGGTCGGCCGCGGCCAGCCGCAGGATGCGGTCATCGGACACTTCGGCGTACACCTCGGGCGGAGCCTTGGACGGCGCGATCAGCCGCTCGGCGGCGGACAGAGCGACGGGCAGGTCGCCGGCGACGGTGTGGTAGCCGTCGTCGGTCTCCAGCCGGGCAGTGAAGGAGCGGCCGTCCACATCGAGATCTCGCACGCCGGCCGCGAAGGGCAGGTCCAGCAGTTCGGCCACCTCGACGGGCACCTGGCCGGTGTCGGAGTCGAGCGAGTTGAGCCCGGCCAGCACCAGGTCGAACGGGCCCTCGCGCCTGATGGCCGCAGCCAGCGCCACCGCGGTGGCCAGCGTGTCGCTGCCGGCGAAGGCCGGGTCGCTGAGGTGGACGCCCCGGTGGGCGCCGCAGGCGATCATCTCCCGCAAAGCGTCGGCGGCCGCGGGCGGCCCCATGGTGAACACCACCACCTCGCCGCCGGCGCCGGCCAGCTCGACCGCCTTGGCGTTGGCCCGCCGGCAGTAGGCGTTGACCTCCAGCGGCACGCCGTCCCGAACCAGGCGCCCCTCGTGCATCCGGAACTCGACCGGGGCAGGGATCTGCTTGACCAGGACGGCGATCTTCACGGCGCTCTGTATACCGTCCAGCGGCTTCAATCGGGGAGCCGGGGTGGCTAGTAGCCGATGACGGCGCCGCCGTCGACGCGCACGACGGAACCGGTCATGAAGCTGGCCCGGGCGCTGCACAGGAACGTCACCACGTCGGCCAGCTCGGCAGCCCGGCCGAACCGGCCCACCGGTATCGACGCTTGATGGCGGGCCCGCACCGCCTCGACGGTGATGCCCTCGGCCGCAGCCCGAGCCTGCTGGGAGCGGGCCAGCGCGCCGGTGTCGAACTGGCCGGGCACCACCACGTTCACCAACACGTCGGGGGCCAGCTCAATGGCCAGCGAGCGGGCCGCAGCCGCCACGCCGCTGCGGAACACCCCCGACAGGGCCAACTCGGGCGAGGCTTCCACCACCGACCGGGCGGTGATGTACACCAAGCGCCCGTCGCCTCCGGCACGCAAGTGCGGGATCGCAGCCCTGGTGACGGCCAGAGCGGGCCGCAGCATCCGCTCGTAGGCGGCCACCTCGTCGTCCGCGGACACCTCCGTCATGCCTCCCGGAGGTCCGCCGCTGGTGTTGACCACGCAGATATCGAGGCCGCCGAGCAGGGACGCGGCCTCGTCCACCATGCGGGCGGGCTCGCCGTCGACGGTCAGGTCGCCGGCCACGGCCACCGCACCGGGCAGCGAGGCGGCGATCTCGGCGGCCAGCTCGGCCCGGCGCCCCGAGACGGCCACCAAGGCGCCCTCGCCGGCCAGGGTCTCCGCGGTGGCCCGCCCCAGCCCCGCGGTGGAGCCGAACACGATCGCCCGCCGCCCGGCCAAACCCAGATCCATGAGGCGGGAAGCTAGCGGCCGGGTGCGGCCCGGCCCGAGTCGGCGGGGTCGGTCTCAGTTTGGCGCTGTAGGGTCGGTATACAAGAATTGGCCGGACAGTCACGGGAGGATCCGACATGTCCTACGAGCAGGCGGCCCGCGACGCCGGCGTCGATCTCGACATGCCCCTGCTGCGAGCGGGCAACTTCGACCTGGTGGCCCAGGTCCACGACGTGCTGTTCGTGTCGGGCTCCATCGCACTGGCCCCCGGAGGCGGCGGGATCGCGCACATCGGCCGCCTCGGAGGCGGCATGGACGTAGAAGCCGGACAGGCCAGCGCCCGGGGTGCGGCCGAAGCCATCCTGGCGTCGGTGCACCAGCACCTGGGCAGCCTCGACGAGGTGCTACGGGTGGTGCGACTCACCGGATACGTGGCCAGCGACCCCGGCTTCAACGCCCAGCCCAAGGTGATCAACGGCGCCAGCGACCTGATGATCGAGGTGTTCGGCGAGGCCGGAAGGCACGCCCGCTCCGCCATAGGGGTGGCCGAGCTTCCCCTGGGCGCCTCGGTAGAGGTCGAAGCCATATTCCAGATCAAGCACTGAGCGGTCCCTCTCTTTTCCCCCCAGAACCCCAATCCAGGAGCAATCCATGAACACCATGAACGTCGAGACCCTCACCCTCGAAGGAGCCAAGCTTGCCGCCGACGCGGCGCTGTCGACCGCCGAAGACGAGGGCCTGGCCGTGTGCGTGGCGGTGGTGAACGCCACCGGCAACGTGGTGCTGGTGCACCGCATGGACAACGTGGTGGAGATCGCCTTCGAGAACGCCATCGCCAAGGCCCTGGCCGCCCTGACGTTCAAGCGCGACACCGGAGCGCTGTCGGACTACTTCCAGACGGACAAGTCGCTCGGCCCGCCCATGACCGCCCGCCACCACATCCTGGCCGTGGAGGGAGGCGAGCCCCTCACCACCTCAGGCGGCACCATCGTGGGCGCCCTGGGCATCTCCGGCGCCAAGCACGCCGAGGACGTGGTGTGCTCGCAGGCCGCGGCCGCGGCCTTCACCGCCGCCACCTGAGGGAGCCGCCATGCCGGACGAGCACCACGACCACGACCACGACCATGACCACGGCGATCACGCCAACCCGCTCCTGAAGGACCTGCCCGAGGGATCGTTCGCCTTCCACTACACGCTCCAGGCCAAGCCGGGCCGGGCCCAGGACTTCATCGACGCCTTCGAGGCCTGGGACCACAGCGACGAGAACATCGTCCACACCACGCCGGGCATCGTGCACGAGGGCGTGCTGTACCAGAGCGAGGACGACCCCGAGCGGTTCTACCTGATCGGCACCTGGAACAACCGGGAGAACCACCGCAACGTGGTAGCCCGGCTGATCGAGCAACGCCCGGCATGGATGGACATGCTCACCGCCGACATCGTCCCCGAGTACTGCGCGATCATCGGCTGAGCAAGATCATCGGTTGAGCGAACAGCCACCACAAGGAGGACCCCTGTTGCTGGAGGACTTCGATCTCGATCAGAAGTTCACGCTGGAACGGGGACGGGTGCTGCTGACCGGGATCCAGGCGGTGGTGCGCCTGCCCGTCGACCAGCACCGGGCCGACGCGGCCCGGGGCCTGCGCACCGCCACCTTCATCTCCGGGTACCAGGGCTCGCCGCTGGGCACCGTCGACCTCACCATCGAGCGCCACAAGGCCCTGCTAGACGCCCACGACGTGGTGTGGGTGCCCGGCGTGAACGAGGAGCTGGCCGCCACCGCGGTGTGGGGCAGCCAGGAGCCGCTGCTCGGGCCGCTCGCCCGGCACGACGGCGTGGTGGGCATGTGGTACGGCAAGGGCCCGGGCGTGGACCGCTGCGGCGACGTGTTCAAGCACGGCAACTTCAAGGGCACCGCACCCAACGGCGGGGTGCTGGTGCTGGCCGGGGACGACCCGATGGCCAAGTCGTCGACCCTGCCCACCCAGGTCGAGCCCGCCTTCTACGACGCCCAGATCCCCATCCTCTACCCCGGCTCGATGCAGGAGGTCATCGACCTGGGCCTGCACGGCATCGCCCTGTCGAGGTACTCGGGCCTGTGGGTGGCGTTCAAGGTCGTCACCACCGTCGCCGACGGGTTCGGCATCGCCGAGGTGGCCCCCGACCGGATCGTGCCCGTCGACCCCGAACTGGAGATCGACGGGAAGCCGTGGCACCACGTCCAGCGGCCCGGCCTGGTGACACCGCTGAGCCTCGAGCAGGAGAAGGACATCGTCTACGGGCGCCTGGAGGCGGCGGCAGCCTACGCGGCGGCCAACGGCCTCAACGAGATCAGCGGGGCCACCGGAGCGGCCCGGCTCGGTATCGCGGCCGCGGGCCGGACCTTCGGTGAGCTGCGCCAGGCCCTCAGCGACCTCGGCCTCGACGACGACGCCCTGCACCGCTTCGGGATCCGCCTGCTGCGCATTGGCATGGTGTGGCCGCTCGAGCCCGGGATCGTCCGCCGCTTCGCCGCAGGCCTCAACGAGATCCTGGTGCTGGACGAGAAGCGGGCCTTCATCGAGCTGTTCGTGCGGGACATCCTCTACGGCCGCACCGGCGTACCCCGGGTGGTGGGCAAGACCGACGAGCTGGGCCGGCGGCTGGTGCCCGCCGACGGCGAGCTCAGCGCCGACCGGATCGCGGCCGTCGTGGCCGACCGGCTCCGCTCGGGCGTGCTGGGAGGCGAGGTGGGCGCACTTCCGGTGGCGGTGGAGGCCCGACTGGCCCTCATCGAGGCGGCCTCGAAGGCCGGAGCAGCGGAGGTGGCCCGCGCGCCGTACTGGTGCAGCGGCTGCCCCCACAACCGCTCCACCGCGGTGCCCGAGGGCTCGTTCGCGGCGGCCGGGGTGGGCTGCCACGCCATGGCCCTGTGGATCGACGACCGGGCCCAGGTCGTCCATCAGATGGGAGGCGAGGGCGCCACCTGGATCGGCCGGGCGCCGTTCACCGACCGGACCCACATGTTCCAGAACGTCGGCGACGGCACGTTCTTCCACTCGGCCAGCCTGGCGGTGCGGGCCGCGGTGGCCGCCGGCGTCGACATCACCTACAAGATCCTCTACAACGGCGCGGTCGCCATGACCGGCGGCCAGGACGTGGCCGGTGCCATCGGCGTGCCGGAGCTGACCCAGTCGATGGCCGCCGAGGGCGTGAGCCGCACCATCGTGTGCAGCGACGACCCGGACCGTCACGCCGGCGGCGGGCCGCTGGCCCCCGGCGCCGAGATCTGGGGCCGGGACCGCCTCGAGGAAGCCCAGCTCCTGCTGCGGGACACGCCCGGCGTGACCGTGCTCATCTACGACCAGCAGTGCGCGGCCGAGAAGCGCCGGGAGCGCAAGCGGGGCCTGCGCCCCACGCCGACCAAGCGCATCTTCATCAACGAGGCGGTGTGCGAGGGATGCGGCGACTGCGGGGCCAAGAGCCATTGCCTGTCGGTGCAGCCGGTCGACACCGAGCTGGGCACCAAGACCCGCATTCACCAGTCGTCGTGCAACTTCGACTACACCTGCATCGAGGGGGACTGCCCGTCGTTCATCCGGGTCAAGACGCGTCCAGCCAAGACCGGGCCGGCCGGGGCCAAGACGCCTCCAGCCGGTGCAGCAAGGACTATGCGGGCCCAGCCTCCCGCCGACATCGCCGAGCCGGACCGGCCCGTTCCCGGTCCCGACGGGTACGGGGTGTTCATGGCGGGCGTGGGCGGCACCGGCGTGGTGACCGTCAGCCAGGTGCTGGCCACCGCGGCCCTGCTCGACGGCCTCGACATCCTGGGCCTCGACCAGACCGGGCTCAGCCAGAAGGGCGGGCCGGTGGTGTCGCACCTGCGCTTCTTCGGTGGCGTTGCCTCCGGCGCGAACCTGATCGGCGCAGGCGACGCCGACTGCTACCTGGGACTGGACCTGCTGGTGGCGGCCGACCCCAAGAACCTGGCCAAGGCCGACCCCGAACGCACCCTGGCGGTGACGTCGACCAGCAAGCTGCCCACCGGCCACATGGTGGCCCACGTGGACGAGACATACCCCGAAATCGACGGGATGCTGGCCGCCATCGACGGCGCCACCCGGGCCAGCGCCAGCATCCGCCTCGACGCCGACCGGATGGCCGACGCCCTGCTGGGCACGGCCATGCCGGCCAACGTGCTCGCTCTGGGGGCCGCCTACCAGGCCGGCGGCATCCCGGTGTCGGCCGCCTCCATCGAAGAGGCCATCAAGCTGAACGGGGTGGCGGTGGCAGCCAACATCGCCGCCTTCCGGTGGGGGCGGGTCTACGTGCGCGAGGGAGCCGACGGGCTGGTCAGCCTGGCCGGGGTGGCCCCGGCGGCGACGTCGCCGGAGGCACCCGCCGCAGTGCCCGGCCTGGGCCTCGACTCCGTGCCGGCCAAGGCCAAGGCGACAGCCCGGGCGTTGCTGCAGGAGTCGGGGCTGGCCCCGGTGCCGGGAGACGGCGCCGCCGCGCTGACCGAGATGGTGGAGCGGCGGGCCGCCGACCTGGCGGACTACCAGTCGGCTGCGCTGGCCTCCGAGTACGTGGACTTCGTGGACGCGGCCTCGGCCCGCGAGCGCGAGGTGATGGGCCAGCGGACAGAGCTGGCCGAGGCGGTGGCCCGCTACCTGCACAAGCTGATGGCCTACAAGGACGAGTACGAGGTGGCCCGTCTGCACCTTCGCCCCGGCCTGCACGAGGCGCTGCGAGATGCGGTGGGCGACTACGCCGGCTACCGCATCCTGCTGCACCCGCCGGCGCTGCGGGCCCTGGGGCTGAAGCGCAAGATCTCGCTGGGACCGCTCCAGCGGCCCGCGCTGGCGGTGCTGAAGGCGATGCGCAGGCTGCGGGGCACGCCCCTCGACCTGTTCGGCTACGCCAAGGTCCGCCGGGTCGAGCGGCAACTCGTCGCCGACTACCGGGCCCTGATGGAGGCCGAACTGAACGCCCTCACGCCGGGCACCTGCGAGCGGGCGGTGAGGCTGGCCCAGCTCCCGGACGTGATCAGGGGCTACGAGGACGTGAAGCTGGCCGGAGTGGAGCGCTTCCACGAGCAGGTGCGAGCCGTCCGCAGCCCCGACACCCGACCGGTGGCGCTCACGAGCAAGCCGGGCTAGCGCGGCGACGGTGGCCGGCCCGGCGCCCGCGGCGTTGCCGCAGAATCCCGACGCGGTCCCGGTGCGGGCGGTCGCGGCCTCCATCGCCTGCCTCACCGCCAGCGTCATGGCCGGGTTCCTGGCCGGGGCGCTGGGCAGCGACATCAAGGACGAGTTCGGCATCAGCGACACCGGCCTGGGGGTGACGCTGGCGGTCACCTACGCGCTGTCGGGAGTGGCGTCGATCCACGCCGGCGAGCTGGCCGACCGGATGGGCGCCCGGCGCAGCCTGCTGCTGTCCATGTGGGTGACGGTGGCCGGCTACCTGGCGGTGGCCGTGCTGGCCCGGTCGTTCGGGACGTTCCTGGCGTCGATGGCAGTGGCCGGCGCGGGCCTGACCCTGGCCGGCCCCGCGGCCAAGGTGCTGGTGGCCCAGCACGTTTCGGCCGAGCGTCACGGCGTCGCGTTCGCGGTGCACATGTCGGCCATACCGCTGGCCCCGCTGCTGGCCGGGCTGACCGTGCCGATCGTGGGCGGCACGTCCGGGTGGCGCTGGGCGTTCGTGGGCGGCGCGGTGCTGGCCGCGGCCGGGATGCTGATGCTCCCCGCCGAGCCGAGGCAGGACCGGCCACCGCCGGTCGCCAGGTCTGCGACCGGGCGCTTCTCGCACGTCAGGCTGGCGCCGCTGTTCGTGCTGGGCGCGGCGGCCACCATGGCGTCGGCCGCAGTGATCGGCGCAGCGTCGTTCTTCGTGGTCAACAGCGAGTCCGCCGGCATCTCCGAAAGCACGGCCGGGCTGCTGCTGTCGCTGGCCAGCGCGGGGGTGATCACCGCCCGCATCCTGCTGGGAGTCATGGCCGACCGGGGCCGCACCGGCGACATCGGCACGGTGGCGATCCTCCTGGTCGCCAGCGCGGCCGGCTACGCGCTGATGGCCGCCGACACGCCGTGGCTCTACGCGCTGGGCGGGCAGGTGGCCATCATCCTGGGCTGGTCGTGGCCGGCGCTGATGGTGGTGGCCCTGGTCCGGATGAACCCCCACGCCCCCGGCCTGGCCACCTCGTTCGCCATCGGAGGCCTGAACCTGGGGGCGGTGCTGGGGCCGGGAGCCTTCGGAGCCATCACCGACAACGTGTCGTCGTCGGCCGCGCTGGCCGCGGCCGCGGTCTGGGCCTTCGCCGCGGCCGCCCTCAGCCTCCTAGGCCGCCTGACCCAGCACCGGGCAGCAGCCCACTCAGCCCCCGGACACGGCGCCTGATTCGGAGCAGCCAAGAAAGTCCGGGTACGGTATACAGCGCGGCCCGGCACCCGGGCCAGTTTTGGCCCGGACGGGAGGGAGCGCGTTGCTTCGGTGGCTCGCGAGACGCATCATCGCCGCCGCCCTGGTGGTGTTCGTCGTCACTTCCCTGGTATTCGTAGTCACCCACGTCTTCACCGACCCGGCCACGGTGTCGCTGCCGCTGGAGGCCACCGAGGAGCACCGGGCCGACCGCCGGGCCGCCCTCGGGATCGACCGCCCCCTCGCGGTGCAGTACTGGGACTTCGTGTCGGGCCTGGTGGTCGGTGACCTCGGCGAGTCGTTCTGGCAGGACCAGCCCGCCTCCAAGCTCGTGCTGGAGCGCCTGCCGGCCACCCTCAAGCTGGTGGCGGGGGCCACCGCGGTCACCGTGCTGCTGGCCGCGCCCATGGGGATGCTGGCCGCCTGGTGGGAGCGGCGCTTCGCCGACCACGCCGTGCTCGGCTTCTCGATGGCGTCCATCAGCGCCCCGCCGTTCTGGATCGGCTACCTGCTCATCATCGTCTTCGCGGTGCAGCTCGGATGGGTGCCCACCTTCGGCTCGCGAGGATTCGTATCGCTGATCCTCCCGTCGTTCGCGATAGGCCTCGCCAGCGCGGGCCGCCTCGCGCAGATGACCCGCCGGGGAATCGTGGAGGAGTTGCGCAAGCCCTACGCGGTGACGGCGCTGTCGCGGGGCTTCTCCCGGTCGTACACGATCGTGCACCACACCTTCCGCAACGTGGCCTCGGGCTTCGTCACCATGACCGGCTGGGAGCTGACCCGCATGTTCACCGGCTACACGGTGGTGATCGAGGTGGTGTTCGCCTGGCCCGGCGTGGGCCGCCTCGCCATCCACGCCATCGAGAACCGCGACCTCATCCTGGTGCAGGCCGCGGTGGTGGTGCTGGCCACGCTGGTGGTGGTCACCAACCTGCTGGTGGACATCGCCCGCCGGATGATCGATCCCCGGGTGGAGTTGGCATGACCGCCGTCGACGACACGGCGACGGCGGGAGCCGACGCCGGCGCGGCCGATGCGACATCGCCCGAGGGCGTCACCGTCATGGCCGATCTGCGATCGCACCTGCGCAAGTCCAAGGCGGGCATCTCGGGCATCATCATCTGCTCGGTGTTCGCGCTGGTGGCCATCGTCGGGCCGTGGCTGCCGTTCCTGCCCGACCCGGCCAAGCAGAGCCTGCCCGACAAGCTCACGCCGCCGGTGGGCTGGGGCGGCACCTGGGCGCACCCCCTCGGCACCGACCAGCTCGGCCGCGACATCCTGGCCCGGCTGATCGACGGCGCCCGCATCTCGCTGCTGGTGGGCCTGGCCGCGGTCGTCATCGCGGCCATCCTCGGCACGACCCTGGGTCTGATCGCGGGCTACGTCGGCGGGAAGATAGACACCCTCATCATCTCGGCCGCCGACGTGCAGATGGCGTTCCCGGGCGTTCTGGCCGGGCTGATCCTGGTGGCCGCATTCGGGCCGAGCGTGTGGCTGGTCATCGTCGTCATCGCCATCTCCAGCTGGATGGTGTTCACCAGGGTGGGCCGCAGCCTCGTGCTGACCCTCAAGACGTCGCTGTTCGTGGAGGCCTCCGAGCTCAGCGGCGCGCCGTCGAGCCGGGTCATGTGGCGTCACCTGCTGCCCAACCTGGTCAGCTCGCTGATCACGCTGTGCGTGCTGGAGCTGGCCGCGGCCATACTGGCGGAGTCGGCGTTCGCCTTCCTCGGCTTCGGAGTGCAGCCGCCCCGCTCGTCATGGGGGCTGATGATCCAGCAGGGCCGCAACTACGTCACCGGCGACGGGTGGTGGATCGTGACCTTCGCCGGCCTGGCCATCGCCATCGTGGTGCTGGGCGTCAACCTGCTGTCGCTGTGGCTCCAGTCGTTCAACGACGTGGCCGAGCGGGAGCAGATCATCCTGGAGAGGCCGGGGGGATGAGCACCACCAACGGCGACGGTCGCACCGAGCGCCTGCTGGAGGTGAAGGACCTCACGGTGGGGTTCCCCACCCGGGACGGGATCGTGAGGGGCGTGGACCAGCTGACCCTCAACGTCGGCTCGCACGAGCGCCTCGGCGTGGTGGGCGAGTCGGGCTCGGGCAAGAGCGTCATGGGGCTGGCCATCCTGGGCATGGTCCTGCCCCCGGGCCGGATCATGGGGGGCTCGGTGCGCTGGCGGGGCGAGGACGTGCTCGACCCAGCGGTGGCCGGCCGGGTGCGGGGCCGGGAGATAGCCATGATCTTCCAGGATCCGATGGTGTCGCTCAATCCGCTCAAGACAGTCGGCTCGCAGCTGCGCGAGCTGCTGAAGCGCAGGGTCGGCCTGCAGGGTCCCGCGATCAGGAGACGCTCGCTGGAGCTGCTCGACATGGTCGGCATAGCCAACGCAGGCGAGCGCCTGCGGGCCTACGCGTACGAGCTGTCGGGCGGGATGCGCCAGCGGGTGATGATCGCCACCGCGCTGGCCTGCGAACCGACGCTGGTCATCGCGGACGAGCCGACCACGGGACTCGACGTGACCATCCAGGACCAGATCCTCGCCCTGCTGCACGACCTGTCCACCGAGCTCGGGATGTCGGTGCTGATGATCACCCACGACCTGGGGGTGGTGGCCCAGTTCTGTGACCGGGTTCAGGTGATGTACGCCGGCCGCATCGTGGAGCGGGCCCCGATCAACGAGATGTTCACCGATCCCCAGCACCCCTACTCGCTCGGCCTGCTCCATTCGGTGCCCAGGGTCGACCGCGACGACGGCGAGCTGACCGGCATCCCGGGAGAGCCGCTGGACCGGGCCCAATTCCCGCCGGGCTGCGCGTTCGAGCCCCGATGCAACGAGGCCCAGGACGGCTGCCGCGACGCCCCGCCGCCGCTGCTGAAGATCGCGGAGAGGCGCTGGGTGGCCTGCTACAACCGCCCCGCGGCGGGATCGCCATGAACGCGCCGGTGACACCGCTGGTGGAGAGCCGGGACGTCAGCGTCCACTTCAGCCGCTGGGTGGGCAGCCGCCGGCGGACCGTCTACGCGCTGGACGACTTCAGTATCGCGGTGGCGCCGGGCGAGACCGTGGGCCTGGTGGGCGAATCGGGCTGCGGCAAGTCGACCGCGGGCCGGGCGCTGCTGGGAGCGG
Source organism: Acidimicrobiaceae bacterium (assembly GCA_009843915.1). Lineage (GTDB taxonomy): Bacteria > Actinomycetota > Acidimicrobiia > Acidimicrobiales > Aldehydirespiratoraceae > Aldehydirespirator. The sequence continues at coordinate 141 of VYCM01000142.1, read as the reverse complement.
TGAAGCCGACCAAGGGCCAGGTGTTCTTCGAGGGCAAGGACGTGACCGACCTGAACCGGCGGAACTGGCGGGCCATGCGCAAACAGGTCCAGATGATCTTCCAGGACCCCTACTCGGCGCTCAACCCCAAGATCAAGATCC
>VYCM01000071.1 GCA_009843915.1 Acidimicrobiaceae bacterium | reverse complement strand
TTCATGGGGCGGGCGTACCACAGGGGACGGCGCAGACCTCCGGGGCCGGGCGCAGGACGGGTCATGGCCAGCCACTCGCGATAGGCCTCGCGGGCCTTGGCCGTGTCGACCACCACGTCGCCGTAGGTGTCGCCCGCCTCGGCGGGACCCACTCTCACCCGTTGGTGCCAGCACTGCATGCCCGAGACCGGATCGGGCTGTACGCAGAACGTGAGGTTCTGGTGCACTCCGGTGTCGCTCCACCAGATGCGCTCGGTGTCCGGATCCTCACTGGTATGGCGCTCAGGCCGGCCCTTGCGTCGGAGTCGCCACACCGTTCCGGTGCTGGTGATGTCGGCATCGCCGCCCGCCCACGAGCCGCCGGCGTTGGCGTCGAGCCGCCACCGGCCCATGTGATGCGACGCGGCCACCACGCCGGGGCGGATCCCCTCAGTGCGCCAAGCGCCGATCACGAAGTGTCCGATGCGGGTGGTCACCCGCACCAGGCCGTTGACCTCTATCCCGAGAGCCTCGGCGTCCTCGGGGTGGACCCACAGCGGATGCCGGTGACTGAGCTCCGACAACCACTTGCTGTTGGCCGAGCGGGTGTGGATGAGCGTCGGGATGCGGAAGGTGGGCAGCAGGATGCGCTCATCGGCTTCGAGGTCCAAGTCCTCCCAGTGCACGTGCGAGGGGATCCACGCCGGAGTGGCGTACTCGGGCCAGCCCCAGTCGGCCAGGGTCTGCGAGTACAGCTCGAGCTTGCGAGACGGGGTGGGGAATCCCTCCCGGGCGATGCCGTCCACTTCCACCGCGGGCGAGCCGTCGCCGAGCCCGGCCAGCATCAGGGCACTCAACTCGTCAGGCGCGCCCGACCAGGTTCCCGGTGTGCCCGGGCGGCGGAAGACGCCCGCCTCGTCCACCTCGCAGCCCTCCAGCGCGGCGGCGTCCACCGTGCGCTCATACGGCAGGTACATGTCGCCGTCCAGGGCGTAGGCGCCCCGGTCGCGCATGAACTCCAGCGGGGTCTGCCCGGCCGCGGCCGCGTCGGCGGCCAGGCCGGGGACGCCCTCGAACATGGTCGAGTAGTACTCGTCCACCGACATCGGAGTTCCGGGGTGCGCGGTGCTCTCGAACCACCGGCGTATGCCCATCGAGCCGTCGGGGTCGATGCGCCACGACAGCTCGATCCAGAACTCGTTCTCCTCCCATACCTCGCCCGGGTTGAACTCGTGGGTGCGGGAGGCGTGACCGACGGCTTCGCCCCGGATCTCGGCGTAGCGGCGCAGCACCGGCTGGCGGAAGCCGATCCAGCGGCCGGCGTGCGTCTCGAAGCTGGCCACGTCGTGGCGCTCGGCGCCCACCCCCATCGGCAGCACGTAGTCGGCGAAGACGGCCGTCTCAGACCAGGTGGGCGTGAGAGCCACATGGCACCCCACCTTGTCGGGATCCTTGAGGGCCTCCAGCCAGCTGAACCCGTCGGGGTTGGTCCACACCGGGTTGTACACCCGGCTGAAGTACACGTCGAGGCGTCCCCGGCCCGCGAGCAGGAGGTGGGGCAGCAGGATCGACATCTCGTGGTAGGCCAGCGGGTACTCGCGAGGCCAGTTGAGCTCGTTCCACTGCTCCACCGGCGGAGCCCCCGGCGGGTGGGGCGCCTTGTACTTGTTCCAGCCGTTGCCGGTCGTGCCGCCCACCGTGCCGACCGAGCCGGTGAGCACGTTGAGGAAGAACAGGCACCGGGCCGTCTGCCAGCCGCCCAGGTTGCCCGCGCCCGCGGCCCGCCAGTTGTGGGAGGCGAACTTCGTCGGGTGGGCGCCGATTATCCGTGCGATCTCGATGATCTGGGCCGCGGGCACGCCGCAGACCCGCTCGGCCTCCTCCGGCGTGTAGGCCGCGTAGTCCTCCAGCAGGGCCGGTCCCACAGAGTCGAACTCGACGGCCCGCTGCGGATGGCGCTGGCGCAGGTAGGTCTCCCAGTTCGTCCAGCGCCGCACGAAGTCTCTCTCCCAGGTGCCGTCGGCCACCAGCAGGCGGGCGATGGCCAGCAGCAGGAACGGCTCGGTGCCCGGCCACGCCGGCAGCCAGAAGTCAGCCTTGGCGCCGGTGTTGGACAGCCGGGGATCGACGCAGATCACCGTGGCGCCCTGGCCCTGAGCCTCGATGATGCGCTGGGCGTGGGGATTGAAGTAGTGCCCTGCCTCGAGGTGCGACGAGATCAGGAAAATCACCTCGGCATGGGCGAAGTCGGCCGACGGGCGGTCGTGGCCCATCCAACTCTGGTAGCCGATCCGGGCGTTGGAGCTGCAGATGTTGGTGTGGCTGTTGTGGCCGTCCACCCCCCAGCACTGCAGGACCCGCTCGGCGTAGCCGTCCTCGCCGGGACGGCCCACGTGGTACATGACCTCGTTGCCGCGGCCTTCAGCGATGGCGGAGCGGACGCGGCCGCCGACGTCGTCGAGAGCCTCAGCCCAGCTCACCCGCTCCCATTGGCCGCCGCCTCGCTCCCCTGCCCGGCGGAGCGGGTGCAGGATGCGCTCGTGGTCGTCGATCTGATTGAGGGTGGCTGGGCCCTTGGCGCAGTTGCGGCCGCGGCTGGCCGGATGCAGCGGATTGCCCTCGACGCGGTCTATGCGGCCGGTGGCGTGATTGACATGGCACAGCAGGCCGCAGGCCGCCTCGCAGTTGAAGCACGTGGTGGGCACCAGAGTGTGATGGTGCTCGACCCGGCGGGGCCAAGCCTTGGCGTCGAGGGTCACGGCGTCATGCCAGGTCTCGTGCGGGGGATAGCTGTGCAGTTCGGCCACGACGCGATTCCTTCTACGACAGCGGGACGGACTGGCCGGCCCGCACGAAGCTGTCCTCGTAGAACCACATGCCCGCCAGGGCGGCCAAACCCGCCAACGCAGGCAGTACCGGACCCGTGCCGGCCGCGAGGGCGGCTGCGGTCAGGACGGCTGGCACGATCAGACCCAGCACGATCCCGCCGGCCCAGAAGCGACGGGCATAGCGGCCGCGGGTCATGGCCGTCACCGCGGCTTCGACGTGACTGGTGCCCTGAGACGTCACCTCGGCCCCGATGAGCACCCCGGCAGCCAGGAGACCACCCAGCATCGTCCAGCGCACCGCGGTCACCCCCGGGACCTCCATGGCGAGGTCGACGATCGAGTAGGCCGCGCCCCCGGCCACTGCGGCCTGAGCCAGCAGCGTCGGCAGCAACAGCGGCGTCTGCCACAGATCCCGACCCTCACACTGGCCGAACAGGAAGGCGGTATAGCCGGCGGTGGCCGCGGCCAGCAGGACGGCGGGGACGGCCAAGCCGGCAAGAGCACCCGGCGAGCCGGCGGCGCCGGCCACGAACCAGGCCGCGCAGACTGCCGTGAAGGCGCCCAGAACCCATGCGCCCTTGACCAGCCAGGACCGCCGGTTGCCGCGGGTGAGGAGGAAGTAGAAGCGCTCCGGCCGGCGCAGGTCCCCGACTAGCAACCCGCCCGTGACTGCGAGGAATATGCCCGCAACCACCGGCGGCATGACTCCCACCGCGGCCTGCGAGTCACCATGGCCCAAGAGCGCCAGCAGGGCGGCCACGGCCATAACACCGGCGGCGATCGCCTTGGTGACCAGATAGCTCGAAACCTTGGCCTTCCAGGTCATCTGGTGGGCGGTGGTGTACGCGGTCCGGGCCACCACGCCATGACCGCCGGGCTCGGCCGTCGGATGCTGCGGCGTGGTGTCGGCCCAGATCATGCCGTCGGCCGCGATGGCGGTCCGCAACGGATCCAGCGACGCCTGATCGGCGCCCCGGTAGTACACCTTGGGCAGCGTCTGCTGCTGGGGCGCTCGCACCGCGGTGTCGCTGCGGGCGATGATCCTGGTGGTCTCATCGTTCGGGTCGTCGAGGTCGGCCACCTTGATGGCATGGGTGGGGCACACCACCACGCAGCTCGGCTCGAGGCCCACCTCGATCCGGTGGTTGCAGAAGTTGCACTTGTTGGCGGTGTTGGTGGCCGGATTGATGTAGATGGCGTCGTAGGGGCAGGCGTTCATGCATCCCTTGCAGCCGATGCAGTTGCTGTCGTCGAAATCCACCACCCCGTTCGCGGCCCGGAACAGCGCGCCGGTGGGGCAGATGGTGATGCACGGCGCGTCGTCGCAGTGGTTGCAGCGCATCACCGAGAAGTGTCGGTTGACGTTGGGGAACGTGCCGGACTCGATGTACTTGACCCAGGTGCGGTTCACACCGAGAGGGACCTCGTGCTCGCTCTTGCACGCGACCGTGCAGGCATGACAGCCAATGCAGCTGTCGCTGTCGAGCAGGAACCCGAGCCGAGTCACACCGCAACCTCGCCGCGACTGAACAGGAGCACCACTAGGCGGCAGCCCCGCGAGCGCCGGCGTTGCGGGACAGCCGCTCGATGCCGGCACACAGCAACTCCACAAGATGCCGGAACGTCTCCTCGGGATCATGGGGCAGTGGATGGCCATCGCCCGACTCGAGGTGGCTGAATCCGTGGAAGGCGCTGCGCAGGGTGCGGGCGGCATGAACCCGATCCTCATCGGTGAGGTCGTAGGACCTGAGAGCCTGGCCCACCACAGCCAGCACCTGCTCCACTGCGTCCTCCAGTTCCGGATCGCCGGCACAGGGGTAGCGGTCGGTGGCGGCGTAGATGCCGGGATGGTCCCGGACCATGGCTCGCCAGGCGTGGCCCACAGCCGCTACCGCGTCGTGGCCGGCCAGCCCGACGGCCGAGTCGGAGAGTCGCTTGGCCAGGATCTCCCGGCCCAGGAGGCTCAAGCTGCGAATGAGGTCGTCGTAGCCGCCCACGTGCCGGTAGAGGGCGGGCTGACGGACGCCGAGACAGTCGGCCACACGGGTCAGCGTCAGCTTGTCCAGCCCCTCCTTGTCGGCGATCCGCGCCGCCGACGTAATCACGGTGTCGCTGTCCAGCGATCGCCGAGCCGAGCCCGGTTTAGCGTCACGCAGAGTCACACCATGCCTCCCAGATCGTTCCGTCGCCGGACTCCCGCCGTAACCGGAAGTTAGCAGGTATAGCGCAGCGTTAGGTCTGACTGACAAGCCCGTCTCTCCCTGCAGCCTGGCAGGCCGCGATGACGGCCACGTTGACAACATCGTCGACGTCGCACCCTCTCGACAAGTCGTGGATCACGCCCGCGGTGCCCTGCAGCAGGGGCCCGAAGGCACGGGCGGAGGCCAGGCGCTGAGTGATCTTGTAGGCGATATTGCCCGATGACAGGTCCGGAAACACGAACACGTTGGCCCGGCCTGCGACCGGCGACCCCGGTGCCTTCGACTCGGCCACCTCGGGCACCCATGCCGCGTCGAACTGCAGCTCCCCGTCCACCGCGAGCGACGGCGTCCGGCTGCGGACAATCTCAGTGGCCTCCCGGACCAGCTCGACCCGAGGACCCGCCGCGCTGCCCTTGGTGGAGTACGACAGCATCGCCACCCGAGGCTCGTCGCCGGTCAACTCTGCGTGGGTGGCTGCGGTCGAGACCGCTATGGAGGCCAGCTGGGCCGCGTCGGGCTCGGGCACTACACCGCAGTCGCCATAGGTCACCGGCGTCCCGTCGGGCAGTACCAGCAGGAAGCAACTGCTGACAATGTCGACACCGGGAGCCAGCCCGATGCAGAAGAGCGCGGCCCTGACCACGTCGGGAGTAGGCCGGGTGGCACCGGCCACGCAGGCATCGGCCTCGCCAACGGCCACCATGAGGGCAGCTACGTGAAGCGGGTCGTCCAGATCGATCCGCTCCCGGAAGGGTGCCGTCTCGGCCCGGACGCAGACCGCGTCCGAGCGAAAGTTGTCCGGATCGTCCATCAGCACCGGAGTGACCAGGCCCTCGGCGTTCAAGCGCTCGGCCGCGGCCACGGCCCGAGCATCGCGACCGTCGGCCAGCACCACCCGGGTCGGGCAGATGCGGGCTTGGTCTCGCCAGGATTCGATGACGGGCGCGTCCCCCGCCGGTCCGGACGTTCGAATCAACCCTTACCCCGCCAGGGGATGAGCCGCTTCTCGGCCATGCGCATGGCCACGTCCATGGTCACTCCCAGGATGCTGATGAGGATCACCGCGGAGAGCATCAGGTCGAGCAGGAAGAACTGGCGGGCCTTGAAGATGGTGAAGCCGAGGCCGGAGCTGGCTCCGAGCAGCTCGGCGGCCACCAGCGTTCCCCAGCACACGCCGATGGCGACGCGTAGACCGGTGAAGATCTCCGGCAGCGCGTTGGGCAGGATCACGTGGCGCAGGACCTGAGCCTTGGATGCGCCCAGCGAGTAGGCGGCGTGGACCTTGGTCGTGTTCACCGCCAGCACGCCGGAACGGGCCGCGATCACCATGATCCAGATGGCCGCGAACAGCAGCAGGTTGACCTTGCCCTCCTCGCCGATGCCGAACCACACGATGAACAGCGGGATCAACGCCAGCGGCGGGATGGGCCTCAACAGCTCCACGATGGGGTCGAAGATGCCCCGCCAACGGCTTGAGAGGCCCATCGACAGGCCGATGGGCACACCGATGGCCACCCCCCAGAACAGTCCCTTGGCCAGGCGGCTGAAGCTGAGCCACAGGTGCTGCCACACGGTGAAGCCGCTGTAGCCGTTGCGGGCGAAGTCCCAGGTCGCCTCGGCCACCTGAACCGGGCTCGGCAGCGTCGACTCGCTGAGCCACTGCGTGTACGAACACGGCGGCAACCCGGGGAACTCCGACGGGTCGTCGGCTGCGTTGTCGCAGTCGCGCAGCAGGTCGCGCTGGCCGTAGCTCTCGTCTTGGCTGAGCCCGGCCCGGACCTCGTCGGCGTACTGATTCCACTCGTCGGGCAAGCCCCACACCGTGGTGGAGATGAACCACAGCAGCAGGATCACTATCAGGCTGATGATCGTCCACAACAGAGCGCCGCTGACCTCCGCGGCATCGCCGAAGGTGACCGTCTTGCGGGCGTCGGAGCCGCGCCTGCGGAACAGCCAGTTGAACGGCCAGTTCGTCATCTTGTTCTGCTGTTCGATGTTGTCTTTGAGGGCGTGACCGCCCGGACCTTCCACCATCAGTGTCCTCCCGCGGTTCCCATGATCTGCTCCTCCATCTCCCAGATCATCGTGAGGATCTCCTCGCGTACCCGGATGAACTCCGAGGAGGTCTTGAGCTCTCGTGCGTCCGCAGTGAGAGCCTGGCGGGCGAAGGGCAAGTCATAGGTGCGTTCGATGCGGCCGGGCCGGGGCGCCATCACGAACAGCTGGTCGCCCAGATACAGAGCCTCCTCAACGCTGTGGGTGACCAGCACGATGGTCTTGCCGGTCTCGTTCCACAGGTTCAGCACTAAGCCCTGCATCTTCTCCCGAGTCAACGCGTCGAGCGCGCCTAGGGGCTCGTCCATCAGGATCAACTTGGGGTCATTGGCAAGACATCGGGCCAGCGCGACACGCTGCTGCATGCCGCCGGAGAGCTCGTAGACGGCCTTGTCGCCGAAGTCCTGCAACCCGACGATGTTGAGCAGATCCTGCACCGCTTCGCGCGATGCCGGCCGGGACCGGCCGTTCATGCGGGCCCCGAAACCGACGTTGTCGTTGACGCTGAGCCACTCGAACAGCGCGCCCCGCTGGAACACCATGCCCCGGTCCTGTCCGGGGCCGGTGATCGGGTCGCTGCCCAGCTTCACCTCTCCCGACGTCGGGGCCAGGAACCCCGCGATGATGTTCAACAGCGTGGTCTTGCCGCACCCGGACGGGCCGAGCAAGGTCAGCAGCCGGCCGGGCTCCAGTGTGAAGGTCACGTCCTTGAGGGCCTCCACGCTGCCCCCGTCGGGCAGCTCGTACACCATCCCGAGGCGATCCACGATCAGGGGGCTCTCTGTTCGCGACTCTCTGGTCACCTCGACCTTGGACGCGTCGAAGTGCACCTCCGGGCGGGCCAGCGTGAACCACGCCCGGGCCATCACGAACGCCGCCAGCAGCAACCCCATGTAGGGGATGGCAGAGTCATGGCGCTGCATGTAGGCCAGCACCACCGCGATGACGGAGATGACCGCCAGCGCGAGCCAGACGAGCCGGGCCATCGCAGCCTGCCGCTCCTCGTCGGCGCGCCGGTACAGCACCAACAGGCCCAGCAGTGCCGCGCCGCCTATCAGCGCCACCGCCGGCTGCCACGGCGACGCTGTGTCCCGGAACAGCAGCACCACGCCGCCGGCGATCGACACTCCGGCCATGATCTGGCCGATCAAGATGATGCCGTCGCGGGGCTGTGCAGCACGGTCGGCGCTGTGGAACCGGCTCGACGATGTCAGGAACAGCAGGTCCACAACCATGGCCAGCGCCCCGAGCGCGGCAACCACGAGCAGCGCCACCGACACCCAGTAGGCACCCCGAGCGACGATCAGCGTGATGACGTCATAGACGTCAGCCAAGCCCTGAACAATCGAGTCCATTCGGATCCCCCTTCGGCCCGGATCTCAACTCGACACGAACGTAGTCGTGCGACTGCGTGGCTGTCAGAGGCGGGCGGGCGCTCCGGACTCAGGCGCCCGCCCGCCCCTCACGGGGAGGTCAGTTGACAGCTTCCAGGAAGCTGGTGTCGACGAAGTCGTCGTAGCTCCCCAGCGCGGAGTCGATCTCGCCCTGGGCGACGAAGAAGTCCATCTGGTCCTTCATGACCTGCTGGACGGTGCCACCGAGCCACGCCTCGGACAGCTGGGTGTCCTTCTCGGGGAACGAGAACGCATCGAGCAGCGCGATGGTGGGCTCGCGCTCCATGCCGGCCGCCTCCGCGATCGTGTCGATGAACGGGCCCCGGTCAGAGTTGTAAGCCCGGTTGGCGTCCTCGGTCACCTGCAGGAACCCGGTGATCACGCTCGGATAGTCGTCAGCGAAGTCACCGGTGGTGGAGATGATGTCGAAGACCCGGATGCCGATGGCCTCCTGCTCAGAGCCCGTCATCACCAGGTTCCCGCCGTTGGCGATCATCTGGTTCACCGCGCCACCGAAGGCGCACGCCATGGCCACCGCGCCCGAATCCAGCGCGGCCACCGCAGCCGGGCCGCCCTCGGACTGGATCAGCTCGACGGTGGAAGTGTCCACCCCGAGATGCTCCAGCATCTTCAAGAGCTTGAAGTGGGTCACGTTGCCCAACGGCGTGTAGATGCTCTGACCGGCCAACGTCTCCGCCGCATTGTCCGCGGTCACCCCGTAATCGGGATTGGCCACACAGTTGTCGGCATCGGCATAGCTCACAGCGACACCCACCAGCAGCAGGTCAGACCCGCCGGTCACGAAGTTCGCGAACGGGGTAAGACCCTGCGAATAGGAGATGTCGATATCGCCGGACTCCATGGCCTGAGCCATGTCACCGCCCGACGCGAACGGGATCCAGTTCACCGTCAAGCCCAGAGCATCGTCATAGGTCTTCTCAGCCTGGGCCACCTGGTTCGCCGTCGGCCACTCCAGGAAGTAGGCCACATTCAACTCATCCAGCATCATCTCGTCAGCGGGCGCTGCGGCGCCGCCAGCGCGACCCTCGACCCCTTCGAGGAAGCTGGTGTCGACGAAGTCGTCGTAGCTCCCCAGCGCGGAGTCGATCTCGCCCTGGGCGACGAAGAAGTCCATCTGGTCCTTCATGACCTGCTGGACGGTGCCACCGAGCCACGCCTCGGACAGCTGGGTGTCCTTCTCGGGGAACGAGAACGCATCGAGCAGCGCGATGGTGGGCTCGCGCTCCATGCCGGCCGCCTCCGCGATCGTGTCGATGAACGGGCCCCGGTCAGAGTTGTAAGCCCGGTTGGCGTCCTCGGTCACCTGCAGGAACCCGGTGATCACGCTCGGATAGTCGTCAGCGAAGTCACCGGTGGTGGAGATGATGTCGAAGACCCGGATGCCGATGGCCTCCTGCTCAGAGCCCGTCATCACCAGGTTCCCGCCGTTGGCGATCATCTGGTTCACCGCGCCACCGAAGGCGCACGCCATGGCCACCGCGCCCGAATCCAGCGCGGCCACCGCAGCCGGGCCGCCCTCGGACTGGATCAGCTCGACGGTGGAAGTGTCCACCCCGAGATGCTCCAGCATCTTCAAGAGCTTGAAGTGGGTCACGTTGCCCAACGGCGTGTAGATGCTCTGACCGGCCAACGTCTCCGCCGCATTGTCCGCGGTCACCCCGTAATCGGGATTGGCCACACAGTTGTCGGCATCGGCATAGCTCACAGCGACACCCACCAGCAGCAGGTCAGACCCGCCGGTCACGAAGTTCGCGAACGGGGTAAGACCCTGCGAATAGGAGATGTCGATATCGCCGGACTCCATGGCCTGAGCCATGTCACCGCCCGACGCGAACGGGATCCAGTTCACCGTCAAGCCCAGAGCATCGTCATAGGTCTTCTCAGCCTGGGCCACCTGGTTCGCCGTCGGCCACTCCAGGAAGTAGGCCACATTCAACTCATCCAGCATCATCTCGTCGGGTGCTGGTGCGGCATCGTCATCGGTGGTGGCCGCAGCCGTGGTGTCCTCGCCGTCGGCGGCGGGAGCGGGTGCTTCTTCATCGTCGCCGCAAGCAGCGGCGATAAGCACCAGGACGGCCAGCAAGGCCAATAGTCGTTTCATGGGGATCCCTCCAATTCGTTGGGTATGTCGAAGCCTCATGTCGAGGTCTTCAGCCAACCGCCTAAGCGGTCGAGCACTTGGTCGAGACGACCGAGCAGGTCGTCGATCACGGATTCGTCGGCCACCAGCGGCGGTGACACCGCGAGCATCACTGCGCCCCTGCCGTCGGGCCGCACCAGCACGCGTGCGGAGCGAACCAGCCGGTCGAGCACCCCACCCGGGAGCAACTCGGCGACCTCCGAGTCGTTGAGGTCCACCCCTTTGGCACGGTCGCGCATCAACTCGACGGAGTAGAAGTAGCCGGTGCCCCTCACGTCCTTGACGCAGGCGTGGGACTCCATCAGCGACCGCAGGCCATCGCCCAGACGAGCCTCGTTGGCCAGTACGCCCCTGAAGACGTCCTCATCGCGCATGGCGGTCATGTTGGCCACCGCAACCGCAGTGGCCACCGGGTGGCCGCCGAAGGTGGAGCCGTGGACATACATGGCAAGCGGCGAGTCCCACAGGCGATCCACGAGCGGGCCGCGCACCACCAGCCCTCCGAGAGGCTGGTAGGCGCTGGTCACCCCTTTGGCGAAGGTGATCATGTCGGGCTCGGCGCCAAAGCGCTCGCTGCCGAACCAGTGGCCCAGCCGCCCGAAGGAGTTGATGACCTCGTCGGCGCAAAGCAACACGCCGTAGGCGTCGCAGATGCGGCGCAACTCCTGCCAGTATCCGTCGGGCGGGACGAGTGCCCCCCGACCGTTCTGCACCGGTTCGGCGATGACCATGGCGACGGTGTCGGGACCCGCGGCGACGATCGCCTCCTCGATCGCCCGCACGCAGTTGAGTTCCCGGGCAGGCCGGCCTGCCGTCGCGGTGCATTCCAACGTGTTGGGAACACGGAGCACGTTGTCGGCGAGCATCGGCAGGAATGGGTCCCGGAAGCTGGGAATGCCCGTTAGTGCCAAGGCGCCCAAGGTCGTGCCGTGGTAGGCCCACCGGCGGGCCACTACCTTGTGGCGTCGCTCCTCGCCGTTGGCCAGGTGATAGCAGCGGGCGAACTTCAGGGCCGATTCCACTGCCTCGGATCCCGAGCTGACGAAGAACACCCGGTCGAGGTCACCTGGCGCGTTGCCGGCGATCATCGACGCGGCCTGTATCGCCGAAGGGTGCGCCATTCCCCAATTCGGGTAGAAGGCGAGCTTGTCCATCTGCTTGGATGCAGCCGCGGTGAGATCGCTGCGGCCGTGACCGAGATTGGTGCAGAACAGGCCGGCAAGGGCGTCCAGGTACCGGTTTCCGTCCGCGTCCCACACGTAGCAGCCCTCGCCGCGGTCGATCACGACCAGGTCATCGCGACGCCAAGCGTCGCCCCGCGTGAAGTGCGGCAGCAGATTATGGCGAGCCTGCTCCCTATCCCCCACCGTGTACGCCTCCTGTACCGCGGAAACCGGTCCGTGCCCGGCTGACCTGCTTAGAGACTACAACACTTGTGTGAGTATGTCTAACCCAAACAGTAGGGGTTATCTAGAGTTTCGGATACAGCGGTTGTTGCAAACCGGCTCACCGCCCAGAGTCGACCCGGTAGATCAGTTCCGGAGTCAGTTCGGCCACGCTCGCCGCGCCGCACAGGGCCATGTCTCGCTTCATGCTCGTGTGCAGATGCTCGATGACCCAGTCCACGCCTTCCTCTCCCGCCGCAGCCAGTCCGTACAGGTATGGCCGTCCGATCATGCACGACGTCGCTCCGAGGGCCAGCGCCTTGACGATGTCGCCGCCTCGACGGACGCCACCGTCGCACACGATGTCGAGATCGCCACCAACTGCTTCGGCCGCCGGCTGAACCAGATCGATGATGGCAGGAGCCCCGTCGAGCTGGCGGCCGCCGTGGTTGGACAGCACGATGCCGTCAAGGCCCCGGTCGCGGGCGATCACCGCGTCGGCCACGCTCTGGACGCCCTTGATCAGCACAGGACCATCCCACAGCGAGCGCATCCACTCCACGTCGTCCCACGACAGAGTCGGGTCGAACTGCTCGTTCATGAAGGCGGCCAGGTCCACCGCGGTCGAACCGTCGATATCGGTATTGCCGGCGACGTTGGCGAATTCGATCGGCTCGGAGAAGGCGAACCGCATACTCCAACTGGGCCGGATCATTCCCTCCACGAGGATGTCCAGTCCCATCTTGGGAGGAAGCGTGAACCCCCGGCGCACATCGCGCTCACGACGGCCCAGCATGGCCGCGTCCACCGTGATGCAGAGCACCTCGAAGCCGGCCTCAGCAGCTCGCAGGATCATGTCTTTGAGCAGGCCCTTGTCGCGCCACACGTACACCTGGAACCACTTCGAGCCGCTGCTGACCGCGGCTACCTCCTCCACCGACCGCGTACCCATTGTCGACAGCGAATAGGGAAGCCCGGCTCGCTCCGCCGCCCGGGCCACAGCCAGCTCGCCGGGCGGGTGTGCTATCCGGGTGAAGCCCGTCGGCGCCAGTATCAGCGGGAAGGGCACCTCGCGACCCAGGATCGTGCCGGTGGTGTCCACGTTTCCCATGTCGCGCAAGACACGAGGCACGAACTCGAGCTCCCGGAAGCCACGCGTGTTGCGATCCATGGCCATCTCGTCCTCGGCGCCCCCGTCGATGTAGTCGAACACCCCGCCGGGCAGGCGGCGGCGGGCGATCCGGCGCAGATCCTCGATGCTGGCCGCCCTCTGGAGGCGCCGCTTCGTCGCGCTGAACTCGAACCGGCGGAAGCGCAGAACCGATCTGAGCGTGTCGATAATCATGATCGCGACAATATCCCACCAGCTCTCATGGCGGCTCGGGCTTCGGCGTCGGCCAGAGCCCTAGCTCTGGCCCGTAGCCCGGCCGCCTCCTGTTCGAGCCTGGAGGCCTCGCCGCGCAATGCACGGCTGGCTGTCGCCAGGTCGAGAGCGAGGGAATACAGTGCCGCGCCGATGACGCGGCACAACTTGTGGCGGCTGGCGGTGGCAGCCCGGCCCCTCCAGACCTCCTCGTGGTGGAGAGCTGCCACCGGCCGGTGGCGCTCAGCCAAGACGACTCGTCGACGATCGAGCACCTCGGCCACAGAGCGGCACCTCTCGGCCCGCACCGCCTTGAGGGCCGCCTCCTGGAATAGCTGAGAACTGCTTGACATAGAATGAACCATACCAAAACATACTATAATCAGTTGCTACGGACATGATCGAGCAGGACCTCGTCGACTTCGCGGTGGCGGCGGCCCGGCGGGCCGGACGCATCACTCTGGACTGGTACCAGATGCGAGGCCTGTCGGTGACGGCCAAGAGCGACGGATCGCCGGTTACCGAGGCCGACTACGCAGCCGAGCGGTTCCTGCGCTCGGAGATCCTGACGACCTACCCCGACGACACGATCCGCGGGGAGGAGGAGGGTGAGGTGGCCGGCCGCACCGGACGCACCTGGGTAATCGATCCGATCGACGGCACCAAGGCCTTCGCTCAAGGCGTCCCCCTCTTCGCCACGCTGCTGGCCCTGATCGATGATCGGGGCCCGGCCGCCGGTGTCGTCTTCCTGCCTGCCCTGGACGAGTGCGTCTGGGCCGGACGGGGCCGCGGTGCCTACTGGGACGGCGAGCCGTGCCGGGTCAGCGAACGCTCCGACTTCGAGGGGTCCTACATCTGCACGAGCGGTCTCTCCTACTGGCCGGACCACGCCCTGCAGAGGGTTCGCGCCGGGGGTGCCCGGGTGCGGACCTGGGGCGACGCCTACGGTTACGCCCTCGTGGCGACCGGGCGAGCGGAGGCCATGGTCGATCCCGAGTGCTTCGACTGGGATGTCGCCCCGATGGCCGTCATCATCGCCGAGGCCGGGGGCCGGTTCTCGGACACGGCCGGCGTGGACGACTGGCGCAGCGGCTCAGCGGTGGCCACCAACGGAATCCTGCACGACGATCTGCTGGGCTGCTTCAAATCTTCAGGTGGCAGCGTCGCGTGACAGGGCGAAGCCCTCGAACCTGCAGGGTCGCAGTCTCCGAGCGGCTACCTGCCTCAGCAGGCCATCAGGGCTAGGGATCGAGGCCAACCCGGCTGCGCCAGGCTTCGGCCTGTGATCGATGAGGTGCAAGGCCGTCGAGGCGGCGACGATGGCCGCGCCCTCAGCTGGGCGCGCCTGAGCACCGAGCACAACCCCGTGGCGACCAGAATCACGCCAGCCGCGCAGTTCGACACGCACCGCCCCGACCCCGCCTTCAGGATGCGGTCGACGCATCATGGGCAACGGCGCGGTCAGCCGATCACGGCGGGTGGCGGCCATCCGGGCCGTCACCCGGTCAACGCCGGGAAACGCCGGAACCAGCAGCAACGCATCCGGGAGCGCTCCCCGGTAGCAGTCCCGTCCAGCCACCGGATCGGGGAACCAGCACAACTCCCGTCCCGAGCCGCCCGGTCGGCGGGTCCAGCGACCGTCTCTCCAGTCGATGGCGAGGCTGCTCAGGGCACGGTGGTGCTGGCGGGCGCATGCCGGGCCGCCTGTGCCGACCTTGGCAACATGGATCTCGTCGACCGAATCGAACTCCACGGCGCCCGCACGAGCCAGCAGGCAAGTGAGCCCAGGCATGAACCCGGCGCCCACCACCAAGGGCACACCATGCTGCCTGGCCTGCTGATCAAGAGCCAGCAGATCGCGGGTCTCGATGATCTCGTTGGTGGTCGTGACAACCGCCGCGGCCGCTCTCACCGCGTTCAGGGCCACCGCGGCCTGCGTGCCTGCGGCCGTGGCCACCACCACTATGTCTGCGGAGCCGGGCACGTCCGAGCCTCGGCCGAGGACCACGGTGTCGTCGAACGAACTCGAGACTTCCTGCAACCGGGTCGGATCGGTGTCGCGCACTTCTACCGAGCTGACGCGGGTACTGGCCGCCAGCATGCGAACGATCCGAGCACCGGTTGCACCCGCACCGAACACAACCACACTCGCGCCGCTGGTGCGGGGCGTTTTCTCCGTCACGCCAATTCGTCGTCCCGCAGCTCGCGCCAGCCTCCTGTCTGAGGGGGCACACCGCCGCGGCCGCGCACTCTGATGGCCGCGGCTACCGCCATTCCTACGATGACGGCAACGAACGTCCGGCGGATCAAGGTGATGAATCCTGCGGCCAAGACGGCCTCCGGGCGGTGTCAGGCTGTGGGTCTGAAGTGTGGGGCTAGCTGGAGTCGAACCAGCGACCTCACCCTTATCAGGGGTGCGCT
>VYCM01000026.1 GCA_009843915.1 Acidimicrobiaceae bacterium | reverse complement strand
CGGGCAGGATCCCGAGCTCGGTGGCCTGGTCGGCCACGTCCTGGATGGTGGTCACGTCGCACCAGCCCATGCCGTTCTCGGCAACGCCGGGGCCCTCGCTCTGCATCTGGATGCGGTAGTCGATCACGGCGAGGTTGCGATCCATGTTGTCGGCACCGACCGCGTAGCGGGAGCCGATCTCAGCCGCAGCCTCGGGGTTCTCCTGGATCCAGATCTTGGCCTTCTCCAGTGCGTCGATGAACCGTCCTACGCCGTCGGTGTTCTCGTCCACCCAGCTCCGGTTGGCGAAGTACACGTCGTTGGGGCCGGGCACCTGCGTGTACTGCCAGATCTCGTAGTCGCCGACCTGGTCGTCGGGGATCCCGCCGGCCTCCAGGAGGGCCCAGTTGATCGAGCCCCACGTCGAGGCGGCTTGGGCCTGACCACCGAGCAGGGCCTCACCGAAGGCGATCCCGGTGGCCGCGAAGGTCACGTCCTCTTCGGTGATGCCGTTGTCGGCGAGCAGCAGGGCCGCGTACCACTTGCTGGTAGAGGCCTGGGATGTCACTGCGACCGTCTTGCCCCGGAGGTCCTCCGGGCTCTCGATGCCGGCTCCGGTGTTGACCAGCATGGTCATCCAGTTCTGCGTGTACGGGCAGTAGATGCCCTCGAGGTCCGCTCCCGCGATGGTGGCGAAGAAGCCCGACAGTGCGTCGGCCATGGCGATGTCGGCGTTGCCGGCCACCAGCTGGCGGACGGCGTCGCCTGCACCCGCGCCGGGGAGCTGCTCGAGGGTGACGCCGGCCTCGGCGAAGTAGCCGTTCTCCTCGGCCACATACAGGTCGATGAAGTCGATGAACTTGCCGCCACCCCACGTGACCAGCCGGATGTCGATCGGCTCCGGCGGAGCAGCGGGCTCTGGCTCCGGCTCTGGCTCGGGCTCAGGCTCCGGCTCAGGCTCAGCAGCCGGCTCGGGCTCCGCCGGCTCGGGCTCGGGTTCTGGCTCGGGCTCAGCAGCGGGCTCGGGCTCCGCTGCGGGGGC
The DNA here is from genome assembly GCA_009843915.1 of Acidimicrobiaceae bacterium. Lineage (GTDB taxonomy): Bacteria > Actinomycetota > Acidimicrobiia > Acidimicrobiales > Aldehydirespiratoraceae > Aldehydirespirator. The sequence continues at coordinate 70,357 of VYCM01000026.1, read as the reverse complement.
CGGGGCTGCGGGCTCTTCTTCGTCGTCGCCGCACGCAGTGAACAGCAGCGCGGCGGCCAGCAGCACCGCCAGCCAGCGCCACGGCCGCAATTGGCCCGTCGGATTCCGGGTCTCGTTCATGATGGTCTCCCTCCCGTATTGAGACTGGCAAACTCTATATGAAATCATTAATCGGATGTCAACTCCGCGCGTCTGTGGCATGATGGGGCGCTGTGAGCTCATTTGAGAGGCCCAAGACCGCTCAGGAAGCCGTGCTCGCCGAGATCCGAGAGCAGCTCCTGGACGGCCGGCTCGCGCCGGGTGGGTCCGTCCGCCCGGACGCATTGGGCGACGAACTCGGAGTGTCAGCCGTGCCCGTGCGAGAAGCGCTGCGGATCCTTGAAGGCGAGGGCCACGTTCACTACCGACCCCACCGGGGCTACGTGGTGGCGACCCTCGATGTGGACGACCTGATCGAGATATACCGGATCCGAGAGCTTCTCGAGACCGAGGCCGTGCGCCTAGCCTTCCCTCGGTTGCGGGGCGACACGGTGGCCCGCCTGCGTGAGATCGTCCACGAGATGGACGAGGCGCAGGACGACGTGATCTCGCTGACCGCTGTGAACCGGCGGTTCCACTTCACCCTGTTCGAGGCGGCCGAGATGCCCCAGATGGTGCGAGTCCTGCGGATCCTGTGGGACTCCTCGGATCGCTACCGCCTGCGCTACCTGATGTCGCCTGAGAACCGCCAACTGGTGCACGACCAGCATCAGAGGATGATGCAGGCGGTTGCCGACGGGGATGTCGAGACGTTCATCGACGAGAGCCAGAAACATCGGGCCCACGCCATCGCGGCACTCGCCGAGGCGTTCGCGGTGGCCGAGATCGAGGTCGAGCAGAAAACCGCCTGACCGGCCGCCTCAGGCCCGGGCGCGGTCGAGGTCCCGGTCCCCTATCCGCGGGAAGGGCCGGCTGCGGCTGGCACCGGCGATCGCCACCACTACTTCATCGGCGCGGGGAGCGTCGGCGATCGCAGTCTGGGCGGTGTGGTAATGGGACCGCCTCAGCATCTCATCCTTGTGGACCATGGGTACGACGATCGGCGCGCCCGGGCCTCCTCGGGTGTTGGTGAACACCAGCGTGCTGGACGCATCGACCCGGGTACGGATCGGATCGCCGAACATGAGCGTGTGGACCATGGCGTTGGCGTGTTCGATCTCGCCGTCGACTCCCACCACTGAGGACTTGCCGTAGGCCTCGACCGCGTCGGGCGAGCCGAATGCGTCCACGAGGCGGCCAGCCAGGAGCGCGCCGAGGTCGTGGGCGAATCCCACGATGTCCGGATGCAGATCCTCGACGAAGGGCCGGCCGGCCCATGGATTGGGCATCACCGCGGCCACGATCACCGTCGTCAGCGGCGGCTCGACAGCACGCCCGCCCTCCAGGCGGATCTCCTCGGTCGCAATATGGATCTTGCGGATCTGGTGCACAGGTCCTACCGGCCCATCAGGTCGATCTTGCGCTGCTCGATCTTGCTGCGCAGGGGCGGGAAGACCTCCTCGGGATCGATAGTGATCGCCAGGAGCGCAGGTCCTCCCAGAGAGAAGGCCCAAGCGAACGCGCCGCCGAGGTCGGCCTCGTCGCTTACGGTACGAGCGGCGACGCCGAAGGCTTGCGCGACCGCGGCGAAGTCGATGGATCCCAGGCGCACGAAGTGGTCCTCGCCGTACATCGCCTCGGCCTGGTGGCGCAGGATGCCGAGGGCGCCGTCGACGAACACGACCGCCACCAGGGGCAGGCCCAGGTCCTGGGCCACGACGAGCTCTCCCATCGTGTGCACGAATCCCCCGTCCCCGGCGATGGCCACTGCCGTCGTGCCGGGCAGCGCCACTGCGGCCCCGATGGCCGCGGGGAGGCTGAAGCCCATGGCGTCGAATTCGCACGACTGGAGCAGGCCCTCGGGCCTGGTGACGTCGAGTTGCTCGCACACCCACAGCCGGTGGTTCCCGATGTCGGCCGACACGACCGTGCCATCCGGCGCGGCCTCGTTCAGCGAGGCGATCGCCGAGGCTGCGCTCAAGCCCCGGGCGGGATCGTTCTGCGGCGGCGTGCGAGGCGGTTTGCCGGTGAACCACGGCTCACGCTGAGCGACGCGAGGGGAAGTGGCGGTCAGGACCACTCCCACGCCGCCCACGATCCCCTGGTCCACCCGGTAGACCCGGTTGATCTGCGAGGGGTCCGCGTCGATCTGCACGATCTGCGCGTCGTCGGGGAAGAGATCGCGGCGCCAGCCGAAGGTCGTCTGCTCTCCGAGCGCGCAGCCCGCGATCAGCACCAGATCGGCCGAGCCGATGACCTCGCGGGCTGTGTCCGTCCCGTAGAAGCCCAGCATGCCGACACTACGCGGGTGAGCAGTGGAGATGCTGCCTATGCCGGATCGGCTCGTTGCCACCGGCGCGCCCAGCCGCTCGCAGAGATCGGCCAGTGCGGCGCTGCCGCGGCTGCGCAGCACGCCATGGCCCGCCAGCACGGCCGGCCGCCGGGCGCGTTCAAGACGCCCGATCAGTTCGTCGACGGTCGACGCAGTCGGGGCCGCTCTCGTCGCGACTGCGGGCGGCAACGGCTCGATCGGGCTCGCGGTGTCGGCCTGGAGGTTCTGAGGCAGGGCGATGTGCACCGGGCCGGGCCGCCCGGACGCGGCGAGTTGAAGGCCAGTGGCGACCAGGTTGGGAACCTCGTCGAGCGACGCCGCCTGCACGGACCTCTTGCAGAACGGCCCGAGCAGCCCGACGTTGTCGCAGTACTGCAGGATGTTGCGGTGGACGTACCGCCGGTCGACCTGTGCCGTGAGCACCAGCAACGGAATGGAATCGGCCTGTGCATTGGCGACTGCGGTGACCAGGTTCGTGGCACCGGGCCCCGGAGCACCGGACAGGACGACGCCGGGCTCGCCCGTGGCCAGCGCGTAGCCCGATGCCATGTATCCCGCACCCTGCTCATGGCGGGCCGGAATCACCCTGGCCGCGCCGGAACGGCCCAGTTCGTGATACGTGGGTAGGAAGTGACCGCCCGCAACCGTGAATACGGCACTGACGCCGGCAGCATTGATCGCTTCCGCGATGAGGCGGCGTCCTAGCAGGTCGCCTGAGGCTTCAGGCATCGGATCTCCATCCCGACAACGGCAGAAGCATCTTATAGTCGATCAAATACAGGAACTCACTGGACGAGAAGCTTCTTGAGGCAGGCCAGGCAGGCATGGAGCCAGGGCTTGGATCGGTACAATGCCGCCCCATGACGCCGCCATCATCCGCATCCTCCAACTCAAGCTCCCCGACCGTGGCCCTGACCATGGACGGAGTCATCGCAAACTGGGTGAAGGGCCTGAGAGCCCATGTAGCCGCCCGGCACGCGGTCGCCGATCGGCAGTTGGCGCTGAATGTCTCCTGGAATCTCGCCGAATGGGGCGTTGACGACCCGGCGGGCACGATCCGCGACTTCCTGCTGTCTCCGATGTCGGGACGACTCAAGCTCGTCGAGGGCGCAGAGGCCGGAATCGCCAGGCTGCAATCGGCAGGGTTCAGGGTCTTGGCGGTGACCCGGCGCGACCACATGGTCGGCAACAATCCCGACGACCAGGACACGACCCGCGACATCGCCCGCCAGTGGTTCGCCGGTCAGCCGCAGCTGGGCATCGGCGACGACGACATCGTGTTCACCGAGGACCCGGTAGGGCTCGATGCCGATGTCTGGGTGGACGACGCGCCTCGGCGGGTGCAGCGCCTGGTGGAGGCCGAGAAGCCGGTGTGGGTGCTGCCGCAGCCATGGAACCGCTCGGTGGTGCAGCATCCGGGCGTGCATGTGCTGTTCGACGGCTGGAGCTCGGTCGACGACCTGATCGCGACACACTCCTCCTGACGAAGGCCAACGGCGACGGCGCTGCTGCGGCGCGCCGCCGACGCCCATCAAGGAGCGGTGTCACAGCCGCGTTCCATAATCTCGGCGAGCGCTGAACGCTCTCCTCGCAGCCCGGGACAACGGGCCGCCTGCACTCCGCAAGGCGAAAGGCCCTGTCCCATGCATACCGGTCACCGGTTCCTCCCCTACTTCTCCAGGCTCGACGACGGCCTCGTTGTGGAGCGCAAGCACCCCGCAGGAGCGACGCTGGCGGCAGGCAGCGCCCAAGCGCGCGGAACGCACCAAGACCCGCTGCTGTCGGATCTCGCATCCCATGCCCTGGACCTGCCGGCCGGAGGCGCGGTGATGGCCGCAGCCACCGGAGCTACCACCACAGTCGATCCTCCCTCCAGCGGTGTGATGGCCATGATCGGTCTGAGATGCCCGCCGGAGACCGTGGCGGTGGCGGCCACTACGCAGTGCGAGACGCTGTGGCCCGACGGCTGCCGCCGCAGCGGCGTGCTGGCGTGGTCGCTCGATCGGCGCCACAACTCCTCGGCGCTGTTCCGTGAGCAGCCCGGCCGCGGCGCGGAGACGCTCACCGCGGTGGCGGGGACCCTGCTCGACGCGGGCCTCCGCGCCCTGGGCCAGGACACGCCGCCGTGCCCCTCCCCTGCGGTGTGGTTCCCGGACGGCGTTTTCCTGCACCGGGTGTCGAGGCTGCTCGACCGGCGCGGCGGTATGTGCACCCGGCGCCCGCTGAGTTGGGACGGTCTTTCGCGGCTCTATCCGCTCAATGGCTCGGCCGAGCCGCTGACGCCCGGCATGACGCTCCTTCTGCGGCAGGACTTCCACGAGCGGAACACATGGTCGTCCCTGCGTCTCGGGGTCGTCGATCAACCTGCTGCCGCGCCAGCGATCCTCCCCGGCCTCACCCCGGGCATCGCTGAGTGGCTCGACGACGGATCGTTCGCCCGCTGGGTGCTCAGCCGGGTCCCGGATCCCCCCAGCACCTTGGACTGGCTGTGCGGACGCCTCGATGGAGGCTTGGCCAGCGATCTCCACCTGGCGCTGGGCGAGGTGAACGGTCCGCGCCCGCGCAGGCGCCGGGGGCACATTCGGGCTTAGGGAGCGCCGTTATGCTGGCTCGTCGTGAGTGGGCCGAAACCGAGCGGCGGATCCATCGCCCGCCGCCGCCTGCTCATAGCGCTGGGGTTCGGGGCAACCAACGTTGCCGTGCTCCGCCGGCTGGGATCCGGCGAGGCTCCCGCTCCCGAGCAGCAGCCGCAGCAGACGGCCACCCCGGTCGAAGCGGCCGATCCTCCGACTGCCTCGGCACCGGCAACGGTCGTCTCCGAACCGGCGGCGCCGACCGAGCCGCCGCCGGTGCCGGTCCTGGACGAGTCGGCGGCACAGGGGACTGATCAGCCGTTCGACCTGGCCATCGTCGGCGGCCGTGTCATCGACCCCGCCTCGGGATTCGACTACGTGGCGAGCATCGGCATAAGCGGCTCGACCGTCGCGGCCATCTCGGCTGATCCGGAGGCTCCGCCCCTGCAGGCAGCCACCACCATCGACGCAACCGGCCTGGTGGTGTCGCCCGGCTTCATCGACATCTTGTCGTACAGCCCCAACGGCTACGGCGAATGGTTCAAGCTGGCCGACGGCGTGACCACCAACCTCGGGATGCACGGCCTCGACAACCGCGCCGAAGACTGGTTCACGGCCCATCCCGACGGCAGTTCGCCGATCCACTTCGGCGGGGCATCCGACCACGCCTTCGTGCGCCAGGTGCACGGCCTGGAGCCCTACGACACGGCGGCGGGCAGCACGCTGGAGGCCATGCTCACCGACGCCCGGGCCGACCTGCGCAACGGTTTCATCGGACTGCACATGCAGCCGGAGTACACGCCCGGCACCAGCGCCGACGCGCTGCTGGCCCACGCCGCGGTCGCCGCGGAGCACGGCGTTCCCCTGTGCGTGCACGCCCGCTACTCCGACAACCTCCCGCCCGGCACCAACCTCCAGGCCATCAGCGAGCTCGTCTCCGCGGCCCGCGAGACCGGGGCCCACGTCCATGTCGAGCACATCAACTCGACCGGCGGCACCGGGGTGATGGCCGAGGCGCTCGGACGCATCGGTGACGCCATCGGCGAGGGACTGTCCATGACGGCGTGCACCTACCCGTACACCTTCTGGGCCACGTACCTCAAGTCGGCTCGCTACCAGGACTGGCAGGAGAAATACGGCATCGGATACGGCGACCTGCAGGTGGCGGGAACATCGGAGCGTCTGACCGAACAGACCTTCGCCGACGCCTACGCGGCCAACAGCCTCACGGCCGCGTTCGCCATGTCTCCTGAGGACGTGGACCTGCCGCTTCAGGCCGACTTCGTGATGGTCGGCAGCGACGCCATCCTCGAGCAGTCCCACAACAATCACCCCCGGTCGACCGGATGCTTCAGCCGGGTGCTCGGGCAGTACGTGCGCGAGCGGCAGGTTCTCGACCTCCCCACCGCACTCGCCAAGATGACCATCCAGCCGGCCCGCCTGCTCGAGGGCCGCTGCCCGGCCCTGCTGCGCAAGGGTCGGCTCAGCATCGGCGCCGACGCCGACATCACCGTGTTCGATCCGGCCACTGTCACCGACCGGTCCACGATCGCCGACCCCGCGCAGGAGTCCGCAGGCATCCAATGGGTGGTGGTCGAAGGCCGGGTGGCCCGATCGCCCGACGGCTTCACCGCCGTTCAGCCCGCAGGCCGGGGCCTGCGCTCCGACATCGGCACGGCCTGAGGCGACCCGAACAGTCATGGAGCCGCGATCGCCGTTGGAGCGGGGGGTGGCCTGGGTGCTGTTCGTCCTGCTCGTAGGCGGCGCGGCGGCATCGATCGCACTGGACGATGACGGCTCCGACACGGCTGCCCCGCCAGAGCCCGCACCAGCCGAGACCGCAACCACCCCGTCCGCAAGCCCACCGGTCGCCGCCGAGGGACCAACCGTCACCGCGGCGGTGGACGACGGTCCGTCTTCCTTCACGATCGCGGCCACCGGCGACCTGCTCATCCATGAGTCGGTTGCCGACGCGGCTCGCACCGCCGACGGCTGGGACTTCGCGCCGATGTTCTCGAGTGTCGCGCCGATCCTCGGCCAAGCAGACCTGGCCGTGTGCCACGTGGAGAGCCCGATGTCGCCCAACAACGCCAACCTCTCCTACTTCCCCGCGTTCCTCGTGCCCAGGGAGCTGGCCGACGCGATCGCCTACGCCGGATACGACACCTGCTCGCTCGCCTCCAACCACGCCACCGACGCCGGGCGCGACGGGATCGTGGGCACCATCGGCGCCCTCGATCAGGTCCAGGTGGCCCACGCCGGCATGGCCCTCTCACCGGAAGCCCGCGACCAGGTCACGCTGATCGAGGCGGGCGACGCCACCATCGCGCACCTCTCGTACACCTACGGCTTCACCAACAGAAAGCTCGATCCCGACGAGTCCTACCTGTCCAACGTCATCGACGAGGCGACCATCCTCGACGAGGCCCGGAGGGCACGGTCCGCTGGCGCCGACTTCGTGATGCTGTCAATGCATTGGGGCACCAACTACACCAGCGAGCTCGACGAACTGCAGGTCGGACTCGGGCCCCGCTTGCTGGCCTCCCCCGACATCGACCTGATCCTCGGCCACCACGCCCACATGGTGCAGCCGGTAGTCGAGATCGGCGGGGAGTTCATCGTCTACGGGTTGGGGAACTTCCTGTCGAACCAGTCCCCGGAGACCTGCACCGAATGCCCGCTGCCCACCGAGGACGGCGTGATCATCCATCTCACGGTGACCGAGGACGAGGCCACCGGCCGGTGGTCGGTCACCGGGATCGCCCACACCCCCACCTGGGTGGATCGCTCTAACTTCGAGATCGTCGACGTGCTGCGCGACACCGGTCGCGATCCGGGGCTGCTCCAGGACTCCGCTCGAAGGACCGCCTCCGCCCTCGCCTTCCTGGGTACGACAGTCGAGCCGCGCTAGAGAGGCCGAGCGGGTCGGCGGGCGAATCCGGTCCATACGGGCGAGGCCGTGGCCCGAGCGGCCCGTGAGCAAAGCGAACAGGAGCGGAAACACGACCGAGCGGGCGGTAGAATCCACAGAGTGAGCTTCAAGGTCGGTGATCGGGTTGTGTACCCGCATCACGGTGCCGCTGAGATTGTGAGGCTGGAGAAGCGCACCGCCTTCGGCGAGGAGCAGGACTATCTCGTGCTGCGCATGACCCACGGCGAGATGACCGTGGCCGTGCCCGCCGACAGGGCCGAGGACGTCGGGATGCGCTGGCCCATCAGCACCGAGGACGTGGACGACCTCTTCGAGGTACTGGCCCGCCGTGATGTGCGCGAGCCCGCCAACTGGTCGCGGCGCTACAAGAACCACCAGGAGAAGCTCAAGTCGGGCGACGTGTACCAGGTGGCCGAGGTGGTGCGCAACCTGGCCCTGCGGGAGCGGGCCAAGGGGCTCTCCGCCGGCGAGAAGACGCTCTACAACACCGCCCGCAGCGTGCTGGTCTCGGAGCTGTCGTTCGCGCTCGACGTGACCGAGGACGAGGCGTCGCGCCGGGTTGACATCGCCCTGACCTGACTCCGCCCGACCTCAGCGAACGAGTCCGCCGCCGTCGACGATCAGCGACTGGCCGTTGACCATGCTGGCTGCGTCGGAGGCCAGCCACACCGCCGTCTCGGCCACCTCGTCCGGGGTGAGCATCCGGCCGCCGATGTTGGTGGCCGCGATCATCTTGGCGATCTCGGCGTTGTCGCCGATGAAGCGCCGTATCATGGGAGTGTCGGTGGAGCCCGGCAGCACGGCGTTGACCCTGATACCCCGCCGGGCGTACTCCTGGGCGGCCGCCTTGGTCAGCCCGACCACACCGTGCTTGGCCGCGGTGTAGTGGGGCTGGCCCGGAGCGGCCACCACCCCCGCTCCCGACGAAGTGTTGACGATGGCGCCGCCGCCCTGTTCGGCCATGTGGCGCAACTCGTGCTTCATGCACAGGAACACGCTGCTCAAGTTGACTGCGATCATGCGGTCCCAGCGAGCCTTGTCGAGATGGTGGAACTCAGACATCTGGTCCGCGATCCCGGCATTGTTGAAGGCGATGTCTAGACGGCCGTGATCGTCGACGATCCCGTCCACCATCGAGATGACGGCGGCCTCGTCGGTCACGTCGACGGCCACGGCTGAGGCTCCTGCAGGTTCCTGCGAGGCCTCCATGATGGCGGCGGCCGTGGCGAGCGCGCCCTCGGCGTCGATGTCGGCCACCACGACGTGGGCCGCGCCCTGCGCGGCGAATTGCAGCGCCGCGGCCCGGCCGATGCCACCGGCCGCACCGGTGACCAGCACCACCTTGTCCTGCGCCAGGCCGCTCACCCCGGAGCGGTCCCGCGTCCCGGGGTCCAGGTCGCTCACACGCGCTCGATGATGGTGACGTTGGCCTGGCCGCCGCCCTCGCACATCGTCTGCAGGCCCCAACGTCCGCCGGTGCGCTCCAGCTCGTGCAGCAGGGTGGTCATCAGCTTGGCCCCGGTGCAGCCCAGCGGATGGCCGAGCGCGATGGCCCCGCCGTTGACGTTGACCTTGGAGTGGGGGATGTCGTGCTCGTGCATCCAGGCCATCGGCACCGGCGCGAACGCCTCGTTGCACTCGAACAGGTCGAAGTCGTCGATGGCCATGCCGGTGCGCTCCAGCGCGTAGGCGGTGGCCGGGATGGGGCCGGTCAGCATGTAGATCGGGTCGTCACCCCGCACCGATATGTGGTGGATGCGGGCTCTGGGCTCCAGTCCGCGCTGCTCCACGGCCCTCTCGGAGGCCACCAGGAGCGCGGCCGCCCCGTCGCTGATCTGGCTGGAGACCGCCGCCGTGAGCCGCCCGCCCTCGGTGAGCGGCGGCAGCGACTGCATCCTCTCCAGGGAGGTGTCGCGGCGGGGACCCTCGTCGGTGGTCACGCCGGCGACCGGTTCGATCTCGGCGACGAAGCGCCCCTCGTCGATGGCCTGGATGGCCCGGCGGTGGCTCTCCAGCGCGTAGGCCTCCAGGTCGGCCCGGCTGAAGTCCCACTTCTCGGCGATCATCTCGGCGCCCCGGAACTGCGACACCTCCTGGGTGCCGTAGCGCTGCACCCATCCCTGCGAGCCGGTGAACGGATCGGCGTGGCCCAGAGGCTCGGCCGCGATCAGCGCGGTTCCGATGGGCACCATGGACATGTTCTGCACACCGCCCGCCACCACCAGGTCGTTCACCCCGGCCATGACGCCCATGGCCGCGAAGCTGACTGCCTGCTGGCCCGAGCCGCACTGGCGATCGACCGTGACGCCGGGAACCGCCTCGGGCAGGCCCGCGGCCAGCCAGGAGGTGCGGGCGATGTCGCCCGCGTTGGGGCCGACGTTGTCGAGGTTGCCGAAGATCACGTCCTCGACAGCCAAGGGGTCGACGCCCGTGCGGCGCAGCAGCGCCTTGATGGCGGCCGCCCCGAGGTCGGCGGGATGCACCTCGGACAGCCCGCCGCCGCGGCGTCCGGTTGGGGTTCGGACGGCGTCGATTATGTATGCCTCACCCATTCGACTCTCCTCCAAGCGCTCGTGCCTCTATTGATTATGCCTTCGACGCCGGTCACCCGAACTCCGGGATCACCTTCGTGCCGATCAGCTCGATGGTCTGCATGACCTTGTCGTGGGGCACCTTGTACGGGTTGAACAAGCAGAACACCATGTCGCAGCCGGTGGCCTCATAGGCCCGGAACATCTCGATGGCCCGTTCGGGATCGCCGCAGACGCATGCGTTGGTCTCCAGCAGGTAGTCCATAGTGAGGTGCTCGATCGAGCCGTCCTCGACATGGTCCGCGGTCCGGCCCAGATAGTCGTAGGTGCCCAGCTCGTCCTCCATCTGCCGCAGCCACTGGGCCACCGACCCGATCAGGCGGGCTCCCGTCTTGGGGTACCACTCGAACGATTCGGCGGCCACGTCGACCGCCTCGGCCACCGTCGGCGCCACATTGACCATGGTGAAGGTGGCGGCCTGGTCGTTCACGAACCGCCCGATCGGGTCGGTGCATGCGGCGATGCCCTCCCGGTAGATGGCGATGCGCCGGGCCAGCTCCTCGGGGGGTGTGCCCACCGAGAACGACAGCAGCCCCAGGCCCGCCTCCCCGATCATGCGGTGCCCGCCGTCGGAGCTGGTCGCGGCCCACAGCGGGGGGTGCGGCGACTGCAGCGGCTTGGGCAGCACCCGGCGAGGCGGCATCTGCCAGTAGTGCCCGTCCCATTCCAGCTCGTCGCTGGTCATGGCGGCCACGGTCATCTCCAGGGCCTCGCGCCACATGGCCCGGGTCTCGCTCGGGTGGATGCCGAAACCCTCCAGCTCGGCCCGGGTGGCCGAGCGGCCCGTGCCCAGCTCCACCCGGCCGTTCGAGAGCAGGTCGAGCACGGCCACCGACTCGGCCGTGCGCACCGGGTGGTTGTAGGGCTTCGGCATGAGCCGTACGCCGTAGCCGAGCCGCAGGTTCTCGGTGACTGCCGCGAGATGGCCGTAGAGCACCTCGGGATTTGAGCAGTGCGAGAACTCCTCCAGGAAGTGGTGCTCCACCGTCCACACCGAGTGGAACCCGACCTGGTCTCCCAGGCGCACCTGCTCCACCACCTCCTGGTAGGCCTGATGCTCACTCTGGCGCGACCAGGGCCGGGCCACCGGTATCTCATAGAACATGGCGAACTTCACAGGGGACGCTCCTAGGTGATGGCGGGCTTGCGCCCGATGGTGGCTATTGACGTTGGCCCGAGCATGGCGAATCCCGGCTCCCGCATCTGCGCCAGGGCGGTGGCTGCGTCCGGCTCCGCCACGGCTCCCGCCTCAACGAGCCGCGGCACGGCCCGCTCCAGGGCGAGGAACCACCATTCCCCGCTCGCCTCATGGGGACGCATGATCCTCACCCTGCCGATCGCGTCCAGGTCCTCGAGACCCAGATCCCGCATCCATCCCAGGACACGCACTCCCGCGTTGGGATCTCGCCACGGTGAAGTCGAAGCACTGGCCACCATGCGGTGAATCGAGCCGAGGGGCTCAGGAAGGGCCTGCTCGACGAACTCGGCCATGGCGCCGTCCTCGATCACCATGGCCCCGCCCGGTCGCAGTGCCTCGTTGAGCCGGGCCAGCACCTCGACGCGTTCGGGTATGTGTTGGATCACCGCCCGTGCGTGGACCAGGTGAAAGTGCCCGGCCGGCAGCCGATCGCGGGATGCGTCGTGCTGGCGCACAATCACGTTGGAGGGCATGGACGCATGGAAGCGGAGGTCGATGTCGGTCGACATGACCCTGCCGCCGGGGCCGACCTGCTCGGCCAGCCACGCCGAGACGCTGCCGGTGCCCGCTCCCAGCTCCAGCACGTGCATGCCGGGCTCGACGCCGACCCGGGTGAGAAGTCGGAAGGTTCCCGGGTCGAGAAATTCGGCCAGCTTGGCCAGACGGATCCGCTCGATATCGACCTCGTCGTCGCTCACGCCGTAGCGTTCGCGGTGCACTTCCGACACGGGTGCAGAGGGTAACGGTCCGCCAAGCGTCAACGAGGGGAGCCCGTGGTTCGACACCGCTCCGAACAAGACCCCGGAGGCTCCGACGACACCGCGGCGCAGGCCGAGTTCCGGGCCAGGGTGCGGGACTGGCACGACCGCCACGCCACCGTCCGGTCTTACGACGACCTGTGGCGAGTCCCGCTCTATGTCGACGAGGCTCGGGCTGAGGAGTCCTTCCAGAACGGGCGGACCTGGCAACGCACGCTGTTCGAGCACGGTTGGGCCGGTCTCACGTGGCCCGGTGACTACGGCGGGGGCGGGGGCGAGCCCTGGCAGGCTCGCATCTTCTCCGAGGTGGCGGCCGGCTACGAGGAGTGGCCCGGGTTCATCGGCGCGACCATCGCCATGCTCGGACCCACGCTGCTGCGGCACGGCTCCGAGCAGCAGAAGCTCCGATTCGTGCCGGGTCTGCTGTCTGGGGAGCTGGCCTTCTGCCAGCTGTTCAGCGAGCCGGGGGCGGGGAGCGATCTGGCCGGGCTGGCCATGCGGGCCGAGCGCGACGGCGACGAATTCGTGGTGAACGGGCAGAAGGTGTGGAACTCGCAGGCCCAGTTCTGCGACTGGGGGTTCCTGCTCGTGCGGACCGACCCCGACGCGCCCAAGCACCGGGGTATCACCTTCCTGCTCGTCGAGATGGATTCGCCGGGGATCGAGGCCCGACCGCTGGTGCAGATGAACGGCTCGGCCCACTTCAACGAGGTCTTCTTCGACGATGTGCGGGTACCCGCCGTCAACGTGGTGGGCGAGGTCGACGGCGGATGGGCGCCGGCCCGGACTGTCCTCCTCAACGAGTCGGCCTTCATCGGCGACCGCAAGGGAACGAGCGTTGTGGCTCCGCTGTCGGAGCTGGCCCGGCGCCACGGCCGCCTCCACCACCCTCTGGTGCGCCAGCGGCTGGTCGATGCCTGGGCCCGGGAGCGGATGCAGCGCTGGATGGGCGAGACCATCCAGAACGCAGTGCGACGGGGCGAGCCGCCCCCGATCGACCCCGGGATCATGAAGCTGTTCGCCGCCGAGTCGAAGCGGCGCAGCGGTGACCTGGCCACCGAACTCGGCGGCCTGGCCGTGGTGGCCGACACCGGCGACCCGGCCCGATGGGCCCGCCACGAGCTGATGGGGCGCTACGCGGTGTCGATCGGCGGGGGCACCAACGAGGTGATGCGCAACAACGTGGCCGAGCGCGTGTTGGGCCTGCCGAGAGAGCCCGGCTTCGACCGGGACGTCCCCTGGAGGGACATACCTAGGTAGCGGCTCCGGCGGGGATCACTCCGTAGGTCACGCCGAGGCGGCTGAGCCAGCGCCGGTAGGCGATCGCTGAGCGGTCGGCCCGGATCGGGGTCTCTGCCCTGGGATCCAGCGGCAGCAGCTTGGGGGACTGGTTCTCGATGATCGGCTTGTCCTGGCCGATTATGTTCTGCTGGAACCAGCGGATCTCCTGATCGGTGCTCACATCGTCGAGCACGCTGAGGAACAGGTGGGCCCTGATCCGGGTGTCGGTGATGGGGTGGATGAAGATGCCGATGGCGTCCAGCCGCTCAGCGTCGGCCGGTGACGACTTGTAGAGCATGGCGGCGTAGGGATGGGGCACCCGGTAGATGTAGTCGGCGAGCACCGCCTGAGAGGAAGACGCGGCGGCGCGCGGCTGGTAGAAGGCGCAGTCGAACGCCCAGAGCTCCCCGTCCCGCTCCTCGACCCGGTACTCGGCCACCTCGGTGTGGGGCTCTTCGCCGAGCATGCCCGTATGCACGTAGGGGAAGTGGGCCATGTCCAGGAAGTTCTCCACCGCCCGGGGGGCGGAGACATCGATGCCGACGGTCACGGCGTTGAGAGTGCGCCGATCGTCCTCATCGGTCTCGGGGACGGCGAACACGCCGCCGTCGGGCTCCCCCAGAGTTGTCCATACGAAGCCGTAGTCGGTGCGAACCTCCAGCTCGCGGCCGGATTCGGTCTGGGCCCGGAACGTGCCGTCGCCGTCAAGCCAGCAGGACAGCGGCTCCCCCAGCAGCAGGGTGTGCAACGGACCCCGGCGAATCTCAGCGAGATCCGCCACCGAGTGCCACTGATTCAGAATCACCGGATCGGAACAGCCCCGGATGCTGGTCTCTGCCATTGTCATGAGAGCCTCCGCTCGTGCATGCACGCGCCACAGTAGGCGAAGATCGGCACGCGACCAGATTGACCCCTGATCATCAGGCGGAACCCACGTAGGCGTCCAGCTCGGCCAGCCAGGCCTGCTTCTGGGCCTCAGGTGCGAAGCAGGCCTCCAGGCTGTTGCGGGCGCAGCGGGCCAGGTCCCCACGCGAGAGGCCCAACGCGGTCGCCACGGCGACGTAGTTGTCGGCCACGTAACCGCCGAAGTAGGCGGGGTCGTCGGAGTTGATGGTGACCTTGAGCCCGGCGTCGAGCAGGCGTTTGAGGTTGTGACCGGCCAGATCGTCGACAACGCACAGGGCAAGGTTCGACAGCGGGCACACCGTCAGCGGCGTCTGCTCAGCCACCAGCCGGGCCACCAGGTCTGGATCTTCGGTGCAGCGCACTCCGTGGTCGATCCGCTCTGCGCCGAGCGCATCGAGGGCTCCCGTGATGTATGCCGGCGGCCCCTCCTCGCCGGCGTGGGCCACCGGCCGCAGACCGGCGGCCCGGGCCATGGCGTAGGCCTCGGCGAAGTCCTCGGGCGGATGGTCGACCTCGGAGCTGTCGAGCCCCACGCCGATGATGCCGTCCAGCCAGCCGTCGGCGGCCCGGAACGTCTCGCAGGCGGCTTCGCCGGGAAGGTGCCGCAGGAAGCACATGATGAGCGCGGAGGAGATCCCGCACTGGGCCTCGGCGTCGGCCATCGCCGCGGTGAAGCCCTCCATGAACACGTCGAATCCCACATCCCTCTCGGTGTGGGTCTGGGGGTCGAAGAACATCTCCGCCCGCCGCACACCGTCCGCGTGGGCCCTGCGCAGGTATGCGGCCATCAGGTCGTAGAAGTCCTGGTTGGTCTGCAGCACGGCCGCGCCCTGGTAGTAGATGTCCAGGAACGACTGCAGGTCGGTGAACGAGTAGGCGGCCCGGACCGCGGCCTCGTCCTCGAAGGGCAACTCGACCCCGTTGCGTCCGGCCAGCTCGAAGAGCATCTCCGGCTCCAGGGTTCCCTCTATGTGCAGGTGCAGCTCGGCTTTGGGCAGCCCCCGCACGAAGCCGGCCAGGCCCGCATCTGGTGTCATGATCCTCGCATTTCCCGCTCGGTCGAGATGGTGCCATACCGGATCCCCCGCGCGCCCAGCCACTTGCGGTAGGCGAGACTGCCCGCGTCGGCGGGTTGATGCGATTCCATCCTCGGGTCCACCGGCAGGCGGCGAGGTCGCTGCGACTCGACCACGTCGATGTCCTGGGAGAAGATCAGGTCGTTGAAGGCTTGCTGGGCGTCGAAGTCGGCACCGGTGTCGTGGACCACAGTGGAGCGCCACACCACACACTCGGTCTCGGTGACGGGGCTGGCCACGATGAGGATGGTGAAACCCCCGGCGAGATCACCGTCGCCTGTTGACGGAACCTTGGTCAGCGTGGCCGCACACGGGTGCGACACCGAGTACTGGTAGCGGACCGGTCCCCCGCCGGCCGCGGCCGGTCCCGGATTGGGCTGCCAGAACACGCAGTCGGTCAGCCGGAGTTCGTCTTCTGTGGTCTCGATCCCGTAGCGGGCCACCTCGGTGTAGGGCTCCTGGCCGAGGTAGCCGGTGTGCACGAACGGGAAGTGGGCGAGGTCCAGGAAGTTCTCGATGATCCGGGGGGCCGATGACTCCACCCTCACCGGGTCGAGCCAGACGGTCCGCTCCGGATGGGCACCGTGGTCCGGAGCTATCGGCAGGTTCCGGGGCTGGTCGCCGGTGCAAATCCACCAGAACCCGTACCCGGCCCGCACCGACGCCCGCTTCAACTGCACACCCGCGGGAGGGCGCCGGCTGGGATGGGCGGGCTGATGGACGCAGCGGCCGTCGATGTCGAACTGCCAGCCGTGATAGCCGCATCGCAGCCGCTCGCCGTCGAAGTCGCCCAGGGTGATCCGCGCGCCCCGGTGGGGGCAGGTATCCACGAAGGCCTCGACCCGACCGGAGTTGTCGCAGGCCAGCACCCAGCGTTCGTCGAGCAACCCGAACGGAAGCCATCGGCCTGCGGCGATGTCGGTGGCGCGGGCCACCGGGAACCACTCATCGCCGATGCGGTCGGTCTCGGTCAACGATGTTCCCCGATCATCGGTCGCGGGCCGCGGCTGGGCCCGGGCGCGGCGGTGCTCAGCGCTCCTCGCGCGAGTACGGGATGGCCAGCGCGGCAGGCGCGGCCGTGGATCGCACCCGTCTACCAAGCTTCACCGCCCCCGCTGGGATGAGGATGGCCACCAGTGTGACGACGTAGGGCAGCATCGACAGGAAGAAGCTGAGGTCGCTGGCGCCCATGAACGGCAGGCCCCAGCCCCGGGCCTGGGCGGTGGTGTCGAGCGAGATCATCGATCCGTACAGAAGGGCCCCGGCCACAGCCCACCCCGGCCGCCAACCGGCGAAGATCACCACCGCCAGAGCGACCCAGCCCCGGCCCCGGGCGATGTCGGGCGACCACGTCGGCGTGAACGACAGCACCATGTAGGCGCCGCCGGCCCCCGTCAGCGCCGCGCCCAGCACCGAGTAGAAGATCCGCCAGCCGGTCACGCTGACGCCCACCGCGTCGGCGGCGGCCGGGTTCTCGCCCACGGCCTTCATGTTCATGCCGTGGCGGGTGCGGAACAGCACGAAGTACAGCACCACCGGAAGCCCGACGTAGGCGATGTACACCACCGGATCGTGGAAGAAGAACGCCGATAGCGCGTCGTTGTTGTCGAGGACTCCGCCCGGGTTGACCTCGCGGAACAGTGTCTGGATGGGAGTGCCGTTGCGGTTGACACCGAGCTGATTGGACAGCCCGATGCCCCCCAGCGCCAGCGCCAGGCCGACCAGCACCTGGCTGGCCCGGAAGGCCACCACGCAGACCGCGAAGATCAGACCGGCCACCGCGGCCGCCATCATGCCGATGAGCATGGCCAGCCAGGGGCTCTCCACTCCCCACGAGAGCACTGCGATCACCGAGTACACCGCGCCTATGCCGATGAGTCCCTCCTGGCCCAGGTTCAGCACCCCGACCCTCTCGCCGAGCATGGCCCCGGTGGCGGCCAGCATCACCACCGCACTGGCTGGTATGGCGGAGCCGATCAGGCTCAGGAAGGCGTTCTCGATGATGGCGAGAATCATGAGCCCGCTCCCTGTGGCGCGGATGCTGCCTGGCCGGCCGCCGTCCCGGACTCGTCGGCGGAGTCACGGCGTACCACCCGGTAGCGGGCCGCGATCTCCCCGAGGGCGATGCCGGTGAGGATCACGCCGTAGATGGCGAAGATGATGTACACCGACAGGCCCTTGGTCTGCAGCACGATCCCCGCGTAGAACATCGACGCGATGAACAGCCCGCCGCCGATCACGCCCCAGAACGCGGCGCCGGCCAAGGCAGCCACGATGAAGCCCGACAGCCCGAACTGGGCGGAGAACCCGGCGTTCATGGCCTGCGCCCCCGGGGCGCTCAACTGGAGCATCCCGCCGAGGCCGGCGATGGCCCCGGTGAACAGCATGACGATGAGTATCCGGCGGCGCACCGCGATGCCGGCGAAGCCCGCGGCCCGCGGGTTGCCGCCGATGATGTCGATCTCGTAGCCGATGCTGGTGGAGCGGAACACCCACCACAGCACGGCCGCGATAGCCAGGGGAACGAGCAGGGCGATGGTCACCGAGTTGGCGCCGGGGAGACCTGGCAGGGTGAACGGCACCTCGCGGGTGGACTGGATGACCGCGGCCTCCTTGTCCCGCCAGAACCCCAGCGCCGACCAGGTCACCAGCTGGAGGGCCACGAAGTTGAGCAGCAGGGTGGTAATGATCTCGTTGACGTCCCAGTAGGCCCGGGCCAGCGCGGGCACCAGGATCCAGGCCGCGCCGGCCAGGGTGGCGGCCGCGGCCATCAGGATCAGCACCAGCCAGCCCGGGCCGTCCATGTGGATGCCCACGCCCACCGCGGCCAGGGCTCCCATGAGGAACTGGCCGTCGGAGCCGATGTTCCAGACCTTCATCCGCAGCGAGAGGGCCACACCCAATGCGGTCATCAGGATCGGGATGCCCCGCAGGGCCACCCCTTCGATACCGCGCTGGCGGCCGAATATGGCGTCCAGGGCCTGCCAGAAGATCAAGAAGGCGTTGCGCCCGGTGAGCAGCAGCAGGATCCCGACCACCACCATGGCACCGACCGCGCCACCGATGCGGGTGAGAGCGGCCCGCTTGGCGTCGACCTCCAGACGCCGCTCCAGCCGCCACGGTGTCACCGACAGGACCGCGCTCGCGATCGATGCCAGCGGAGTCATGCGGCCTCGGTGATGGAGTGGCCGCCCATCAACAGGCCGATGTGCTCCCGGTCGGCGTCCGCGGCGTCGAAGACGCCCATGATCCGGCCCTCGTAGATCACGGCGATCCGGTCGCTCATCAACAGCACTTCGTCGAGGTCGTCCGAGATCAGCAGCACCGCGCAGCCGCTGTCGCGTTTGTCGAGGATCGTCGATCTGACCTCCTGGGCCGCGTTCACGTCTAGCCCCCTGGTGGGATGGGCCGCCACCAGCAGCCGGTCGGCGGCCAGGGCCTCGCGCCGGGCCACCAGGCGCTGCTGGTTGCCGCCCGAGAGCTGCCCGGCGGTGGCGAACACCGAGCGGGTCTGCACCCGGGCCGTCTCCACAAGCTTCTTGGCGAAGTCGATGACGCTCTGCCGGTTCAGGTTCAGGCCCTGGGAGAACTGCTCGGTCCAGTAACTGTGAAGAACCGCGTTGTCCTTGACCGGTGCCGACAGGACCATGCCCATCCCGATGCGGTCCTCAGGGATGTGCCCTACGCCGATATCGGTGACGGCCCGCACCGACATGGAGGTGATGTCCGCGCCGTCGACCGTGATCGCGCCGGACTCCAGGCCGCGCAGCGCGCAGATCACCTCGGCCAGCTCGGTCTGGCCGTTGCCCGACACGCCGGCGATGCCGAGGATCTCCCCTGACCGTACGGTCAGGTCAACGTCGTGCAGGGCGGTGATCCCGCGGTCGTTGAGGGCCGAGACGCCTCGCAGTTCGAGGGCGGGGTCGCCGGTCACGACCCGGTGCTCCACGTTGAGGACCCGCTCCTCGCCGGTCATGAGCCGGGCGATCTCGCTGGCGGTGGCCCCCTCGGTCGGCCGGGTGATCTCCCTGATCCCGTGGCGCAGGACGGTCAAGCGGTCCGACACGGCCAGGACCTCCCGCAGCTTGTGGGTGATGAAGATCACGCTCAGGCCGCCGGCGGCCAGCTCCCGGACCACCGCGAAGAGATCCTCGGCCTCCTTGGCGGTGAGGACTGCGGTGGGCTCGTCGAGGATCAGGACGCGGGCGCCGCGGGCCAGCACCCGCAGGATCTCCACCCGCTGCTGCTCCCCCACCGACAGCTGCCAGATCTTGGCGGTGGGATCGACGCGCAGGCCCATCTCGCCCATGAACTGCTCGGTCCGCTCGTTCAGGGTCCGCTGGCTCACGACCCCCGGCGTCTCGGGCCAGCCGAGGTGGATGTTCTCGGCCACGGTCATGGGCTCGACCAGCCGGAAGTGCTGGTGGACCATCCCGATGCCGGCGTCGATGGCGTGGGCGGGGCTGCGGAAGTCTCGCTCGGTCCCGTCCACGATCACCTGGCCGGCATCAGCGCGGTAGATGCCGGCCAGGATGTTGCACAGCGTGGTCTTGCCCGCCCCGTTCTCGCCGACGAGGGCGTGAACCTCGGACCATCTCACCTCGAAGTCGACGGCGTCGAGGGCGGCCACGCCCCCGAAGGCCTTGGATATGCCCCGCGTCTCTACCGCGGGCCGTGCGCTGTCGCCGGTCAACTCAGTCCGGTCAACTCAGTCAGAGCTGCTGCCCCGAATCAGGGCTCAGACCGGAGAGATGCCGCTGACGCCTTCGACCGGCCAGTCGATGGCGTAGGCCTGCAGCGAATCGAGGGTCTCGCCCGCGGCCAGCCTCTGATTGCCCTCGTTGTCGTTCAGCGGGCCCTCGTAGACGTGGAGTTCGCCGCTGTCGAGCTGGGCCCCGACATCGAGTACCGCGTCCTGCACGTCCTGGGGCACGTTGGGGCCGAAGTCGCCGATGGGCGTGTCGAGCAGCCACACCTCGTCCTGGGACACCCAGGTGCCGTCTAGCACCCGCTGGCACTGCTCGGTGTAGAACGGCCCGAACTCCGACAGGTCGAAGTGGGACACGTACTTGGTGGGCGCGGCCGACCGGAAGTCGAGGTTCCAGTACCCGGTCCACACGCCGGCCTCCTCCGAGAGCTGCAGGAAAGTGGGCTCGTCCATCACGCCGAACAGGAAGCCGACGCCGGCATCGAGCAGCGCGTTGGCCGCCTGGGCCGCCTTCTGAGGATCGAAGAACGTGCTGACCAGCACGGTCTCCACCGTCGCGTCGGGGTTGACCGACCGGGCGCCCAGCAGCAGGCCGTTCACGTCGTTGAACGCGGTGGCGGTGGGGAAGGCACCGATATAGCCGATGCGGCCGTTCTCGGTGAGGTGCCCAGCAGCCACGCCCAGCTGGTAGGCGGTCGTCTCGTGGGCCAGGTAGAACGGGAACAGGTTGTCGCTGTAGTAGTGCCCGTTGATCTCGCAGAACTTCGTGTCGGGCGCGTTGTCCGACACCTCGGTCAGCAGGCCGGCGTACTCGGTGTTGGCGAAGATGATGTCGTTGCCGTCGTCCACCAACTGCTGGAACGTCTCGGTCGTGCCGGCGTCGAACTCGATGTTCGGCACGAACGAGGTCTCCAGCCGGTCGCCGAGAGCGGCCTGTGCCGCGAGGCGGCCGCGGTCGTGCTCCTGGGTCCAGCCGTTGTCGTCGGGCGGGCCGATGTACACCCAGGCGGCCTTGATCGATTCCTTGGCACCCGAGGCGTCCTCTTCGTCGTCGCCGCAGGCGGCGAGCACCGAGCCGCCGATGGCGAGACCCCCGATGCCGACCGCGCCCATCTTGAGGGCCTGGCGGCGTGAGATCGTCTCACTGGGTGGGAGCAGGAGACCTCGGTTCTTCTTGCTTCGCATATCAGGTGCCTTTCTGGTTTGGAGCTTCCATCTGGTTGGTTGTGGGGGGATCAGTCGAGCTGCGCAGCCAGCTCGTCGAACTCGATAGCCCACTCCCGGCGCATGCGGCGCTTCTCGGGCTCGTCGAGCCAGGAGCCGTCGATGCCGTTGAGCATGCACTGGCGGAAGTCCTCGACCTCGAAGCCCATGTGGTTGTGGGCCATGATGTAGTCCTTGGTGGGATCGGTCTTGAACATGGGCGGGTCGTCGCAGTCCAGGCTGATCTTGATGCCGTACTCGCGCATCTGCCCGATCGGATGGTTGTCGAAGTCGTCGTTGAAGTACACCCACGCCGTCGACACCGGGGTGCAGGTGAAGACCACGCCCTCGTCGCGGCAGCGGCGCATGATGGCCTCGCTCTCGACCACGTGGTAGCCGTGGTCGACCCGCTCGCAGTTGAGCAGGTCGAGGCACGTTTCGATGTTGCGGGGCGGGGCGTCCTCGGACTGGTGCGCGGTCAGGTGCAGGCCGGCCTGCTCGGCCATGCGGTAGGCCTTCCAGAACCGCTCGGGCGGGTACTCGGCCTCGGCATAGTCCATCCCGATGCCGATCACCTCCTCGCGGGGATGGTCGAGCAGGGTCTCCACCATGCTGACGCCCAGTTCCGGCGTCTCCATGCGGTTGATGGCCGCGATGAGGCGGCACTCGACGCCGTGGTCGGTGCGGGCCGCGTTGATCCCGTCGATGAGGCCGTCGACACAGGTCTCGTAGTCCACCCCGGCCGCCATGTGGGCGGTGGGGTTGAAGAACATCTCCCGGTAGTGGACGTTGTGCTCGGCCGCCTCGGTGAGCGTCTCGTAGCAGATGCGCTCGAAGTCCTCCCTGTCGATCACCCCCAGCGAGGTGTTGTCGTACATGTGGAGGAACTTGTAGATGTCGGGATAGTCGTATAGGTCCTCGGGCTCCTCGTAGTCGGGCAGCGGCACGTTGTGCTTGTTGCATAGGTCGACCGCGGTACGGGCCTGAACCGACCCCATGAGGTGAAGGTGAAGGCTCACCTTGGGAATCGCTTTCAGGAAGGAATCCATGTCCATGAGCGCGTCAGCCCCCTTGCCTAGCTCCGGTTCGCGGACACTACCACTAGGCGACTCACCGCTAGCCAATCCTGAAGGGCGAGCGGATCTGTGCGTCCGCGACGCGGAGCTGGTGGTGACCATGGATGCCTACCGCCGGGAGATTCTCGGCGGCTGGGTGGCCGTTTCCGGTGGGTTCGTGACGGCGATGGGAGAGCCCGGATCAGAGCCGACAGCCGAGCGCACCATCGACGCCTCCGGCTGCCTGGTGACGCCCGGGCTGATCAACACTCACCATCACATCTTCCAGAACCTGACCAGAGCCTTCGCGCCGGCGCTGGCCGGGGATCTGTTCCATTGGCTGCGCACGCTCTACCCGTTGTGGAGCCGGCTCGACAGCGAGGCCGCCTATGTGTCGGCCTGGATCGGCCTGGCCGAACTGGCCCTGGGAGGCTGCACCACCAGCACGGACCATCTGTACGTGCATCCCCGGGGCGGCGGCGACCTGACCTCGGCGGAGATTGAGGCGGCCCTGGATCTCGGGTTCCGGTTCCATCCCACCCGGGGGTCGATGAGCCTGTCGGAGAAGGACGGCGGCCTGCCGCCCGACTCGGTCGTCCAGGACGACGACGAGATCCTCGCCGACTGCGAGCGTCTGGTATCTCTCCACCACGACCCGGCCCCTGGCGCCATGGTGCGTATCGCGCTGGCACCGTGCTCGCACTTCTCGGTGACACCGGACCTGATGACTCGCACCGCGGAACTGGCCGAGCGGCTGGACGTGCGGCTGCACACCCACCTGGCCGAGAACGCCGACGACAGTGCGCTCTGCGAGTCCCTCCACGGCTGCCGCCCGATCGAGTTCCTCGAAAGCGTCGGCTGGGGTTCGGACCGGTCGTGGGTAGCGCATTGCGTGGTCCCGAACGCGGCCGAGATCGACCTGCTGGCCCGTTGGGGCACCGGCGTGTCGCACTGCCCGAGCTGCAGCCAGCTGATCGGCTTGGGGGTGGCCCCGATCCGCGAGATGCTCGACGCGGGCGTGCCGGTGGGCATCGGCTGCGACGGCTCGGCCTCCACCGACTGCGCCTCCCTGTGGCTGGAGACCCGTGGCGCCCTGCTGCTGGCCCGGCTGAGGGGCGGCCCCGAGGCCATGAACGCCCGTGAGGCGCTGGAGATGGCGACGTTGGGCGGGGCCGCCTGCCTGGGTCGCGACGACATCGGGGCTCTGGAGACGGGCCGGGCCGGCGACCTGGTGGTCTGGCCCCTCGAAGGCGTCGCCTTCGCCGGGGCGCTGTCGGACCCGGTCGAGGCGCTGCTGCGCTGCGGCCCGGTGGCTCCCCGTCACACGGTCGTGGCCGGCAAGTTGCTGGTTGAGGATGGTCGGCTGACCGCGACGGGAGTCGACGAGATGCTGGCCCGCCACCGCCGCATCGCCGGCGAGTGGCTCGAGGCCGCCGGGGGCGATTAGCCGGCTACCAGAGAGGGGTGGCCGGGTTGCCCTTGAGGGCCTCGCGCCGCTCGAACAGCTCCTCCGCCGCGGCCTGGGCCTCAGCGGCCACTGCGCCCACATCGACGGAGACCACCTCGCCGTCGCGCACCAGGCGCCGGCCCTGGACCCACACGTCGCTCACATCGCGGGAATGGGCGGTGAACACCAGATGGGCCGGAGCGTTGAAGTGCTGCCCGTGCATCACGGGCACGAAGTGCAGGCCGCCGATGTCGACCATGGCGATGTCGGCGTCCTTGCCTACCTCCAGGGTGCCGGTCACGTCGTCGAGGCCGAGGGCGGCCGCCCCCGAGCGGGTGGCCATGTCGAGCACGTCCCAGGGGTCGGCCGCAGTCGGGTCGAGGGTGCTGACCTTGGCCAGCAGCGACGCGAACTTCATCTCGCCCAGCATGTCGAGGTTGTTGTTCTCCTTCTCGCCGTCGGTGCCGAGCCCGACCGTCATCCCCGACGCCCGGTAGTGGTCGATCCGGGCCGGGCCGGAGGCGATCTTCATGTTGGAGCAGGGGCAGTGGGTGGCCGCGGTGCCGGTGCGGGCCATCAGCTCCACCTCGCGGTCGTCGAGCCACACGCAGTGGGCCACGACGGTGCGCTCGCCCAGGATTCCCCGGTTGTAGAACTCCTCGATGGGGCGCCGCCCGAACTGGCTCAGACTCTCCTGCACCTCCCACACCGTCTCCGAGGAATGCGTGTGGATGCCGGTGTCGAACTCCTCGGCCAGGGCGGCGGCGTCCCTGAACATCTCGGGCGAGCAGTAGAACATGTGCTCCAGCCCGACCCAGGACCGCACCCGGCCGTCCGCGGCGGCGCGGTGGGTCTCAAGCAGGCGCCGGTTCGATTCGAGGGACTCGAAGTAGTCGTAGCGGTCGGCGGTGTAGGGGGCCAGGGTGGCCCGGATGCCGATCTCGGTGGCCGCCTCGGCCGAGCCTTCCATGAACCGCCACATGTCGAGCACCGAGGTGGTGCCGCCCCTGAGGCACTCGGTGTAGGCCATGTAGGAGGCGGCCTTGGCGATCTCGGGCGTCAGGGCCCGGTGAGCGGGGTCGACGTAGTTCTCCAGCCAGTCGAACAGGGCGAGCCCTTCGGCCGTGCCCCGCAGCAGACCCGAGTGCAGGTGGGCGTTGTGCATGCCGGGGATCACCACATGGCTGGCCGCGTCGACTACCGGGGCGGTTGCCGCGGCAGGGTGGGCCGCCACGTCATCCACTGCCCCAACCGCCGCGATCGTGCCGTCCACGATGAGAACCGAGCCCGGGTCGTAGCTCACCTTGCGGCCCTCTAGCGGCAGCACTATGCCGCCGGAGATGAGGAATGTGGTGCTACTCATGGTGTCCGGCAGCTTACGTCTGCCGCTGCATGGGAATGCTCAGCGGGAGGCGACCACCACGTTCTCGAGCACCTCGCTGTCGCCGGTGCGGACGTACCACTCCCACCGAGCGCCGTCGGGATCGGTGACCCAGGTCTCGGTCTTGGTGGCGTAGCAGCACAGAGCGTCGTCAACTCCGCTCGTCTCAAGACCCGCTCCGGTCAAGCGCTGCTCAGCCTCGACCACCTGATCGGCGTTCTCGGTCTCCACACCGAGATGGTTGATGGTGCCGCCTGCCCCGCAACATCCGGCGGGGTCCGAGGCATCGTCGGCGGCCTCGAAGAGCACCAGCTTCAGGGGCGGCTCGTCGATGGCGAAGTTGGCGTAGCCGGGCCGGCGGCGTGCCGGCTCCGTGCCGAACATCCGGGTGTAGAAGTCCACCGCGGCCTCCAGGTCGGACACGTTCAGAGCCAATTGCAGTCTCACTGTCTCTCCTTCGTCTCAATCGGCTGTCGCCGGTCCCAATCTCTCATAGTGAACCGACGCCCCCTCCAACTCCGGCCGGGGCCAAGGTATTCCTCATCAACGAGAAACGGGTGATCGACGGGTGCCGGATCGAGCGCACAGGCAGCGGGTCCTGGGGTTAGCGTCTTGTTGTCGTGCGGACCCGATACTCCGAGGATCAGCAGGCCGTGGCTGAGGCCTTCGGTGACCTGTTCGCCCGCGAGGCGACTCCCGAGGCGGTGCGGGCCGCGGAGGCGGGCTGCGGTTTCGATCCCGACCTGTGGGGCAAGCTCGCCGCCGCAGGCGCTCCGGGGATGGCGGTGGGCGTCGCCGACGGGGGCGGCGGAGCCTCGCTCGTCGATCTGGCTGTAGTGGTCCACGAATGGGGCCGGCGGATAGCGCCGGTCCCGCTGGTGGAGCATGCGGTGTGCGCCCGGCTGCTCACCTCGGTCGGCGGGCAGCGGGATCTCGTCACCGCAGTGACCTCCGGCGAGTTGATCGCCACGCTCGCTCCCGGGCCGGTCGAACCGGGCGGGACCGCCCTGCTCGTACCCGCCGGCGCGGTGGCCGACGTCGTGGCGGCCAGGCGCGGCGACGACATCGTGGTCGCTCGCGGCCGGCCCCCGGGCGCGGCGCGTCCCAACACCGCGGATCTGCCCCTCGCCGACCGGGATCTCTCCGGTGCGGAGACCGTCGCTTCCGGGGCGGCGGCCGCCAGCGTCTGGGACCGCGCCCTGGCCGAGTGGAAGGCGCTCATGGCGGTGGCCTACGCCGGCCTGGCCGGCGAGGTGCTGTCGATGGGAGTGGCCTACACCAAGCAGCGTCACCAGTTCGGTGTGCCGGTCGGATCGTTCCAAGCGGTGCAGCACGGCCTAGCCGACGCCGCCACCCGAAGCGAGGGAGCCCGGCTGCTCGCCTTCCGGGCCGTCAGCGCCGTCGATGCCGGCCGGGCCGACGGCGCCCGGCTCGCCTCGATGGCGCTGCTGTTCGGCGCCGAGTCGGCCCGGTTCGCGGCCGACCGGGTGCTCCAGTACCACGGCGGCTACGGCTACAGCGCCGAGTACGACGTCCAGCTCTATTACCGCCGGGCCGCCGGCTGGCTGTTGCAGCTCGGCGAGCCCGCAGCCGAGATAGCCAAGCTCGCGGACGCCGACCTAGGCCCGAAGGCGGTGTGATGGACTTCACCATGCCGGCACGGGCCGAAGACTTCCGGGCAGAGGTTCAGCAGTTCCTGGCCGAGCACCTCACCGGCGAGATGATCGCGGCAACCCGCGACGGCACCATCCACTCCCCCGCCCTGCACCGGGCCATAGCTGATCGGGGCTGGCTGTCGGGCGCGGTGCCGGCCGAGCTCGGTGGAGGGGGGATGGACCCGGTTGAGCTCTGCGTGCTGCTCGAAGAGTTGCAGCTCCACCAGGCCCCCGCCGACGCGTTGGGAGTGGCCGTAGTAGCGGTGTCGATGATCCTGGAGCATGGCCGCGATCATCTCCGCGGCACGGTGGCCCCCCGGCTGATGTCGGGCGAAGTTCTGGCATGCCTGGGCTACAGCGAGCCCGAGTCGGGCTCGGACGTGGCCGCGGCCCGCACCCGGGCCGTACGCGACGGAGACCGGTGGGTCATCAACGGCTCCAAGATGTGGACGACCCTGGCCCATGTGGCCGACTACGTGCTGCTGCTCACCCGGACCGACCCCGAGGTGCCCAAGCACCGAGGGCTGACATTCTTCGTGGTGCCCCTCGACACGGCCGGCATCGAGATCCAGGCCGTCGAGACGATGGGAAACGAGAGGTCCAACGCCACCTTCTACGACGACGTCGTGCTCGGCGACGAGTGGCGCCTCGGCGAGGTGAACGACGGCTGGACGGTCATGAAGACCGCCCTCAAGTACGAGCGGGGCATCGCCGGAGGCCAGTTCCCGTCGCCTCCGGTGATCGAGGCGGCCGTCGACTGGGCCCGCCGCGCCCGCCGGGCCGACGGCAGCCGCCCCATCGACGACGACGAGGTACGCAACAAGCTGGTGCGGGCCATGATCGACGTGGAGGTGTGCCGCAGCTTCGCCTACCACACCGCCGCCCTGGCGTCGGAGGGAACCATGTTCGGGGTGGAGGGGTCGATGACCAAGCTGTTCGCCTCGGAGTCCTACAAGAAGCACTGCGCCTGGTTCCTCGACATGATGGGCGCCGAGGGGCTGCTCACCCACGACGATCCCGGCGCCCACATGGACGGCCTGATCGAGGAGCACTTCCGCCACGCCCCGGTGACCGCCATCTACGGCGGCACCAGCGAGATCAACCGCAACCTTGTGGCCGAGGGCTGGCTGGGCCTGCCCCGGTCGCGCTCATGACTTGGGGTGCTATGCCCCTCCACGGGTAGCCTGATCAGTCGCACGGGACGTGGCGCAGCCAGGTAGCGCACCTGCTTTGGGAGCAGGGGGTCGCCGGTTCAAATCCGGCCGTCCCGACTCTTGCCATGAGCCGACTTCACGAAGCCCAACGCCGGGCCGATCCGATCAAGCGATATGTGGCGCCCGAGTCGTTGGAGGACGCCTTGGCCGTGCTGGCGGCGCGCGGTCCCTCGGCCCGCGCCATCGCCGGCGGCACCGACCTGCTGCTGGAGCTCAGCCGCGGCGCGAGGACCGGCATCGACACGCTCGTCGATCTGAGCGTGCTCGAGGGGCTCGACACCATCACCGAGCACCGCGGTCGGGTGGAGTTGGGGCCCCTGGTCACCCACGGCGACGTAGCCGGATTCGAGCGGATGCTGTCGGTGGGACTCCCGCTGGCGCAGGCCTGCCTGGAGGTCGGGGGGCCGCAGCTTCGCAACCGGGCCACCATCGTCGGCAACATCGTCACAGCCAGCCCCGCCAACGACACCATCTCCGCGCTGTACGCGCTCGGTGCCGACGTGACCGTCTCGTCGGCCGGAGGCGGCCACCGGACCATGCCGATCGAGCACTTCCTCACCGGTTTCCGCACCACCGCGCTGGAGCCGGGCGAACTCGTGACCAGGATCTCCTTCGACGCGCTCGGCGGGGGCCGCCGGGGCATCTTCGTGAAGCTCGGGCTGAGGAGGGCGCAGGCCATCTCGGTGGTCCACGCCGCCGCGGTCGTCACGGAGGGCAGCGACGGAACCGTGTCCGACCTGGTGGTGGCCCTGGGAAGTGTCGGCCCGACCATCGAGCTGGTGGACACGGCCACCGGCATCGCCAGGGGCCGGCTCCTCGCCGACGCGGCCACCGACGTGGCGGCCGCGTCCCGGGCTGCGGTCACACCCATCGACGATCTGCGCTCCACAGCCGAGTACCGCAGCCACACGGTGGAGGTTGTGGTGGAGCGGGCGCTGCGCTCCCTGGCGGCCGGAACTGAGGCCGCCACCTGGCCCGAGAGCCCTCCCCGCCTGGTGCGCGTCCCGGATTCGGCGACACGGTCGGTGACGGAGGAGCCCTCCCGGCGGGAGGTCACCGACGCCAGGACCATCACTGCCACCATCAACGGCGTCGAGCGCAGCGCATCCAACGCCGCGGGCCGCACCCTGCTCGACTGGCTGCGATTCGACCTCGGGCTGACCGGCACCAAGGAGGGCTGCGCCGAGGGCGAGTGCGGAGCCTGCACCGTGCACCTCGACGGCCGGGCCGTACTGTCGTGCCTGGTGCCCGCGGCCCGTGCCGACGGCACGAGCATCACCACAGTCGAGGGCGTCGCCCCATCCGACGGGAGCCTGCACCCCGTCCAGCAGGCCCTGGCCGAATGCGGGGGCGTCCAGTGCGGCTTCTGCACCCCCGGGTTCGTGATGAGCGCGGCCATGCTGGCCGACGAGGAGCCCCACCCGAGCCGGGAACAGGTGGAGCACGGCCTGGCCGGGAACCTGTGCCGCTGCACCGGGTACTACTCGATCATCGACGCCCTCGCGGGCAACGGCGAGGTCGCGCTCCGATGAGCGTCGGCGCCTCCCCGGCCCGCATCGATGCGCCGGCCAAGCTCACCGGCGCGGCCGAGTACCCGAGCGACAGGATCCCGGCCGACGCGCTGTGGGCCATGGCGGTGTTCACCGACCAGCCCCACGCTCGCCTGACCGGGCTCGACTTCTCCGCCGCGGAGGCCGTCGAGGGAGTGGTGGCGGTGTTCGGCTCGGCCGACGTGCCCGTGAACGAGTTCGGCCTCACCATGGCCGACCATCCCGTGTTCGTCGGCCTGGAGCACACCGGCCGCAGCCCGCTGCCCTGCGACGTGTCCCGCTGGGAGGCGGACCGGCTGGCGCTGGTCGTGGCCGAGACGCCCGAGGCGGCCCGGGCCGGCGCAGCCGCCATCGACGCCCGGTGGGAAGCGTTGCCGGTGCTGGCCGACATCGACCAGTCGCTGTCCTCGGAGACGATGATCCACCCCGAGAACGGCGAGCCCTCCAACGCCTACTACTCGCTGCGAATCCGTAAGGGCGACATGGAGCAGGGCTGGGCCGACGCCGACGTGGTGGTGGAATCGACCTACGAGTTCCCCTACCAGGAGCACGCCTACCTGCAGCCCGAGGCGGGCCTGGCCTACATCGACGGCGAGGGCCGGGTGACGGTGGAGGTCGCGGGCCAATGGACCCATGAGGACCAGGAGCAGATCGCCCACGCCCTCGACCTGCCCGCCGAGCGGGTCCGGGTGATCTATCCGGCCATCGGCGGCGCGTTCGGCGGCCGCGAGGACATATCGGTCCAGATCGTGCTGGGCCTGGCCGCGATGAAGCTCCACGGGCGGGGCATCGACCGCCCGGTGGCCACCGTGTGGTCGCGCGAGGAGTCGATCGTCGGGCACGGCAAGCGCCACCGGGGACGCATCACCGCGCGCTGGGGCGCCCGGCGCGACGGCCGCATCACCGCGGTGAGCAGCAGCGCCTGGCTCGACGCCGGCGCCTACAACTTCACCTCCAACAAGGTGCTCGGCAACTGCCACCTGCACCAGGCGGGGCCCTACGAGGTGCCCAACGCCGAGATCGACAGCATCGCGGTGTACACCAACGCCACTCCTGCCGGCGCGTTCCGGGGCTTCGGCGCCCCCCAGGCCGCCTTCGCGGCCGAGAGCCAGATCAACAAGCTGGCCGAGGCGCTGGGTATGGACCCGGTGGAGATCCGCCGCCTCAACACCCTGCGCGAGGGCAGCGTCGGCATCACCCAGTCGGCCATGCCCGAGGGCGTGACCATGGGTGAGGTGATCGACCGCTGCGCCGAGGCCGCAGCTGAGGCGCCCTCCGATGGCGACCGCGCCGGTTTCAGCCCGTTCCCGTCGCTGCCGCCCGAGCCGTCGGCCCTGCGCCGGGGCCGGGGCTTCGCCTGCTCGTTCAAGAACGTCGGGTTCTCCTTCGGCTTCCCGGAGCGGAGCGAAGCCGAGATCGTGCTCCACGGCGGCCAGGATTCCGACGGTCCTGAACGGGCCGAGCTGTACCACGCCGGCGCCGAGGTGGGCCAGGGCGCCCACACCGCGCTGGTGCAGATGGCCGCCGAGGCCACCGGGCTGCCCGCGGACCGCATCGAGCACCGCTTCAGCGACACGGCCACCTCCGGCGACGCGGGCTCGGCGTCGGCCTCGAGGCTCACGTGGATGTCGGGCAACGCGATCCTGGGCGCGGCCGAGGAGGCCGAGAAGGCCTGGCGGGACGGCCAGCGTCCGGCCGCAGGCCGTTTCCGCTTCGTGCCTCCGCCCACCGAGGCGCTCGACCCCGTCGACGGCCACTGCGTCCCCAACTTCAGCTACGGCTACGTGGCCCAGCACGTGGAGCTCACGGTGGACACCGGCACGGGTCACATCCGGGTCGACCGGGTGGTGAGCGCCCACGACGTTGGGCGGGCCATCAACCCGGACCTGGTGGTGGGCCAGATCGAGGGTGCGGTCATCCAGGCCCACGGATACGCGCTGAGCGAGAACCTCCAATCAGACGGCGGCCGCCTGCAGAACATGCGCCTGAGCACCTACCTGATGCCCGGCATCGGCGACATCCCCACCACCGTCGACAGCGTCGTGCTGGAGCTGGCCGACCCGCTGGGCCCGTGGGGCGCCCGCGGCATGGCCGAGATGGGCATGATCCCCTACGCCCCCGCGGTGACAGCCGCCCTCCACGACGCCACCGGCGTCTGGTTCGACAGCTTCCCCCTCACCCCCGACCGCGTCCTGGCCGGTCTTCGCCAAGCCGAGGGCTAGCCGGCGGCGGTCAGCGGGGCCAGGCGGCGGTCAGGCGTTCCCAGCAGTCCTGGAGGCTTTGGGGGAGGACCCTCACGTCGGCCAGCGCGGTCATGAAGTTGGTGTCGGAGCGCCAGCGGGGCAGCACGTGGATGTGGACGTGGTCGTACACGCTGGGGCCGGCGCCCTCTCCGAGGTTGGCGCCGACGTTCACGCCGTCGGGCGAGAACGCGGCCTTGACCGCGGCCACCGCGTCGTGGACGGTGTCCCACAGCTCGCGGCGCTCGTGGAGGTCCAGGCCCTCGAGGTCTCCAACGGCGCGGTAGGGCAGGATCAGGAGGTGGCCCGTCGAGTACGGGTAGCGGTTCAGGATGGCGAAGACCAGCTCGCCGCGGTGCACGATGTGGGTCTTGTCGTCGGGCAGGCCCGAGTTGAGGATGGCCTCGAACAGGCTCTGGCCGTCCCCGCCGTCGGGGCCGGTCCCGGCTCCGGGTACGGTCCCCGGGATGGTGCCGGAGGAGTCCGCGATCCCGGCTGCGGCCGCCTCCCGGTCGTCCATCATGGCGGGGATCCGCCATCCGGCCCAGAGGCGCTCGACCATGTCAGCTCCGAGCCTCGACCTCGGCTGCTAAGCGGTCGGCGAAGGCTTCCAGCGGCACATCCCTCTCGGGCCTGTCGCCCCCGCGGGCGTTGACCCCGACCGTTCCGTTGGCGGCGTCGTCGCCGCCAACCACCAGAACGTAAGGGACTTTGGCCACCTTGGCGTTGCGCACCCGCTTGCCCAAAGGCTCCTCGGCCGGGCTGACCTCGGTGCGGAAACCTCGGGACCGCAAGGTCTCGGCTACGTCGACGGCGTAGTCCCCATGGGCCGCAGCCACCGGCAGCACTTGGGCCTGAACCGGCGCCAGCCAGGCGGGGAACGCCCCGGCGTAGTGCTCCAGGAGCACTCCGAAGAACCGCTCGACCGCGCCGAACAAGGCCCGGTGGATCATCACGGGCCGCGGCCGGGAACCGTCCGACGCCACGTACTCCAGCCCGAAGCGCTCGGGCAGGTTGAAGTCCACCTGGATGGTGGAGAGCTGCCACGAGCGGCCGATGGCGTCGCGCACGTCCACGTCGATCTTGGGACCGTAGAAGGCTCCGCCGCCCTCGTCGGTCTCGTAGTCGAGCCCCGCCGACTCCAGCGCAGCTCGCAGACCGGCGGTGGCGTCGTCCCACAGCGCCTCCTCGCCCACGTACTTCCCCTCGGGTCGGGTGGAGAGCCTGGTCTGGAAGTCGCTGAAGCCGAATGCCTCCAAGACGCTCAGGACGAACTCCAGCAGCGACGCCAACTCAGTGGCGATGTCTTCGCGGGTACAGAAG
The DNA here is from genome assembly GCA_009843915.1 of Acidimicrobiaceae bacterium. Classification (GTDB taxonomy): domain Bacteria; phylum Actinomycetota; class Acidimicrobiia; order Acidimicrobiales; family Aldehydirespiratoraceae; genus Aldehydirespirator. The sequence continues at coordinate 36,856 of VYCM01000026.1, read as the reverse complement.
ATATGGGAGTCGTCCTGGGTGAAGCCCCGGCTGCGGAGCAGGCCGTGCACCGCGCCCGACAGCTCGTAGCGGTACACCGCGCCGAGCTCGAACAGCCGCATGGGCAGGTCCCGGTAGCTGCGCTGCGACGACCGGTAGATCATCACGTGGAACGGGCAGTTCATCGGCTTGGGGTAGTAGTCGGTGCCGTCCATCTCCATGGGCGGGTACATGCTCTCGGCGTAGAAGTCCAGGTGGCCGGAGGTCTCCCACAGCACCGACTTGGCTATGTGGGGCGAGAACACGAACTGGTAGCCACCGTCGGCGTGGCGCTGCCGGGAGTAGTCCTCCATCAGCTTGCGCACCAGCGCTCCCTTGGGATGCCACACCGCCAGGCCCGGCCCCAGCTCGGCCGGCCAGGACACGAGGTCGAGCTCGGCGGCCAGCCGTCGGTGGTCGCGCCGCTCGGCCTCGGCCAGGCGGTGCAGGTGGGCTCTGAGGTCCTTGCCGGTGGCCCAGGCGGTGCCGTAGATGCGCTGCAGCATGGGGTTGCGCTCGCTGCCCCGCCAGTAGGCCCCGCTGACCCGCTGCAGGGCGAAGTGTCCCAGTCGCCCGGTTGAGGGGACATGGGGGCCGAGGCACAGGTCCACGAACCCGGCCGCGTCGCCGTTGCCAGCGTCGTTGCGGTAGCAGCTGACGGTCCCTCCGTCCGACGCCTCCGAGGCAAGGTCGCCGCCGGCGTCCGCGCCCATGGCCACCGCCTCGATGATGGCCCGCTTGTAGGGATGCTCTGAGAACAGCTCCAGAGCGTCCTCGGCCGCCATCTCGACCCGCCGGAAGGGCTGGTCGGCCTCGATGATCTCCCGCATGCGGGCTTCGATGCGCTCCAGGTCGGCGTCGGTGAAGGTGCCGCCGTCGGGCAGCTCGAAGTCGTAGTAGAAGCCGTGCTCGATGGGCGGCCCGATGGCGAAGGTGGCCCCCGGGTACAGGTCCAGCACGGCCTGGGCCAGCACGTGGGCGGTGGAGTGGCGGATGGTGTGCAGGCCCCGGTCCGACGCCGCGGTGACGATCTCCACCGAGGCCCCGTCCGGGATGGGCGCGGTCAGGTCCCTCTCTGCACCGTCCACGACCGCGACAACTGCATCGGCGGCAAGCCGGGGGCCGATGGAGGCGGCCAGATCGGCTGCACTGGACCCCTCCACCAGCTCGCGCGCGGAGCCGTCGGGCAACGAGACTGAGATCACGGACATCGACTCCGAGGCTACCGCTGCCCCCCGATCGCGAGCGGCTGCCCGCGGATCAGAACACCGACTGCGGAACCGTTCACACCGCGCCCTCTTGCAGGGCAACTCCCAACAGGTCGGCCGCGGCGCGCACCGGATGGCCGGCGCCGGCGGCGCCGTCCACAGTGGCCAGCGCACCGGGGACGTCCAGGTCGTCGTCCAGGCGTTGGCGCACCTCGCCGACAAGGCCGGCACCGCCGTCGCCTCCGGTCTCGGCGCTCCGCCACAGGTTCAGGCGTTGCTCGGCCTCTCGCAGCAGGCCGTCGTGCCAGGGCCAGGGGGTGCGGTAGTGCTGCGACATGAGGGCCAGGCGAATGGCCATCGGCTCATGGTCCCGCCGCAGGTCGTGGACGAACACCAGGTTGCCGAGCGACTTCGACATCTTGGAGCCCTGGTAGTGCACCAGCGCCTGATGCAGCCAGTGCCGGGCGAACGGCTTGCCCGTCACCGCCTCGGACTGGGCCCGTTCGCACTCGTGGTGGGGGTAGAGCAGGTCCGCTCCCCCGCCGTGCAGGTCGATGGTCTCGCCCAGTTCGCGCAGTGCCAGCGTGGAGCACTCGACATGCCAGCCCGGCCGCCCCGGCCCCCAGCGGGACTCCCATGACGGCTCGCCGGGTCGGGCCGGCTGCCACAGCACGAAGTCGAGCCGGTCCCGCTTGGCCGGGTCGTCGGGGTCGTCGCGCCACTGGCGGGCCAGCTCGATCATGTGGTCGCGCCCGAATCCGGACAGCGATCCGAAGCCGCTGAAGGCCTGCGTGTCGAAGTACACGCTTCCGCCGGAGCGGTACGCGAAGCCCCGCTCCAGGGCGGCGTGAATGAAGCCCCGGATGTCGGGTATGGCCGACGTCGCCCTGGGCTCGGAGGCCGACGGCAGGGTGTTCAGCGCGGCCATGTCGTCGTCGAAGCGGGCCGTCTGGTCGAAGGCCAGGTCGAGATAGTGGACGCCTCGACGCTCGGCTGCAGCCAGGATGTCGTCGTCGACGTCGGTGATGTTGCGCACGCAGCGGGTCTCGCGGCCCATGTCCCGGAGGCGTCGCTGGAGCACGTCGTAGGTGATGTAGGTGGCTGCGTGGCCCAAGTGGGTGGCGTCGTAGGGCGTGATGCCGCACACGTACATGCGCACCACCTCAGGCGGGTCGAAATCCACCACTGCGGCGCGGGCAGTGTCGTAGAGCCGCACGTTCTCAAGGTACCGTTTCCGGCCATGGGCCTACTTGACGGCAAGCGCATCGTCATCACCGGCGTGCTGACCGACGCCTCGCTCGCCTTCGGGGCGGCCGAGTTGGCGCTGGCCGAAGGCGCCGAGATCCTCCTGACCGGGGCCGGACGGGCCATGCGCCTAACCCAGCGCACCGCCCGCAAGCTCGGCGACGGCATCGAAGTGGTGGAGTTCGACGCGACCGAGCCGTCCCATGCCGACGCCCTGCGCGACCATCTGGCCGGCAGCTGGGGCCAGGTGGACGGCGCGCTCCATGCCATCGGGTTCGCTCCCGAGGTCTGCCTGGGCGGCACGTTCATGGACGCCACCTGGGAAGACGTCAGGGTGGCCCTGGAGATCTCCACCTACTCGCTCAAGATGCTCGCCGACGCGGTCGCCCCGCTCATGCCGGCCGGCAGTTCGATCGTGGGCCTGGACTTCGACGCCACCCGGGCCTGGCCCGGCTATGACTGGATGGGCGTGGCCAAGGCCGGCCTCGAGTCCACCTGCCGGTACCTGGCCCGCTACCTCGGGCCGCAGGGCATCCGGGTGAACCTGGTCTCGGCGGGACCGATGAAGACTATGGCCGCCCGCTCGATCCCCGGGTTCTCCGAGTTCGAGGACGCGTGGGCCCTGCGGGCCCCGCTCGGCTGGAGCGTCACCGACCCCACAGGGGTGTCGCGCACCATCGTGGCCATGCTGAGCGACTGGCTGCCGGCCACCACCGGATCGGTCGTGCAAGCCGACGGCGGCTACCACGCAATCGGCGCCTGAATGCGCCTGAGTCAGGCGCCGTTGTCGTCGGTCTCGTCGAAGATGTCGCCCACCAGCGCCTCCAGGACGTCCTCGAGGGTGACAACGCCAAGCATCTTCCCGGCCTCGTTGCGCACCAGCGCCATGTGCACCCGGGACCGGCGCATGTAGAGCAGCAGGTCCTGGCCGGCCATGTCGGGACTCACTACCCGCATACGCCGAACCAGCTCCAGCGGCACCGGATCGTCGCGGGCCTCGGCCGGCATGCGGAGCAGGTCCTTGGCGTGCACGAAGCCCAGCACGTCACCGGGATCGGACCCCCACATCGGGATCCGGGTGTGGCCGGTGGCGGCCACGACATCCTCGAGCTGGGCGACCGACGCTCCGCGGGGCACGGCCACCAGCCGGTCGGCGGGCACCATCACCGATCCGACCGGCTGGGCGCGGAACTCCAGCGCGCCCGACAGCAGCTCGTGCTCGGTGGGCTCGATCACCCCCTCCTGGCGGGCGCCGGCCAGCAGCGTGTGGAACTCGTTGATGGTGAGCGCGGTGTTGATCTCGTCCACCGGTTTGATGCCCATCAGGCGCACGATGCCCGCCGACACCGCATTGAGTGACCAGATGGCCGGCTTGAACACGACGCCGTAGATCCGCATGGCCGGCGCGAGCAGTCTCGCCGACGACTCGGGTTCGGTGATGGCCATGTTCTTGGGCACCATCTCGCCCACCACCACATGCAGCGTGGTGACCACGAACAGCGCCACCGAGAACGAGATGGTGTGCAGAACGCCCGAAGGGACCTCGACGACCCGCTCGATGACGGGCTCTATGAGATGGGCGATGGCCGGCTCGGCCAGATAGCCCAGCACCAGCGAGGCCATGGTGATTCCGAGCTGGGCGCCCGCGAGCTGGGTCTGCAGGTCGCGCACTGCCGCCAGCGCGACCCGGCTGCGGCGGTCCCCGCCTGCGGCGGCCGTCTCGAGGCGAGCAGCACGGGCCGCGACCAGAGCGAACTCGGCCGCCACGAAGAAGGCGTTGGCGCCGAGCATCACCACCGCCACCACCAGGGCCACGATCGTGCCCGTGCTCATGGCGACACCGGTGGCGCCGCCACCCGCACGGCGGCGATGCGCAGCCCGTCGACGGCCACGACCTCGAGGCGCCAGCCATCGACGGTGACGATCTCGCCGGGCACCGGGATGTGCCCCAACCGGTCCAGCACCAGCCCGGCCAGCGTCTCGTAGTCGCCCTCGGGCATGGTGAAGCCGGTGGCGTCGAGTACCTCGTCGGTATGGAGCGACGCGGGCAGCACGGTGGAGCCCCGAGACTCCGACCGGGTGCGCTCAGGGGTGGACGAGTCGTGCTCGTCGTCGATCTCGCCGACGATCTCCTCCAGCACGTCCTCGAGGGTGATGATCCCCGCGGTGCCGCCGTGCTCGTCGACCACCACCGCGAGCAGCCCCTCGCCGGTACGCAGGTCGTCCAGCATGTCGTCGAGATCTCGGGACTCGGGCACGGCCAGCACGGACCGCATCAACTGCGACACCGGCGTGGACGGCCGTTCCGGGCCCGGCACGGCGAAGAGCGACTTCACATGGACCACGCCGGCCACGTTGTCGAGATGTCCCGCCATGACCGGGAAGCGGGAATGGCCGGTGCGGGCGGCCAACTCGGCCAAGTCGGCCACCGAGGCGTCCGCCTCGATGGCGATCACCTCCACCCTCGGCACCATGGCGTCGTCGGCCTGCTTGTCGGCCAGCCGGATCGACCGGGTGAGCAGTCGCACCTCGCCCTCGTCGAGCATCCCCTCCTGCCCCGAGGAGACGAAGAGGTGCTCGAGCTCGTCGCGGTCGGGCACTGTGTCAATCTCCTCGCGCGGCTCCATGCCGAGGCGGCGCACCATCCAGTTGGCCGAGCCGTTGAGGAACGCCACCACGGGCCGGGCCAGCACGCCGTACACGGTGGTCGGCACGGCCACCGCCACCGCCATCCCGAATGGCTTGGTAGTGGCCACGGCCTTGGGGACGAGCTCGCCCATCATCATTTGCACCACAGTGGCCAGGACCAACGCGACCGCGACCGAGACGCCCCAGGGCGTGTTCGCCCCGAACAGAGCCTCGACTCCGGGCTCGATCATCGGCGCCAGGGCCGGTTCGATCATGAAGCCGAGGAGCAACGACGACACCGTGATGCCGATCTGAGCCCCGGACAGGTGGAACGACAACCGACCCACCAGGCGCTGGACCATGCGAGCCCGCCGGTCGCCCGCCCCGGCCCGCTCGTCCACTCGGGTCCGATCCACCGCCACCAGTGCGAACTCCATGGCGACGAAGAAGGCGTTGGCTGCTATCAGCGCCAGCGCGGCCAGAAGCCACAGCGCGGTCTCTATCGGTCCTCCCAGGTTCGCCCGGACCCTTTGCGGCCGCGAATCTATCCCACCACACCGTTGTTTCCCGCTCTTGTTCGCTGCGCTCACGGGCCGCTCGGGCCACGGCCTCGCTAGGCAACGTGCTCCACTCTGGGCAGGCGCGACCCTTCCGCTCGGCCTCTAGCTTGACCCTGATGCCGTCGCCTGGCCTTCACCCCGACCGCAGCCTCGGCTGGCTCCGGCGGATCCTGCCGGTCGTGGCCACCTACAAGGCCGCGTTCGCGTTCTCCGTGACGGCCGGCCTGGTCTCGGTGGCGGCCACCGCGGCCGTGCCTGTGGTGATCGGGCGGGGGGTGGACGCAGCGGCGGCCTCCGAGGCGCTGCGGCCGTGGGTGGTGGCCCTGGCCGCCCTGGCCGGCGCTCGATTCGTGCTGGGCTTCGCCTACCGGTACGGGCTGTTCCGCACCGCCCACTGCATAGAGGCCGATCTGCGCAACCTCGTCTACGAGCGTCTCACCGAGCTGTCGTTCTCCTACTGGGACAGGACCCAGACGGGCCAGGTCATCTCGCGGGCCAACAGCGACATCCGCTCCATCCAGCTGCTCTTCGCGTTCGGTCCGCTCGTCGCCATGCAGCTGGCGTTGCTGGTCATGGGCACGACCGCGATGGTGGCGCTGTCGCTGCCCCTGACGCTGGTGGCGATGGCGCCATTGCCGATGGTCCTTTACGTCGGCCTGCGGCTGCGGAACAAGGTCTTCCCGCTGACCTGGGTGACACAGGCCCGGATGGCCGACGTCGCCATGATCGTGGACGAGAACATCCAGGGCGCCCAGGTGGTGCGCACCTTCGCCCAGGAGCAGGCCCAGGTGGACCTGCTGGCCCGGTCGGCTCGACGGCTCCGCTGGGCCGGCACGGCCACCGCCGGCGCCCGGGCCCGCCACGCCCCCCTAATGGAGGCGCTCCCCCGGTTCGGACTGGCCCTGGTGCTGCTCACCGGCGGTCTGCTGGCCATCGACGGTGCCATCGCGGTGGGAGACATCGTCGCCTTCAACGCATTCGTGCTCCTCATGGCGGCCCCGTTCCGGATGATCGGCTTCGTCCTGATCCAATGGCAGCGAGCCTCGGCGGCCGCCCAGCGGGTGTTCGAGATACTCGACGAGTCCCCCGAGATCATCGAGCGTCCCGACGCCGTGCGGATGACGGAGCCGGCCGGCCGGGTGGAGTTCGACGACGTGGGCTTCACCTACTCCACCGGGGACGGCACCTCGATCCTCGACGGCTTCTCGCTGACCGTGGAGCCCGGCGAGACGGTGGCGGTGGTGGGCCGCACCGGTAGCGGCAAGAGCACCCTCGGCCGGCTCCTGCCCCGCTACTACGACGTCGACCGGGGTGAGGTGCGCATCGACGGCATCGACGTGCGGGACCTGCGCATCCCGGATCTGCGCCGGGCGGTGACAGTGGCGACCGACGACCCGTTCCTGTTCGCGACCAGCGTCCGCGACAACGTGGCCTTCGCACGCCCCGAAGCGGACGAGGTGTCGGTGGCGGTAGCGCTGGTCGACGCAGCCGCCGGCTTCGTGACGTCCATGCCCGGCGGCACCGAGACCAAGCTCGGTGAGCGGGGCTCGACCATCTCGGGGGGTCAGCGCCAGCGGCTCGCCATCGCACGCGCCCTGGTCGCCGACCCTGCGGTGCTGGTGCTGGACGACGCCACCAGCGCCATCGACACCGAGGTGGAGGAGCGCATCCATTCAGCCCTTCGCCGGCGCCGCTCTCACCGCACCACCATCGTCATCGCCCACCGTCTGTCCACGATCGCTCTGGCCGACAGGGTGGTGTTCATCGCCGACGGGAAGGTGGCCGCCAGCGGCAGCCACCGCCACCTGTTGCGGACTGTTCCCGCCTACGCCGAGGTGCTTACCGATATCGGCGCTACCGACGACGCCGTCCGCTCCGGCCGGCACGCAGACTGATGTTCCAGTCGCCCGTCGGGATGCGCAGCGGACCGACCTCGGTCCAGGCCGCGGCCCAGGCCGGTCTGCCCCACGCGGAGGTGCCCGGTGACCTGAGGGCCCGGGTCGAGCGGGTACTGGCCGACGAGCCGATCCATCCCGATCCCGGGGTGAAGTGGTCCCGCACCACCGACGAGTCTGACAGCCGGTTCGGGCTGGGGCGGTTCCTGTGGCCCCATCGCTACCGGCTGGCGGTGGCCTTCCTGTTGGTGGCCGCCGAGACCGTCGCGCTGCAGCTCGGCCCCGTGCTCACCCAGATAGGGGTGGACAACGGCATCCTGGCGGGCGACCGCAGCGTGCTGGTCCTCGCGGCTGTGGCCTATGTAGCCCTTCTGGCCGTGGCCGCCGGCGCCGGTGCGATCAGGACGGCGTTCACCGGCAGGCTCGGCGAGCGGCTGATGGAGCGCCTGCGAGTCCGGACGTTCGAGCACATGCAGCGCCAGCAGATGGACTTCTACACCACCGAGAGGGCCGGGGTGCTGCTGACCCGCATGACATCCGACATCGAGGCGCTGTCGGTGCTGTTCAACGAGGGCATCGTCAACTTCGCGGTCCAGGGCCTCACCCTGGTCGTGATCACCGCCCTGCTGTTCAACTACGACCCGCTGCTGGCCCTCATCACCCTGGCCGCGGCCGTGCCGCCGACACTGGCGTCCTCGATGTGGTTCCGGCGGCGGGCCGCGGCCGACTACCGCAGCGTGCGCGACCGCATCGGCGACCTGCTCGGCAATCTCCAGGAGTCCCTGGCCGGCATCCGGGTCATCGCCGCCCATGATCGGCGGGACACCAACGTCGCCGAGCATCGCCGGGTGGTGAACCGCCACCGCGACGCCAACCTGCGAGCCTCGCGGGCCAACTCCCTCTACGGGCCGGGCAGCGAGGCCATCGGCATCGCCACTCAGGCGGTGCTACTGGCCGTCGGCGGCGCGATGACCGCCAGCGGCCGGATCACAGTGGGAGAGCTAGCCGCCTACCTGCTGTTCCTTACCGCCTTCTTCGCCCCGGTACAGGCGCTGGTGCAGCTGTACAACTCCTACCAGCAGGGCGGCGCGGCCATTGCCAAGCTGCGCGAGCTGTTCGGCACCGAGCCGACGGTGACGGATCGTCCCGGCGCTGAGGTCCTCGGTGAGGTGCGCGGCGAGATCGTCCTGGACGGCGTGTGCTTCTCGTACCGCGACGGCCAACGCGTGCTCCATGACGTAAGCCTGCACGTCTCGCCGGGAGAGACGATCGCGCTGGTGGGCGAGACCGGGGCCGGCAAGTCGACCGTCGCCCGCCTCATCGCCCGGTTGTACGACCCGACGGAGGGCGCGGTGCGCATCGACGGCCACGACCTGCGCGATGTCACCGTCACGAGCCTGCGGTCCCAGATCGGGGTGGTGTCCCAGGAGCCCTTCCTGTTCGCGGGCACGGTGCGGGACAACGTGGGCTTCGCCCGTCCCGGCGCGACCGACGCCGAGTTGCACGAGGCTCTCAGCGCCGTCGGTATGAGCGAGGTGGTGGAGCGTCTGGGCGGCCTCGACGGCATCGTCCACGAGCGGGGGGCCACGCTGTCGGCGGGAGAGCGTCAACTGCTGGCCCTGGCCCGGACGTTCGTCTCCGGACCCCGCCTGCTGGTGCTCGACGAGGCCACCAGCAATCTCGACCTGCGCTCGGAGGCCCAGATAGAGCAGGCGCTCGACGTGCTGCTGCGGGAGCGGACCGCGGTGATCATCGCCCACCGCTTGGCCACCGCCCGCCGGGCCGACCGGATCGCGGTGGTCGACTCAGGTCGGATCGTCGAGATCGGGAGCCACCGTGAACTGGTGGCGTTGGGCGGGCGCTATGCGACGATGTTCGACATGTGGGAGAGCCACGCCGATAGGTCTCGAGCCGCACCGGGCCGGAAGTGGGACGGGGCGACGCTGTGACGGCGAAGCAGGTACCAACACCGTCTGCGGTCGCCGATGGCGCGGTGCTGTCCCTGCGCGGGGTTCAGCGCACGATCGACGGCGCCCGCCTGCTGCGGGACGTCGACTGGGAGGTGCTACCGGGCCAGAGGTGGGTGGTGCTGGGCCCGAACGGCTCGGGCAAGACCACCCTCGTACGGATCGCCACGATGTGGGACCACCCCTCGGCCGGTGTCGTCGAACTGCTCGGCGAGCGTCTGGGGCGCACCGACGTGCGACGGCTGCGGACCAGGGTCGGGTTCACCAGCGCGGCGATGGCATCCATGCTGCGGCCGTCGCTGACCGCAGGCGAGGTGGTGACGACGGCCAAGCACGCCGCGCTGGCCCCTTGGTGGCATGCCTACGACGCCGACGACGCCAGGCGGGCGCAGGCTGCCCTGGAGCGCGTCGGCTGCGGAGACCGCATCGACCAGCGCTTCGGGACGCTGTCCTCCGGCGAGCAGCAGCGGGTGCTGCTGGCTCGAGCCCTGTCGGTGGAGCCGGGGGTGATCGTCCTCGACGAACCCAACGCCGGGCTGGACCTGGCCGGCCGCGAGCAGCTGGTAGTCACCCTGAGCGGCCTGGCGACCGATCCGGAGACTCCGCCGCTGGTGCTGGTGACCCACCACACCGACGAGATACCGGACGGGTTCACCCACGCGCTGCTGCTGAGAGACGGCGCGGTGCTGGCGGCGGGCCCGTTGGACGAGACGCTGACGAGCAAGAACCTCTCGGAGTGCTTCGGGCTCGAGCTCACCCTGGAGCGCCGCCACGGCCGCTGGACCGCCCGGGCCGCCCGGAGCAGTTGCAGTTGATCCCGCTCTTGTTCGCTGCGCTCACGGGCCGCTCGGGCCACGGCCTCGCCCGTATGCGGCGAATTCACGCACCTACCCGCTCGGCCTCTAACCCGGGGGCGTCAAGAAGCCCGAGTCGTGCGGGAACTCGATCACCGGGCCGTACGTGTACCGGGCTGCCGCGTTGATCAGCGTCCTGCGCAGAGCATTGCACTTGTCGAGCTGGTCCATGTGGCGCTGGTTGGCGATCATGGCGAAGGTGACCGTCTCGCCGTTGGGTGCCTGAGCCAATCCAGCCAGCGAGTACGACAGGTGGGCAGTGCCCGTCTTGGCGTAGACGGCGTTGGGGCTGCCCGCGATCGGTGGCCATGTCGCGGGCCCGCAGGCCTTGAGCGTGCCGCTCCGGCCGGCCACCGCCAGCCCGGCCACCAGTGGGGAGTGCGGGCCGGCCTGCCGCAGGAGTTCGGCTACGGCCGCGCAGGTGAGGCGGTTGTACCGGGAAAGACCGGAACCGTCGGCGATCTCGATGCCGGCTGCGAGAGGCCCGAGCGTCTGCTTCATGACTCCCTCGACCACCTCGACTGCTATTGCCCGTGCCGACCCCAGAGTTCGGTAGCCGATCTCCTTCAGCAGCATCTCGGCGATGGTGTTGTCGGAGCGGGTCAGCATGCGGGCCACGATCTCGGTTACGTCGGGGGACTCGATGCTGGCCAGCGAGGTCAGCTGAGAACGCGGCGGGGACGTGCCGGCCTGCGGACGGCGGGTGATCACGAGACCTCTCGTCTCCAGCAGGTCGTCGAACAGCGAGGCGGCGTGGCGGGTGGGGGCGACCGTTCTCACGTACTCGAGGCGATCCAGGATCCCCGTCTTCCAGGTGTAGGAAACGTAGCCGTCGTTGATCAGCAGGCCCGACAGCGGGCCCACGAAGTTGACGGTGTCGTCGGAATATCGCCACACGGGATCGTCACCGTGGGGCAGGAACTCCTGGTAGTAGTCGCGCACCCGGTCGAGGTACCGGGAGTCGTCGCCCACTATCCGGCCCTGTATCCGCCGGATCCCCTTGCTGGCCAGGCTCTGGCGGACACGGTCGGCCAGCTCGGTCACGTCGGTGTAGGCGACCGGATCGGGGATGCGGTTGCCAAAGCGAGGCGTGTTCAGCACGGGGTCTCCCCCGCCGACCAGGTACACGTCGCCAACCAGGGTGCCGTCGGCAGCCAAGTAGAGGGCGTCGGAGCGGACGAACACCTCTGTGCTGTAGGTCGCGTCGGGTCCGAGCACGTCCAGAGCGGCCGCCGCGGTGACGATCTTCATGAGCGACGCCGGCACCAGGGCGGAGTCGCTCTGGTCGTCGACGATCACCTGGTCGTCGAGCAGCACGGTCAGGCACATCGAGCTGGGGGCGATCCGCAGCCGCGTCACCTTGGAGAACTCCTGGACCAGCCGCTGGGTCGATTCACTCACAGTTGCGGATCCCAGAGTGCTCTCGGCGCCGGCGCCGGAGGTAGCACCGAAGACAGTCCCTGCGATCATGGCGGCAGCAAGCACGGCTGCGAGGAGCCTTCGCCGATGTTCGCCTCGCCCCCCGATCATCTGCCCGCTCCGACCTGTCAGCTCAAGCCGGCTCTCACTACTTCTGACAGAGCGGCGATACCCGCCGCAATGTCGTCGGGGGGAAGATGGCCGAAGCAGAGACGCATCCGGCTCGCTCCGTAGTCAGGATCGGTGCACCATCCCGATCCCGGATTGAACTCGACGCCACGCGCCGCCGCCGGTGCCACCAGGCGGTCGGTGTCGGTGCCGTCGGGCAGCGCCACCCACACGAAGATCCCGCCCCGGGGCTCCTCGAAGCGGGCGAGCTCCCCGAAGCTGTCCCGCAGAGCGCCGCAGATCGCGTCGCACTTCTTGCTCAGCACCGCGGTGAGGGCGTCGACGTGGTCGTCGAAGTGGGCCGCGGCGTACTCGGCCACTGTGATCTGTTCCAGCGCTCCCGACCCCGCGTCGGTCTTGAGCGCCAGCAGCCGGCTCATCACCGGCCAGTCGGCCACGATGTAGCCCAGCCGTAATGCGGGGGCGAGCGTCTTGGAGAATGATCCGCAGTACACGACCTGGCCGCCGCCCGAGTCCAGTGAGCGGACCGTCGGCGGCCGGTCTCCGTTGAATACCAGGTCGGCGTAGCAGTCGTCCTCGAAGATGGCGACCTCGTAGCGGCGGGCCGTCTCCAGCAGTTCGCGCCGGCGCGCCACCGGCATCACCGTGCCTGTCGGGTTCTGCACCGTCGGGATTGTGTAGATGAACTTCGGCCGCCGGCCCTGGCGCCTCAGCGACTCCAGCACGTCGTTGAGATGATCGACGCGCATGCCGTCGGAGTCGAGTTCGACACCGTGCACATCGGCTCGCAGGGCGGCCAGACGGCTCAAAGTGCCGGCGTAGGTGGCCTTCTCGACGATCACCGGGTCGCCGGGCGCGAGCAGCCCGGCGTTCACCAGGTCGAGCGCCTGCAAAGAGCCTGAGGTGACCAGGACCTCCGACGCGTCGGTGGACATGTGCGCCCTGCGGGCGAGGGCCTCGGAGATGAACTCCCGCAGCGGCAGGTGGCCCTGAGGGCTTCCTCCCAGGTTGTACTTGGCCAGGGCCGGACCGTGGCGGGCCAGGGCCGCGGTCGCAGCCTCGGCGAAGCCACCGAAGGGCACGCTGGCAGGATCGTTGTGCCCGCCGACGAAGTTGAACGGCGGGTCCCCCGCCCATTCGGCTTCCCCGTTGGCGAGCCCCGCCCTGAGAAGAGCCGTCATGTCGAAGCTCACAGCGGGACGCTAATGGCCGGCCGCGATCCGCTCCCATTCGGGCGCCAGAGGCCGAGCCTTGCGAGGCCGTGGCCCGAGCGGCCCGTGAGCGCAGCGAACAAGAGCGGGACCAGTCGCCGGCGAAGCACCCGGCGGAGCTCTAGTCGGGGTCGATTCCCGGCCTGATGGCGAGCAGGACGCCCTCCACCACGTCCACTGTCGGTGGCGCGGCCACGATCACGTTGGACGTGCCGCGCCCGGAGGTCGGGCTCAGCGCCTCCTCGACCAGCGGGAACAGCAGACCGGACGTGGACGCTACGAGGGCGGGCCCGCCGACGGCCAGCAGTGACACGACCTCTCCCACCTCGCCGCGCAGGCGGCGCAGTCCTCTCACCACGGTCACATGGGCCTCCCCCACCGTGGCCGTCACTTCCAGCGCAGCCCAGCGCGGCGAGGCCAGCACCGCCAGGCTGGCCATCGCCTGATCGAGCCGTCCCCCGGCGGGCAGCAGCACATGCACCGCCTCAACCTGCCCCAGCACCGAGGCCATGGCTAGTTCGAGATCGGTGGCGTCCTTGTCGGCGGGATGGGCGTCGACGGTTGCGTCGCAGCGCTTGGCCCAATTCAGCGCGGCCTCGCTGGCGGAGTCCAGGTCGCCCACCACGGCATCAACCCGCAGTCGCCAGCGGCGGGCCGCGTCCAGCCCGCCGTCAGCGGCGATCACGAGGTCGGGGGATCCCGTCGCGGGCGCCTCGCCGTGCTGGTCGCCGGCCACCAGCAGTGCCCATGATCGACGTTTCACGAATCCACTGGTGCTGCTTCGGCGAGCCTCATGGCAGGTACGGCGTGGGGTCCACGGCCTTGCCGTCGATGCGCAGCTCGAAGTGCAGGTGGGGGCCGGTGGACCATCCGGTCGAGCCGATCGCGCCGATTCGGTCCCCGCTCTGCACGTTCTGGCCCTCGGACACCTCGATGCGGCTGAGGTGGGCGTAGAGCGTGCTGTACCCGAGCCCGTGGTAGATGACGATGGTGTTGCCGAAGCCGCCTCGCTGTCCGGCCAGGATCACCTCGCCGGAGCGGGCCGCCCTGACCCGGTCCCCGGTGTCGCCGCCGAGGTCGATCCCGTTGTGCTGGCGCACCGTCCCGAAGATGGGGTGGACCCGCGGCCCGAACCCCGACGTCTTCTCCCCGTCCGCGGGCCAGGCCACCAGCTCGAAGGGGCCGTGCTCGGCTTCGTGGCGGCGCCGCTCCTCCTCGATGGCGCGGCGGCGGGCCTCCTCCTCCTGGCGGCGCCGCTCCTCCTCTCTGCGCCGGATCTCCTCCTCGATGCGGAAGATCTCCTGCTCCATCTCCTTGTCGGACTGCTCGATGTCGGCCGACACGAGATTCCATTCCTCGATGCGGGATTGGATCTCCAGACGCAGCTCCATCGCCGCGGCGCGGGCGTCCTCGAGGTCGGCGAGGCGCTGCTGCTGGGCCTGCCGCTCCTCGTCGGCGTCCTCGGCCCGGTCGAGGGCCCGCCGGCGCACCGCCTCGAGCTGGGCCTCCGCAGTGCGCAGCTCGTCGGTGATCTCCAGTTCGTTGCCTATGGCCAGATCGAGCAGGAACAGCTTCACCGCGCTCTCGTTGAGGCTGGTCGAGAACTGCTCGACGACGTCGACGGGCGGCTGCACGTAGGCCTGGATGGCTCGCTGTCGCAGGCGCTCCCGGATGGTCTCGATCTCGTCGACGTACCATTCGGCCTCGGCCCGGGCCGCGGCCGCCTCTGCTTCGGCGGTCAGGATGGCCGACTCGGCCGCTTGGATCCGGGTGTGTTGGAGGTCGACGAAGTCGTCCAGTTCCTGGAGCGCGTCGATCAGGGCCTCGTCGTCCGCGACGAGCGCATCGATCTGGCTGGCCACGTCGGCGGCGTCGCGGGCCAGTTGCTCCCGCTGCTGGCGAAGGTCCTCGATCCGCTCGTCGTCCTGTGCCAGCGCGGCGGCCGCCATCAGCGCTGCCGCCGACCCGATCAGCAGCAGCGCGCCGGAGAGGCGCCGCAGCCTACGCACCCCGAATATCGTAATGAAATAGCAATACTTTCGCAATCTGTGCGCAACAATTCTGCGGGTGCGCCCGGGAGTGTCCGACGCGCCCATCGGATCTAGGGCTTGTCGGAGCCGACGATCCACATGGCGAAGTACTGGGCCCCGCCGCCGTAGGCATGGCCCACCGCCCGGCGGGCGCCGTCCACCTGGTGCTCACCGGCCGCGCCCATCACCTGAAGTGCCGCCTCGGCGAACCGGATCATGCCGGACGCTCCGATCGGGTTGCTTGACAGCACCCCGCCGGAGCAGTTGACCGGCAGGTCGCCGCCGTCGAGCTCGGTCGCCCCGGACTCCACCATGCGCCAGCCCTCCCCCACCGCAGCGAACCCCAGGCTCTCCAGCCACATCGGCTCGTACCACGAGAACGGCACGTACATCTCGACGGCGTCGATCTCGGCTCGCCGGTCGACGATGCCGGCCTGCGCGAACACGTCGTCGGCGCACTGCTCGGACGCGGCCGGCGACACCATGTTGCGGCCGCCGTAGCTGTTGCTCTCGCTGCGCATGGCCGTGCCGTGCACCCAGGCGACCGGTCCGGGATGGCGGTCGCCGCCTGCCTCGTCGACGAGGACTATGGCGCAGGCTCCGTCGGAGGACGGGCAGGTCTCGGAGTAGCGGATCGGGTCCCACAGCATCGGCGAGTCCACGACCTGCTCGAACGTGAGGTCGTGCTGATGCAAGTGGGCGTACGGGTTGAGCAGGGCTTGGCGGCGGTCCTTGTGGGCCACCATGCAGCCGATCAGCTCGGGGGCGTCGGTCATCATCATGTAGCGGCGGATGATGGGCGAGAAGTAGCCGCCCGCCCCGGCGTTGACCGAGGTGGCGAAGGGCTGCGGCAGCGACAGGGCCCACATGGCGTTGGACTCCGACTGCTTCTCCCAGCCGATGGTGAGCACGCAGCGGTGGACGCGGCTCTGCACCATCGATGCGGCCACGCAACCGGTCGAGCCCCCTACCGACCCAGCGGTGTGTACCCGCATGATCGGCTTGCCGACCGCTCCGAGCGCCTCGGCGAGGTAGACCTCGGGCATCATCACGCCCTCGAAGAAGTCGGGCGCCTTGCCGATGATCACCGCGTCGATGTCGCTCCAGGTCTTGTTGGCCATCTCCAGCGCCCGGTAGGCGGCCTCGCGCAGCAGCCCGGCCATGGAAACGTCGCGGCGGGCCGCGGCGTACTTGGTCTGGCCGACCCCGATGACCGCGGTGCGCTCGGAGGCCATGTCAGTCGCCCTCCAGGACGCACACCATGTTCTGCTGCAGGCACGGCCCCGACGTGGCGTGGGCCACGGCCCGGTCGCCGTCGCCCCGCCAGATCCGCGACGCGGCCTCGCCGATGCGGATGAGGCCCGACGCCATCATTGTGTGCGCGGCGAGGGCTCCTCCCGACGGGTTGACGGCGGTGCTGTCCTCGTCCAGACCGAGAGCCTCGATCAGCAGGTGCTCGGAAGTGGTGAACGGGCCGTAGAGCTCGGCCAAGTCGATCTTGTCGCCGGCCACGCCGGCGTGGTGCGCGGCCAGTCGGGCCGAGGCCGACGAGGTCAGGTCCCGAACGCCGAGGGTGTGGGCGTCGCCGCGATGGTCCATCCCCCGGATCCAGGCCGGGCGTTCGCACAGCTCTCGTGCCCGGTCCCCGGTTGCGAGCACCACCGCGCAACCGCCGTCGGCCTCGGCCGGCAGGTCCGACGGTCGCAGCGGGTCGATCACATAATCCTCGGCCAGGATCTCGGCGACGGACTTGGGGTCGGTTCGCACCGCATGGGGATTGGAGGCCGCGCTGGCCCGGCTGCGGGCCGCGATCTCGGCCAGGCGGCTCTCGCTGACATGGCCCCCCTCCAGCATGAGCCGCGCCGCCAGCGCCTCGATGGCGTACGAGTCGGGCCACAGCGGGCACACGTAGTAGGGGTCCATCTGGGTGGCCAGCACGTCGCGCACCGATCCCGGCGAGGACTTGCCGTAGCCGTACACGAAGGCGGTGTCTATGCCCCCGCACTGGATCTTGACCCAGGCCTCGTAGAGCGCCCATGCGCCGTCCTGCTCGACGTGGCTCTCGCTGATGGGGGGCACCGGACCGGTCCCGTCGATGGTCATCACGAACGAGAACGCCTGCCCGGCCAGGAAGTCCGAGGAGCCCGAGCAGGTGAACCCCATGTCGGACTGGGTCAGGCCGACGGACGCCTTGGCCTGCTCCATCAGCGGGACCATGAACTCCACCTCGGATTCACCGGAGATGGCCGCCTCCTGGCGCTGCGTGAAGGCCACGACGGCAACGTCGATCATGCTGTCGTCACCCCGGCCACGGCTCTCGAACGTCGATCATGGGTCGCTCGCCTCGATGCGGCCGATTCGCTCGTAGTCGGTGATGACCTCGTCGGGCTCGCCGGTGGGTTCCCAGCCCAGGATGTTGGCTGCGGACGTCTCGAGCTCCTCGTCGGGCTTCCACACCGCCCGGACTCGCATGCCGATGCGGACCTCCTCCGGCGCGAGGTTGATGACCAGGCCCAGGAAGCCCACCGACGCACCGTCGAGGACGATCCATGCGCTGCAGTAAGGAGGCTTGAGGTCGGGACGCCGCTCTATGGGAACCCGGGTGATGTTGAAGGACTCGACGTAGCCGGTGTCGGCCAGCTCGACGACTTCGCTGGTGGCCGCACCGGCCAGGGGGCTCACGCCCCGGGGCGGTACGAACACCTGACCGGTGGCACCGCAGCGCTCGCCGAGGATCCGCTTGTCCGCCATGGCCCGCAGGTATCTCGACAGCGCCCGACCCGGCGTGTACGTGTAGGCCATCCGGATGGGGGTGCACACGCTCTCCACCGGTTCGGCGCCGGCGAGCGCCTCGGGCAGCGTCACCGGCGCGGACAGGGCGGCCGGCGCCGCCAGCGGGTCGCGGGCCTCGGGCCGGTCGGCGCTCACGCGGTCTCCACGGCGGGGATCGGCTCGAAGCCGGCTATGTCGGCGATGTGCCCCTCACGCTCTGTGCGCCACACGACCCGGACCCTCATGCCGGTGGACATCTCGGCCGCGCTGGGGGCGAACACCGCGTGCAGCATCGAGGTATCGGCTCCGTCGAGACGTATCAGGGCCCAGGCGAACGGTCGGTCGAAGGGCTGCATGGGGCGGGGGTCGCCGTTCCAGGCCCAGGTGACGACCTCCCCCGCCTGGCCCACTTCCACCAGTTCGGTCAGCGGTTCGGCGGTGAGCGGGTCGTACTCCTGCGGGGGGCACAGCACGGTCCCGTCGGCTCGGCGGATGCCGCAGATCACGCCGTCGCGCAGTCCGGTGAGGAACGCTCCGATCACCGGGCCGGTGGAGCGGGTGAAGGGGTATTCCAGTACGAGCGGGGCCTGCAGGACTTCCGATGACACCGCCTTCGATGTTACGTGCGGCTGGCCGCTGCCCGGCGTATACCGGCAGCCAATCTGCTCAGGCGCCGAGCAGCAGGAGCAGGCCGATGACGGTGTAGCAGATCATCACGGCCAGCATCGGGTACTGCGAGCGCATCGCCAGTCGGTGGGGCCAGCGCTCCACCGCCCGGTCGTGGGCCACCGCGACGGCCAGAACGTGGCCCACCGCGATGGCCGCGGTCTGTGTCCAGGCGATGGTGTCGGTGGAGATGGCGGTGAAGTCCACCTGGTAGGTGGCGGTGCCGAAGAGGTCCCATCCCCGGCCGAAGGGATCGGAGATCCGGGCGATGATCTGCTGGCCCTCCAGAAGCAGGTAGCTGAAGTAGTGGGCAACGGTGTAGGCGGCGGCGATCGGCATCAGGGAGGGTGCGAACGCCTCGGCCAGCTCCCTCTCGCTGTCGCCGGTTACGGCGGCCATGCCCGCGATGGCGGCCCGGTAGAGCACGAACACCGCGAAGATCACGAACACCAGCCCGACTGTGTTGACCGCGGTCAGCTCCCAGCCGGTGCGCTGGGCGGCCACATCTAGCCATACCGAGCTGCGGGTGAAGCCGTCGAAGGTCGTGGAGCCGAGCACCACCAGGATGAAGGCCACCGAGCCCCGCTTGATGGGCAGGGTGGCCAGGCCGGCCAGCGGCGCCCGCAGCTTCAGGGCGCCGCCCTCGCGGTGGAGCGGCGCCATGGCCGACAGCTTGGTGAACAGCACGCCGAACCCCTCGGCGTCGCGCAGCCAGCCGCGGCCGAAGGCCGCCGCGCCGGCCAGCAACGCGACCGTGTAGGCGGCCAGGTACACGCCGAGCACCCGTATGTCGGTGTTGTCGTGGAAGGCGAGCTCGAGCCAGACGAAGCCGAACACTGCGCCGGTGGCCCACCAGTGGTTGCCGGCGCCCCGGCCGTAGTCGGATGGGGGTCTACCGCGCAGGCGGGCCCACGCCCGGGCCGATCCGTCGGCGATGGTGGTGAACGGGCTTAGGTGCAGCCACACGTCGCCCACCAGCACCGACACCACCTGGAGTCCCACCCAGAAGATGATGTAGACCGCGACCGGCGTGATGTTCACCGACGGGTTGGTGTTGCCGGCCAGCCCCGCGTAGAGCAGCACGGCCAGAGCGAGCAGGCCGACGGCCCTTACAACCGCGGCTTGCACCTTGCAGGCGGTCTGGAACGGCCCGGGGAGGGTCAGGCCGGTCGCGGCCGCCCGGAACTTCGGCGTGTCCCAGAACATGCCCAGGGCGACGAAGGAGGCGGCCACCGCGAAAGACGCGGCCCAGGCGAGCTGCCAGAGCGGCACCGGCAGGTCCAGGCGGCCGCCCACGCCGTGCGCGGCTGCGATGTCCGCAGACGTCCAGAGCGCGAGGGCGGCCATCGCTCCCGTTGCCGTGATCCGGCGGATGGTCCGCCTCATGGCAGGAAGGGCTCGGGGTCTACGGCGGTTCCGTCGATCCGAGCCTCGAAATGCAGGTGAGGACCGGTGGTCCGGCCGGTGGATCCCATCGCCCCCAGGAGCTGGCCCGCCTCGACCTCGTCGTCGGGGCCGACCGCCAGGGAGTCGAGGTGCGCGTAGACGGTGGAGAGCCCGGCGCCGTGGTACACGACCACAGTGTTGCCGTAGAAGGGGCAGGATTGCGCCGACAGGACCGCGCCGTCGAGCACGGCCGTCACCGGATCGCCGGTGTCGCCCCTGATGTCCGCCCCGTTGTGCTGGGACCAGTGACCGGTCACCGGATGGACCCGCATCCCGAAGCCCGAACGGATCTCGCCGGTGGCGGGAAGGTGCTGCATGGGCAGGAACGAGTCGACGCCGAGGTCGGCCCGCTGCAGCGCGGCCCGCTCCCGCATGTCGGCCTCGACCCGGCGGAGTCCGTCGGCGATGAGCTTTATGTCGTTGCTCGTCTCCTCGTTCACCTCCAGTTCCTCCAGGTCGTCGTCCACGCTGCGGTACAGCAGGTAGATGCGCATCTCGTCGCCGCCGACGGTTTCGGCGGCGACCTGCTCAAGGATCTTCTCCAGCGGCTGCGGGCACGGGACCCGCATGTCGGGGTGCAGCACGGCCACATCCGACACGGGCGATGCCGACGGCAACGGCAGGTCGCACCAGCCGCGGGAGTCGGCTTGCCAGGCGCCGCCCAGCCCCTCGCAGGCCTCCCGCGGCGAGATCGGCGCGGCGGGCTGCTGCTTCTGGGCGAGCTCGATGGCGGCCTCGATGGCCGCGGCGTCGACGGCCTCGCCCGGCGGCGGGTCCGCCGGTTCGACCGGTTCGACGGCGGTGGCGGGCTCGACCAGAGCCTCGGGGTCGACTTCCTCGACGAGGGTTCCCTGGGAGCCGGCCAGGAGGCCCGGGGTCTCCCGGATCAAGTAGACCGCCGCGGCCAGCAGGATGAAAAGAGCGACTACGAACGCCAAGACGCCCCGCCATTCGCCCACGTTGCGTCCCGCTAGGGCTGCAAGGGCCGTACGAGGCCGCGGCGGATCTGCACCGGTGGGCGATACTGGACTCGAACCAGTGACCTCTGCCGTGTGAAGGCAGCGCTCTAGCCATCTGAGCTAATCGCCCTGGAACGGTCGAGGCTACCAGCGGGGTCCCCCGCCGGGCTACGGCGCAGGCGAGGTCAGGCCAGATCGGGGGCGATGGGGTTCAGGGCCAGCAGGTCCTCTAGTACGGCGAGGGTCTCCAGCACGGTCAGGTCGTCGAGCTGGTGGCCTACCACCTGCAGCCCGATGGGCACACCCTCGCGGCTGAACCCGCAGCACACCGTTCCGGCCGGGCGGCGGGTGAGGTTGGCCAGGGGCGTGAAGCGGAACCAGTTGGGGGTCTCCTCGCCGTTGATGGTGCCGTGCCCGCCCGGCGGGGGCGCCTGGCCCGCCAGCGTGGGCATCAGCAGCGCGTCGTAGCCCTCCATCAGATCGGCCAGGGCGATGGACAGTTCGCCGGCCTGCTGGCGGGCCCAGTAGATCGACTCCGGCGTGGCCCGCTGGTAGACGTCCTCCAGCATCACGGCCAGCACCTCCGTGACGTTCGCCCACTCGTCGGTGCCGTACAGCGGTCGGAACGCGGGCCCGATAAGGCCCCCCAGGAACAGCTGGAGGAACGCTCCGGGCACTGCGGTGATCGCCCCGCCGACCTCGACGACTTCTACGCCCTCGGCGGCCAGGCCATCGACGGCCTCCGTGCAAGCCGCGGCGATCTCGGCGTCGACCGGCTCCCCGTCGATCGACGGCGCCCACAGCACCCGGGCCGGCACCCGCGGGCTGTCGAGAGCGGCCCGCCACGACACTTCCGGTTTGGGCAGGCTGCGCAGATCGGCCGGATCGGGCCCGACCATGGCGTCGAGGCAAAGCGCCACGTCGCGGATGAGGCGGGCCATCGGGCCAACGCACGACAGGTCGATCAGGCCCGACGGCGGCGGGCCGCTCGGCACCCGGCCCTGGCTGGTCTTGATGCCCGACAATCCGCAGATGGCCGACGGGATCCGGATGGAACCGCCCCCGTCGGAGCCGGAGCCCACCGGCACCATCCCCGCGGCGATGGCCGAGCCCGTGCCCCCCGAGGATCCACCCGGTGAGCGCTCCGGGTTCCAGGGATTGAGCGTGGGCCCGAACCGGGGGTTGTAGGTGTCGCCCATGCAGCCGTGCTCGGGGGTGTTGGTCTTGCCCACGATCACGCAGCCCGCGGCCCGCATCCGGGCAACCTCGGTGCAGTCGGAGGTGGCCGGCGGGTCGTGGCGGGTGTACATGGCGCCCTTGGAGGTGTGGAACCCGGTCGCGTCCACCAGGTCCTTCACCCCGATGGGGATTCCCGCCAGCGGCCCGACCTCCTCGCCGGCGTCGAGGCGCTCGTCGATGGCCGCCGCCTGGGTTCTGGCGTCGTCGGCGTCGACCGCCACGAAGGCGTTGAGGGTCGGGTTGAGAGCCTCGATGCGCTCCAGCGCGTGCTCGGTGACCGCGGCGGCGGTGAGGGTGCGGTCTCGCACCAGGGCCGCGAGGGCCTCCACGGTCACGGTCCGGAAGTCGGGCACATCCATTGCACGAAGCCTTTCGTGGAGGGGAGGGGGTGTCCGGCGGGACAGCCGGGTGTCGCGGCCGATTCAATCAGGCATCAGCGCCCGCGACGAGCCTCTCCACCAAGCGCTCGAGGCCGGCGACCCGCGATCCCTTTACCAGCACGGCGTCGCCGGCACCGAGACCGCCGAGGTTGCGAAGCGCGGCGAGGGCGCCGTCGATGCCCGCCGCATCGATCACGTCGCCCTCACCCGACGAGTAGCCCGGCGCGTCCACGGCCACGACCGCGATGTCGAGCCGAGCGGCCAGCGAGGCAGCGGCAGCGTGCTCAGCCGCCTCGAAGTCGCCCAACTCGGCCATGGTGCCCAGCACCGCGATCCGGCGGTCCGCGGGCAGAGCGGCCAGAGCGTGCAGGGCGGCCCGCATCGACAGGGGGTTGGCGTTGTAGCAGTCGTTGAGCAGGCGGGCGCCCCCGGCAGTCCGCATGACCTCCATGCGTAACGGCGACAGGGTCGGCTCGGCCAGCCCCGCGGCCACGTCGTCTAGGGACACCCCGAGTTCGATACCGACAGCGGCCGCGGCTAGGGCATTGTCGACCGAGTGGGCGCCCCGAGCCCCTAATTCGACGGCCACTTCCCCGCTCGGGCTGTGCAGTACGAAGCGCGGCGTCAGTTCGTCATCGATGGTGAGACCCCGGGCGTGCACCTCGCCGCCCTCACCGAATGTGACCACGCGGGCGTCGGTGCCGTCGACCATGGCTGCAACCTCGGCCACGCCCGCATTGAGGAAGGCCACTCCCCCGTCAGCGGCTGCGGGAAGCCCCTCGACCAGTTCACGCTTGGCCGAGATCACCGCGGCCAATGATCCCAGCTCGCTCGTGTGCGACAGCCCCACCGTGGTGATCACACCCATGGTCGGTCGGGTCACGCGGCAGAGCTCGGCGATGTGCCCGGGACCTCTCGAACCCATCTCGACCACCAGCGCCTCGGCGTCGTCGGGGGCTGACAGCAGGGTGATCGGCACTCCGATCTCGTTGTTGAACGACAGGGTGCTGGACCACACCCGCCGGTCCTGTCCTAGCACCGCCGCCAGCAGGTCCTTGGTGGTGGTCTTGCCCACCGATCCGGTGATGCCGACAACCGGCACGGACCCGAGCCGGTGCCGGGCCCTTCGGGCCAAAGCGGTGAGCGCCGCCTGGGTGTCGGCCACCTCCACCGCGGCGGCGTCGACCCCGGACGGACCGCGGGCGGTGAGGTAAGCCGCCGCGCCGCGTGCCACCGCGTCGTCGATGAAGTCGTGTCCGTCGCGCTCGGCAACCAGCGGCACGAACAGCATCCCCGGACGCACGTCGCGGCTGTCCTGGGTCACTCCGTTAACGGTGGCAGACCCGTCACCCTGCAGCCGGCCCCCAGTGGCCGCGGCGATCTCGGCGAGCGTCCAGCGCACGGCGCGAGTGTGGCACGGCCCGGCACCCGATCGCGCTACCTCGGACACAAGCCGCGAACTGGCAGCCCAGGACGCCCATAACGGCACCCACCGCTGCCAATTCCCGCACACCCACAACCCGGCCACCGAACTGGCAGCACAGAACGCCCGAATGGGCACCCACCGCTGCCAATTCCACGCCAGCAACCCGGCCACCGAACTGGCAGCACAGCGCGCGCATACCGTGCAACACGCTGCCAATTCCCCTCGTCGGCAACCAGGCCGCCGAACTGGCAGCCCGGAACGCCCGAATGGGCACCCACCGCTGCCAATTCATCGCCCGGCGCTAGCGTCGGCTGCGTGGAGGACCGCAGGGTGAGGCTGGTCGTGTTGTTCGGGGGTCGTTCCGCCGAACACGACGTGTCTTGCGTGTCGGCCCGCCACGTGGTGGCGGCTGCCGATCCAGAAAAGTACGTCGTCGAGCCGGTCGGCATCACCCGGGAGGGGCGCTGGGTGCAGGCCGCGGCTGCGCTCGAAGCCCTGGGGATCGGCCCCGAGGCCCTTCCCGAGCGGCTCAGTGCCGACGGTCCGGAGATCGAGCCGCTCCCCGCGCTGACGGACGACGCCGTTGGCGGAGCCGGACCTGCCGGACCCACGGTCGTGCTCCCGATCCTTCACGGTCCCATGGGCGAGGACGGGACGGTGCAGGGCCTGCTGGAGCTGGCCCGGGTTCCCTACGCCGGGGCGGGGGTGCTGGCCTCCGCGCTGTGCATGGACAAGACCGCGGCCAACACGATGCTGGCCGCGGCCGGCATCGCCCACACCCGCTGGCGCAGCGTCACGCTCGACGATCCGGCCGCGGGCGACTCGGAGCTGGCTCCGCAGGTCGACGCCTTGGTTGAGGACCTCGGCCTGCCGGTGTTCGTGAAGCCGGCCAGCATGGGGTCCTCGGTCGGCATCTCCAAGGCGACGACCCGCCAAGAGGTGATCGATGGCCTGCGCCTAGCGTCCCGCTATGACCGATCCATCATCGTGGAGGAGGAGGCCAGGGCCCGCGAGATCGAGGTGGCCGTTCTCGGCAACGACGAGCCCGAGGCCAGCCTGCCCGGCGAGATCGTCCCCGGCGCCGAGTTCTACGACTACGCCGACAAGTACGAGGACGGCGCCGAGCTGCTGATCCCGGCTCCCCTCGACGACGACGAGATCGCCGCCTGCCAGAGCCTCGCGGTCGACGCCTACCGGGCGCTGCGGGTGGAGGGTCTGGCCCGGGTCGACTTCCTGTACGAGGACGGACGGGACGGGCGCGGCGACCGGGGCTGGATGGTGAGCGAACTCAACACGATGCCGGGCTTCACCCCCATCTCGATGTACCCCAAGCTGTGGGCCGCCACGGGTCTCCCCTACTCACGGCTCATAGACCGCCTCGTGGAGCTGGCCCTGGAGCGCCACGCAGGGCGCGAGCACCACACCCACACAGACCCCGCCGCTCCAGCGGATCGGAGGCCGTCGTGAGCCTCCGGCGGCCGCGGGCACTAGAACTTACGGCGTGATCGCGGAGTCTCTCGCCGGTAAGCGGATCGCCATCACCGGCGCGACCGGGTTCTTGGGGACCGCGCTCACCGAGCGCCTGCTGCGCTGCGTGCCCGACTGCGAGCTGGTGCTGGTGGTGCGCCCGGGCCGCCGGGGCGCGGCCCAGCGGGTGCAGCGCGACGTGCTCCGCAACGACGCCTTCGACGGCCTCCGCCGCCGGGCCGCCGAGGATTCCGGCGGCGAGAGCTACGAGGAGATTACCGACCGCCGGGTCACCGCGGTGGCCGGCGACGTCGGTGTCGACGGGCTCAACCTCGACGACGAGGGCCGTGACGCGCTGGCCGGCTGCGACATCGTGATCCACTCGGCGGCCACCGTGAACTTCGACTCGGCCCTCGACGACGCGGTGGAGGTCAACCTCCTCGGCCCGAGCCGGGTGGCCGCGGTGCTGGCGGAAGCCGGCTCGAAGGCCCACATGATCGCGGTGTCGACCTGCTACGTGGCCGGAAGCCGACGGGGCGCAGCCCCCGAGCAGCCGGTGGACGACTCGCCCTTCTTCACCGAGGTCGGCTGGCGCGACGAGGTGGACAGCGCCCGCCGCGCCCGCCGCGACGCCGAGCAGGCCAGCCGCAGCCCCGAGCGTCTGGCCGCGCTTTCCACCCAGGCCCGCCGGGAACTCGGCGCGGCCGGCATCCCCGCACTCTCCGAGAAGGTCGAGAGCCTCCGACGGCGCTGGGTGGACGAGCAGATGACCCAGGCCGGCCGGGCCCGGGCCTCCAGCCTCGGCTTCCCGGACGCCTATGCCTTCACCAAGGCCCTCGGCGAGCGGGCCCTCACCGAGACTCGCGGCGACGTCGCGGTGAGCATCGTTCGGCCCTCGATTATCGAGTCGGCCCTGGCCGAGCCCTACCCGGGATGGATCCGTGGCTTCCGCATGGCCGAGCCGGTGATCGCCGCCTACGCCCGGGGGCTGCTCAAGGAGTTCCCCGGCGTGCCCGAGGGCATCATCGACGTGATCCCGGTGGATCTGGTGGTGGCGACCATCATGGCCGTGGCCGCCCGGGGCCCGGTGGAACCCAGCCCCGATGTCGTCCAGGTCGCCAGCGGGGCCATCAACCCGCTCAAGTACGGCAAGCTCTTCGACTTGGTCAGCGGCTGGTTCACCGAGCACCCCGTCTACGACGAGCACAACCAGCCGATCTCGGTGCCCCAGTGGTCCTTCCCCGGCCGGGGGAGGGTGTCCCGGCAGCTCCAGCGAGCACAACGTTCGCTGGAGACCGCCGACCGGGTGCTGTCGGCCCTGCCACTGCGGGGTCGCCACGCCCTGATGAGCGCCAGCCTGGAGGAGCGCCGCCAGCAGCTGGGCAGGGCCAACGAGTACGTCGAGCTGTACGGCTCCTACGCCGAGTGCGAGGCGATCTACCAGCTCGACCGGCTCCTGGAGCTCTGGGATTCGCTCGACGACGACGACCGGGCGGCGTTCTGCTTCGATCCCTCCGTTGTCGACTGGACCCACTACGTGCAGGAGGTGCACCTGCCGTCGATGGTGGAGCAGGCCCGCCTCAAGATGGCCCCCGGCACCAGCCCCAGCCGCACCGCTTCCCGCTCCAGGAGGCTCCGCCGCCAGGTGCTCGCCCCCGAGCGCCAGCTGGCCGTGTTCGACCTCGAGAACACGTTGATCGCTTCGAACGTGGTGGCCAGCTACGCGTGGCTCGCCACCCGGGAGCTCGACGACCTGGACCGGATCCGTTTCGTGGCCCGCACCCTCGGCGAGGCGCCCCGTCTCTTGGCCCTGGATCGCAGGGACCGCAGCGACTTCCTGCGCTACTTCTACCGGCGCTTCGAGGGCGCCTCGGTGGACCGCATCGACGCCGACTGCGCGGAGATGCTCAGCGATCTCATCCTCACCAAGTCGTTCCCCCGGGGGATCCGCCGGATCCGCGAGCACCGTCAGGCCGGGCACATGACGCTGCTCATCACCGGAGCGCTCGACTTCGTGATCGCCCCCCTGAAGCCCCTGTTCGATCACATCATCGCGGCCGAGATGGGCTCGAGCGGCGGCGTCTACGACGGCAGGCTCACGTCGGTGCCTCCCACCGGCGAGGCCCGCTACCAGACGCTGGTCGACTTCGCCGAGCTCCACGGCCTCGACCTGCGGGAGTCGGTGGCCTACGCCGACAGCACCTCGGACCTGCCCATGCTGGAAGCGGTCGGCTTCCCGGTGGCGGTCAATCCCGAGACCAAGCTGGCCGCGCTGGCCCGGCGCCGGGGTTGGCTGATCGAGCACTGGTCCACCAGCGCGGGCGCTCCCGCCAAGCTCCTGCCGCTGGCGCCTCGGGGCCGACCCGGGGCCCGCCGCCGCGAACTGGTGAGGTCGGCCTGATGGCCGTTGAGCGCCGGAAGGCGCCGCGCCCGGGACTGGTGCTCGACGTCGACCGCTCGACGCCGCCGATCCTGTTCCATCACGGCGAGGGCTTCCGCCTGGAGAGACTGCCGCCGGGCCGCAGCCGGATCATCTACCCAGCCGAGCCCCTGGCGGGGCTGTCCGATCCTGAGGAAGCCATCCGCGACGCCCTGTTGAACCCGCTCGACTCAGATCCGCTGCCGTCGCTGCTGCGACCGGGAATGAAGCTGACCATCGCCTTCGACGACATCTCGCTGCCGCTGCCGCCGATGCGGCGCCCCGACATCCGCCAGCGGGTGATCGAGCAGGTCCTCGACATGGCGGCCGCCGCCGGGGTGGACGACGTGCACCTGATCGCGGCGCTGGCCCTGCACCGCCGGATGACCGATGACGAGCTGCGCCACGCCCTGGGCGAGCGGGTGTTCGACGCTTTCGCCCCGCAGGGCGCGCTCTACAACCACGATGCCGAGGACCCCGACGGCATGGTGGATCTGGGCCGCACCGACCACGACGAGCTGGTCACCATGAACCGGCGGGCCGCCGAGAGCGACCTGCTGGTGTACGTGAACATCAACCTGGTGGCCATGGACGGGGGCTGGAAGTCCACCGCCACCGGTCTGGCCGACTACCGGTCGCTGCGCCACCACCACAACGTCGGGACCATGCTGAACTCCCGCTCGTTCATGGACCGGCCCCGCTCCGAGTTGCACCACTCCAACTGGCGCCAGGGCGAGGTGATCAAGGCCAACGGTCCGCCCATCTTCCAGATCGAGACCACCGTCAACAACAACACCTTCGGCCACGACGGCCCTCTGGCCGTGCTGCAGAAGCGCGAGTGGGAGTGGAGCGCCCGGGACCGGGCCTCGTTCATGGCCATGCACGCCGGGCTCAAGGCGATGCCGCCGGCGGCCTGCCGGGGTGTGTTCGGCCGGTGGCTGGCGCCCTATGAGATGACCTCGGTGCAGGCCGGCGCGGTGGAGCCGGTCCACGAGAGCACCACCGCCAACGTGCTGGCCCAGCATCTGGTGCCGGTGCAGGGCCAGACCGACGTGCTCACCATGGGGCTGCCCTACATCTGCCCGTACAACGTCAACTCGGTGATGAACCCGATCCTGGTGATGTGCCTGGGCCTCGGCTACTTCTTCAACCTGTACCGGGGTCAGCCGCTGGTGCGCGAGGGCGGGGTGGTCATCATGAGCCACCCGACCCGCTGGGAGTTCCACCCGGTGCACCACCCCAGCTACATCGACTTCTTCGAGCAGCTGCTGGCGGAGACCACCGACCCGGCCGAGCTGGAGGCCAAGTACGAGGCCCAGTTCGCCACCGACGAGTGGTACGTGCACCTCTACCGCACCAGCTACGCCTACCACGGGGTGCATCCCTTCTACATGTGGTACTGGGGGGCGCACGCCCTGCAGTGGCTGGGCCGGGTGATCGTGGTGGGCGGCGACCCCCGGGCGGTGCGCCGGATGGGCTTCCAGCCGGCCTCCACCCTGTCAGACGCCCTGGAGATGGCCAGCGACGTGGTCGGCCCGTCGCCGACGATCACGCATGTGCACAACCCGCCCATCCTGATGGCGGACGTGGAGTGACCGGGGCGGCGTGAGCTGATGGGTATCGCGCACGACCTGGGTGTGGTGCGGCTGGGGAACCGCCTGCCGTCGCCAATTCGCACGCTGCGGGCCCGCTCGTTCCCGTACCGGGCTCCCACTGTTCCGGGTGGAGTGGAGCCGCCGGAAGCCCTAAGGCGCACCGGCGTCGACTTCGACACCGGCTGGTCCCGCCGCTGGGCGGCCCGCATGTGCCGGGCCGCCATCGTGGAGGGGCCGATGCGGGCCATGGTGCAGGTGCTGGCGTCACCCCGACGCGACGGCGCCGACCGGCTGGCCGACCTCGACGGCGCGATCATCTTCGCATCCAACCACCACAGCCATATCGACACCTCTCTGCTGCTGACGTCGATCCCCGAGCCGTGGCGGCACAAGATCGTGGTGGGGGCGGCCTCCGACTACTTCTTCGGCAACCGGGTGGCCGGCGCGACCGCGGCACTGATGATGGGGGCCATCCCCATCGAGCGGTCCAGAGTGGGACGCCGGTCCGCCGACCTCGCGGCCGGGCTGATCGACGACGGCTGGAGCCTGCTGATCTACCCGGAGGGCGGCCGCAGCCCCGACGGCTGGGGGCAGCCGTTCCGGGGCGGCGCGGCCTACCTGTCGGTGCGCTGCGGTGTGCCGGTCGTGCCGGTCCATTTGGGCGGCACCGGCGAGATCATGCGCAAGGGCCGCACGATGCCTCGGCCTGGGGAGGCGTCGGTGACCTTCGGCGCCCCGCTGCGGCCCGAGCCCGGCGAGCGAGCCCCCCGCTTCGCGGCCCGCATCGAGGAGGCGGTCACCGCCTTGGCCGACGAGGCCAGCACCGACTGGTACTCGGCCCGCAGGCGGGCCCACGCCAGCGCCAGCGGCACCCTGACGGGCCCCCAGGTCGGAATCTGGCGCCGCCAGTGGGCCCTGGGCAGCCCCCGCCGCACGCCCTCGAGCCGCTCCCGCCGCTGGCCGGACCTGTAGCCGCTCAATCGGCCACCGACGGCTGTGACATTCGACCATCCGGGCTCGACACGCACGCTTCTAGGCTGGTCGCATGGCTGTGTTTGCTAGTACTCCGGTGGAGCTGATCGAGGGTGTGTACGCCACGCTGGACGAGCGGGTGGGGCGGGCCCGCGCCAGCTTCGGGCGGCCGTTGACGCTGGCCGAGAAGATCCTCGTCAACCATCTCGACCCGTCCGAGACCGGGGTGCCGGAGCGGGGCGTGTCGTATGTCGACCTGCGGCCCGACCGGGTGGCCATGCAGGACGCCACCGCCCAGATGGCCTGGCTGCAGTTCATGACCGCCGGGCTCGACGAGGTGCAGGTGCCCACCACCACCCACTGCGACCACCTCATAACCGCCCGCACCGACGCCAAGCGCGACCTGCTGGCCGCCCTGTCGGGCAACGACGAGGTGTACGACTTCCTGCACGGCGTGTCCGCCCGCTACGGCGCCGGGTTCTGGAAGCCCGGCTCGGGCATCATCCACCAGGTCGTGCTGGAGAACTACGCCTTCTGTGGCGGGATGATGATCGGCACCGACAGCCACACCCCCAACGCCGGCGGGCTGGCCATGGTGGCTGTGGGCGTGGGCGGCGCCGACGCGGTCGACGTGATGACCGGGTTCCCGTGGAACGTGCGCTGGCCCAAGCTCATCGGCGTCCACCTCACCGGCGAGCTCAGCGGCTGGTCGGCCCCCAAGGACGTGATCCTGAAGGTGGCCGACATCCTCACCGTGGCCGGCGGCACCGGCGCCATCGTCGAGTACTTCGGGCCGGGGGCCCGCTCTCTGAGCGCCACCGGCAAGGCCACCATCTGCAACATGGGCGCCGAGATCGGCGCCACCACATCGATCTTCGACTACGACGAGTCGATGGACCGCTACCTGCGGGCCACCGGCCGGGCCGACGCCGCCGACCTGGCCGCCGCGGCTGCCGACCATCTCTGCGGCGACCCCGAGACCGAGGCCGACCCCGAGCGCTTCTACGACCGGGTGGTGGAGATCGACCTCGACACCCTCGGACCCCACATCAACGGCCCCCACACCCCGGACCTGGCACGCGAGGTCGCCGATCTCGGCGAGGAGGCCCGCGACAACCAGTGGCCGCTGGAGATAAGCGCCGCCCTCATCGGCAGCTGCACCAACTCGTCCTACGAGGACATCACCCGGGCCGCCTCGATAGCCCGGGACGCGGCCGGCAAGGGCCTGCGAGCCCGCACCCGGCTGCTGGTGACACCGGGCTCCGAGCAGATCCGCTCCACCATCGTGCGCGACGGCCTGATGGACGACTTCGAGGCTCTCGGCGCGACCGTTCTGGCCAACGCCTGCGGACCCTGCATCGGCCAGTGGGACCGCTCCGGCGAGGAGGGCCACACGCCGGGCCGGCCCAACGTGATCGTCACCTCCTACAACCGCAACTTCCCCAAGCGCAACGACGGCGACCCGGCCACGCTGGCCTTCGTCACCTCCCCCGAGACCGTGATCGCGCTGGCGCTGGCCGGCACCGTCGACTTCGACCCGATCGGCGGCACCCTCACCAACGACCGCGGCGAGCCGGTGGCGCTGGCCGAGCCGTCCGGCATCGAGCTTCCCCCCGACGGGTTCGACCCCGGCGAGGACACGTTCGTGGCGCCGCCCGCCGACGGCTCGGCGGTCGACGTCCGGGTCTCGCCCGACTCCGAGCGCATCCAGCTCCTCGAGCCCTTCGCCCCCTGGGACGGCAGCGACTACAAGGACCTGCCCGTGATCGCCAAGGCCAAGGGCAAGTGCACCACCGACCACATCTCCGCGGCCGGCCCGTGGCTGCGGTACCGGGGACACCTGGAGAACATCTCCGGCAACCTGTACCTGGGCGTGGTCAACGGTTTCAACGGCTACGACGTCGGCTACGGCAAGAACCAGATCACCGGCGAGGTCCAGCCCCTGCCCGACATCGCCCGGGAGTACCACGAAGCCGGCCTGCGCTGGGTGTTCATCGGCGACTCCAACACCGGCGAGGGCTCCAGCCGGGAGCACGCCGCCATGGAGCCCCGGTTCCGGGGCTGCGTGCTGGCCCTGGCCCGCAGCTTCGCCCGCATCCACGAGACCAACCTCAAGAAGCAGGGTGTGCTGGCGCTGACGTTCGCCGACCCGGCCGACTACGAGCGCATCGGAGAGGACGACCGCATCGCGGTGCGCGGACTGGCCGACCTGGCCCCCGATCAACCGGTGACGGTGGAGGTCACCGCGCCCGACGGCGCGGTGTGGGCCTTCGAGGCGCACCACACCCTCAGCGACGACCAGATCGAGTGGTTCCATGCCGGCAGCGCGCTGAACATCATCCGCAGCCGAGCGGGCCGCCAGGCCTGACCCGCACGACGACCCGCCGGCTGGATCACCCGTCGCCACAAGACAGAAGCGGCTGATCTGGGGCGAGACCAGCCGCTTCATTCTTCTTGGGCCGATCTTGGGGGATCTCGACCCAAGTTGAGACCGGAGCGGCCTGCGAGGAGGAATACGCCTGCCGAACCGGAATTGTGCTTCTATTCAACACCATCCGGAGCCGCCGGTAAATATCACTTTGGCAGTTTGAATCGATAGTTCATATCATTAATTCCGATGGACCTCAGGCAGCTCGACGTGCTCCTCGCGGTCGCCGAGCACCAGAGCTTCTCGGCCGCGGCCCGGGCGCTGCACACCGTGCAGTCCAACGTGTCCGCTCACATCGCTCAGCTCGAGCGGGAGGCGGGCGCGGTGCTGATCGACAGGGCCCGGCGATGCCTCACCCCGGAGGGTCAGGTCGTGGCCGACCGCGCCCGTCGCATCCAGTTGGAGATGCGGGCCATCTCCGACGATCTAGGCGCTATGCAGGCGAACCTCAGCGGCACCGTGACCGTCGGAGTGATCGGGACGACCGCCCGATGGCTCGTCCCGCGCCTGCTGGACGAGACGAGCCGGCTGCATCCGCTCCTCGAGGTGATCGTCCTGGACGCCACCACGACCTCGCTCGTTCCCCTGCTCATCGAGAACCGCCTCGACCTGGCGGTGGTGAACCTTCCCGTCGACGATCCCGACATCGACACTGAGGACCTCTTCTCGGAGGACCGGGTGGTGATCGCCCCGGCCGGCCACGAGCTGGCCGACCGGGACCGCATCGACCTCGTGGATCTCGCCCGGCACGAGGTGCTGCTGCCCCCCAGGGGCACCGCCTTCCGCGACGAGGTCGACACCGACGCTCGGCGGGTCCACGTGGAGCTGCGCTGCCGGGCCGAGATCGACGGCCTGCGGCTGCTGGCGTCTCTGGCCTTCTCGGGCTTCGCGCCGGCCCTGCTGCCGGCCAGCGCCGCGCACGGCGTCCTCCAGGGAGACTGGCACAGCGTGAAGGTGGACCGCCTGAGCGCCCGCATCGTGGGGCTGGCCCGCAACCGCAGGACCGTGCCGGCCGCGCCGCCGCGCGCCTTGGGCGAGACGATCCGCTGGATCGTGCGGCAGGAGGCGGCGGCGCAGCCTTACATCCACACCGTGGACACCCGGCCGGCGCCATGACGGGGTCGATGGTGAACGACTCCCTACGATGAGCGACGTGTCAGCTGCCTTCCAGGCGACCGCGGTCAACCTTCGGGCCGGATCCTCCGGGTTCGTTCGCAGCCGGGTGGCGACCCTCGGCGACCGCAGCGTGGTCGAGATCGACGCCCGCGGCGCCACCGATGAGCGCAGCGGGGCGCTGGCACCGGCCGACGGCCAGAGCATGGCCGCCGCCGCCCGTCTGGCCCGCACGCAGCGGCTTCCGTTGCTGCTGAGGCTGGCCTCCTCCGGTGCCGACCTCAACGAGGGAGTCGACGCCCTGCACGGCTGGGCCACCGCGGCCACCGAGCTGGCTCGCTGCTCGGGAGTGGTGCCGGTGATCGTCGTGGCGGCCGGTCCCAACGTCTCCGGTCCGGCCCTGCTGCTGGGCCTGGCCGACTTCGTGGTGATGACCGCCGACGCCTACGCCTTCGTTGTCGGGCCGCGGATGGTGGAGCACTTCACCGGGATGCCCGTCGACCGCGCCGACCTGGGCGGCGCCGAGACTCACGCCGTGAGGTCCGGGGTGGCCAGCTTCGTGGCCTCCACGGACGAGGAGGCCGACGAGACCGCGGCCGAGCTGCTCAGCTGCCTGCCGGACAGCAACGCCGTCGACCCGCCCGGCCGAACCTGCACCGATCCCGTCGACCGGTCGGTGCCCGAGGCGTTCGACGTCCTGCCGGCCGAGTCGGGCGGCAGCTACGACGTGCGCGATGTGCTGGTGGCCGTCGCCGATGACGGCGCGCTGCTGGAGCCGCACCCCTTCTGGGGCGCCAACCTGGTCACCGCCTTCGCCTCCTTCGGCGGCCGGCCGGTGGGGATCGTGGCGAACCAGCCCCAGTCGCTGGCCGGGACGCTCGACATAACCGGTTCCCGCAAGGGGGCCCGGTTCGTGGCGTTCTGCGACGCCTTCAACCTTCCGCTCGTCACTTTCGTGGACACGTCGGGCTTCTATCCGGGCAAGGACCTCGAGTGGCGGGGGATGATCCGCTACGGCGCCCAGATGGCCTTCGCCTACGCCCGGGCCACCGTGCCGCGGGTGAACGTCACCCTGCGCAAGTCCTACGGCGGCGCCTACATCGTCATGGACTCCAAGACGATGGGCAACGACCTGGCCCTGGCCTGGCCCACCGCCGAGATCGCGGTCATGGGCGCCAAGGGAGCGGTCGGGATCCTCCACCGGTCGGCCACCGACCCCGAGAGGGCGGAGCTGGAGACGGCCTACGAGCAGCGCCTGCTCAACCCGTACATCGCGGCCGAGCGGGGCGCCATCGACTCCGTGATCGAGCCGGCCGACACCAGGCGGGAGATCTGCGCCGCCCTGGATCTGCTGTCCGCCAAGCGTGAGCGCCTGCCTAAGCGCCGCCACGACAACGCTCCCCTGTAATCTGATCCTCGATGGGGGAAAGCGTCACAATCACCGACAACCGCACCGGCCAGTCGATCGAGGTCCCGATCGTCGACGGCGGAGTCGATTCGGGTGCCTGGCGGAAGCTGCTCGGGGGCGTCTGGTTCTTCGATCCGGGGCTGGCCACCACCGCGGCCACGTCCAGCGCGGTGGCCGAGATCGACGGCGAGGCCGGCATCCTGCGCTACCGCGGCTATCCCATCGAGCAGCTCGCCCAGCACAGCACGTTCCCTGAGGTCGCCTACCTGCTGGTGTACGGCGAGCTGCCCACGCAGCCGCTGCTCGACGAGTGGACCTACGAGATAACCCGCCACACGTTCATCCACGAGAACTTCCGCAAGCGGATCTTCGACGCCTTCCACTACGACGCCCACCCGATGGGGCTGCTGACGTCGGGGGTGGCCGGGCTGTCCACCTTCTATCCCGAGGCCAAGGACATCTTCGACCCCGAGAACCGCCGGGCCCAGATCGTGCGGCTGATCGCCAAGATGCCCACGCTGGCCGCGGCGGCCTACCGCTTCTCGAGGGGACTGCCGTTCATCTTCCCCGACAACGCCGACGACTACCCGACCCGCTTCCTGAAGATGATGTTCGACGTCGGCGGCGACTACCAGCCCGATCCGGCCCTCGTCCAGGCCATGCGGGTGCTGTTCATCCTGCACGCCGACCACGGCCAGAACTGCTCCACCACCGCGGCCCGGGTGGTCGGGTCGAGCCACGCCGACCCCTACACCGCCATCGCGGCCGGCTGCGCCGCCCTGTACGGGCCGCTGCACGGCGGGGCGAACGAGGCCGTGATCAACATGCTGAACAAGATCGGCTCGTACGAGGAGGTCGACAGCTTCATCGCCAGCGTCAAGCGGGGCGGGCGCCGGCTGATGGGCTTCGGGCACCGCGTGTACAAGAACTACGACCCGAGGGCGATGATCATCAAGACGGCAGCCCACGACGTGTTCAAGGTGATCGGCAAGAACCCGCTGCTCGACATCGCCCTCAAGCTCGAGGAGGTCGCGCTGGCCGACGACTACTTCGTGAGCCGGCGGCTGTACCCGAACGTGGACTTCTACTCGGGCCTGATCTACCAGGCGCTGGGCTTCCCCACGAACATGTTCACCGTGCTGTTCGCCATCGGCCGCACGCCGGGGTGGCTGGCCCACTGGAACGAGATGATCGAGCAGAACTCCCGCATCTACCGGCCCCGGCAGATCTACGTCGGCGCCCCGAAGCGCGACTACGTGCCGATGAAGGACCGTTAAGCGGGACTACCGCTAAGCAGGTTTCACGTCGAGGACGATCTTCCCGGCGTTGAGGTTGGCCTCCATGCGCTCGTGGGCGGCGGGCGCTTCGGCCAGCGGGAAGCGGCTGTCGATCACGGGCGCCA
>VYCM01000022.1:11838-16792 GCA_009843915.1 Acidimicrobiaceae bacterium | reverse complement strand
ACGACAACCGGGACCGCATCCAGGTCGGCGAACTCGACGGCCTCTGCATGCCGACGCTGTCCTAGCGACCCGTAGCCTCGTCGCAATCTAGACTCCGGGGGTTCAAGTCTCTGGAAGGACCGCGCCATCGGACAGTTGCTGAACAATCTCCGGGGGCGCCTTGTGAGCCTGCTGCCCCTAGGCACCTCCTGGATCCTGTGGGGGCTGGTCTTCAACGGGCTGACCACCTACGGGTACCTGGTGGTGGCCCAGCGCGCCCTGGGCGACGACGGCTACGGCAGCCTGGCCGTGCTGTGGGCCCTGGTCAACATCGGTGGCTTCGGGCTGTTCCAGCCCCTGGAGCAGGAGGTGGCCCGGGCCACGGCCGATCGGGCCAGCCGGGGAGTGGGCAGCGCACCGGTGCTGAGTCGGGCGGGAGTGCTGGGCGCGGCCCAGTTCGTGCTGGTCATCGCGGGCCTGCTGGTGGCCTGGCCGCTCGGGCTCGACAGCCTGCTAGACGGCCGGCCTGAGCTGCTCCTGGCCCTCGTTCTCGCCCTGGGCGCGTTCGCCGGCTCCCAGCTGGTGCGGGGCATCCTCGGCGGCCGCCACATGTTCGACCGCTACGCCTGGTACTTCGTGGTCGAGGGCGGGGCCCGCATGGCCCTGGCCGTGGTACTGGCAATCGTCGGCGTGGCCGCGGTGGGCGCCTACGGCCTTGCCATCGCCTTCGCACTGGTGGTCGCCACGGTCGCCGCGGCCGGCCCCCACCGACCCTTCGTGCGGTCCGGGCCCCCCGCCACGTACCGGGAGCTCACGCCGGCTCTGGGCTTCCTGCTAATCGCGGCCATCGGCGAGGCCTTCATACTCAACGTCGGGCCGGTGGCGGTGGACATCGTGGGCGGCGACGAGCTGGGGGCCGAGGCGCCCGGCGTGTTCCTCAACGGCATGCTCATCGCCCGCATCCCGCTGTTCTTCTTCCAGGCGGTGAAGGCCAGCCTGCTGCCGAGCCTGGCCACCCTGGCCGGCCGCGGCGACCTCGTCGGGTTCCGCAACATGCAGCTCAAGATCGTGACCGCGGTGGCGGCCGTGGCTCTGGTGACCACCGCCGCGGCTGCGGTGATCGGGCCGCCGGTCGTGCGGGTCGTGTTCGGTGACGAGCTGGGCCGCAGCGATATGGCCCTGCTGGCCGCCAGCGGCGGAGGCCTGATGCTGATGCTGTCGCTGGCGCTGGGCCTGGTCGCGCTCGGCCACACCCGGCTGGCGGTGGTCGGATGGATCGCCGGTATCGCCGCCTTCGCGGTCGTGGTCAGCTTCGACTTCGAGCCGTTCCTGCGGGTGGAGCTGGCCCTGGTGGCTGCGGTGCTGGCCGGATCTCTGGTCGCCGGCTCCCTGCTGCGGCACCAGTACTCAGCCCACGCCCGCGAGTCCTAGGCCCGGCAGCCTCCGGTCGGTTCTCAGGCGACTCCCGCGAAGGCGAGGTCGCATCCCTCGCGGACTTCGTCGGCCTGCTTGAGGAAGTATGCGTCCTTGGCGGGCCAGGTGTGCCCCTCGTCGTGACGCACGAGCAGGTAGCCCATGCCGTGCGTCTGATAGGTGCCCCCACCCGACCTCGACACATCCTCGATCAGCGCCCGGTCCACGCTGGCCGGGATCTCCCGCCATCCGAGCACCGCATCGAGGTCGTGGCGGGCGATCATCAAGGCGCCGCCGGCGAGGCTCGCCGAGCTTCGCTCGGCGCGGTTCCGGAAGCGGTGGATGGTCCGGTCCGAGTTGGCCAGGTACACGTACTCGGCCGCCTTCCCGACCAGGACAGCCCGGGCGTACTCGTGGGCCAGCACCAGGTCCCACAGATGCTCAGGACCGTAGAAGTCGTCGTCATCGAACTTCGTGAGCAGCGTGCCGGTCGATTCGGCCACCGCGGCGTTGAGTACCGCACCCAGCGGCTCGGGCGCGGCCACGGGCACCGCCCGGGTCTGCAAGTCGATGGAATCGAGCAGCTCGTCGACGGCTGGAGCGTCGAAACCCTCGCCGTGCATGGCCAGCACCAGTTCGACTCGGGGGTAGGTCTGGGAGGCCACCGCCCCGACGGCGGCAGCTACGCGGTGGGGCCGCCGTGTGGCCAGCAGCACCGATACCAGCGGCAGGGGCGGGCCGGCGCGCCCGCCGGCGGCGAGGATCTGGCGTGCTCGGGCCCGCAGCGAGTGGTCCCGCAGGGCGCAGCGGCGCATGGCGATGCTCAGGGACTCCCGCTCGTGGGGATCAGCGGTCACGACCCGGTCGTCGATCATGAGCGAGTAGAGATCGGGCCCCAGATAGCGGCCCAGCTCAGGATCCGGTCCGGTGACCCGGACCACCATGCCGGTAGCCGCCATCGCGGCCAACCGGCCCGCCCGGGTCACCACGTTGGGGTGATGGCCGGCTGAGTCGTCGGTGTGGTGGGCTCGACCCAGCCTCTTGAGCCGGAGAGGATCCAGGCCCCGGCGCAGCACGGACCTCGTAGTGGTAGGGGAGGAGCGGTGAGCGGCGGGCCAATTGTGAGGGTTGAAGCTCTCGGCGTCGAAAGCCGGCACCGAAGCCGACGGATCCATCTGGGAGAGAAACACCACCGTGTCCACCGGCACGCTGCGACCGTGGTCGGGCGTATCGGCCACAACCACCTGAGTCTGCGGGCTGATCGTCCTGTCCACGTCGGCGGCCGAGGCGAAGACGGCCGTGGCGACCGGTCCGACGGCTGCCATCTTCGGCCCGAGCCGGTACCGGGCCTGCCTCCGGTATCGCAGCCTGACACCGGTCTCGTTGAGGCGCTTCCTGGCGATCACCCCGACGCTGCCCGCGGCCCATCGCCAGAACTCCCGGAGGTCGTCGAGACTCCGGATCCTTGAAGCCTCCCTCATGATCGACCTTGCGACGCTGAAGCCTCGCCTGATGTTGCGACTGAGGAAGTGCCGGAGCTGGCGCAGCCGCCGTGCTGTGCGGCGATAGAGCCAGCGCACCGCGCGGACCCCGCGGGCCAGCGACAGCCTGGGCACGTCCGCTGGGATCTGCGCCAAGACGTCCACATCAAGGTCGTCCGGATCCATGGGCGTTACCGCTTCACATTGGGCGAGGGAGACCCCCCGGCGGGAGGCGCGGTGCAGCGCCCAGGCCCTCACGATGCTCACTCCCGCTTGGGGGTCGACCGGATTGGTGGACGCAGCCGGATCTGTTCCGAGCTGCTGGCGCAGCCTGGTGATGGCGTCGGAACCCACGGCCGCGTCGCCCGGCATAGTGATGTGGAACGAGGCCGCGGGGAACGCCTCGGGAGCGGCGCCCACCGCTCCGAAGTGGACCCGGTGGTCGCCGCCGATCAGCCGTCTCAGCTTCTCGTGATCTGCGGATCGGGTCGAGTCCCCACCGGGCGGCTCCTCGATCCAGACCACCAGGTCGTGAACCTTGCCGGCCAGGATCTGCTCCACGGTCTCGATCTGGGCCACGTCCCCGGACCCGGTCGCCCGTAGCGTCACCACATATTGCGGCACGGTGAAGCTGCGCCCCGGGGTCGCCCGCCTGAACCCATGGTGAGCGATGAGCTGAGAGATCTTGGCTCGCTGCAACTCCAAGCTGGCAGACTCGTCCGCGCTGGGCGCCGCTCCCTCGCCCTGGTGCCAGCACATGGCATCGCGGGCCGGCACCAGCAGCCCGCCCCGCGTGTAGGCGCGGTAGCCGAACTCGGTGTCCTCTGTACCCCACTGGGTAAAGCTCTCGTCGTAGCCGCCCACGGCTTCGTAGAACTCCTTGGAGACCCCCAGGTTCCCTCCCGTCACGGCCCTGAAGATGTCGTCCTCTCTGGTGAGGTCGTCGGTGCGCGACATATGGAACTCGATCCACTCCGGCCTCTGCCGGGGACGTCCGGCGAAGAGATCCTCCAATGAGCCGTTCCGGTCGCGGACATCGCCGGCGCTGATGCCCGCCACGTCCACATGCGCCCGGAAGCCGAGCGTGAGCACATCGCCGGCGGCGTGGTGCCAGCGGGCGTGGCCGGCCAGCCAGCCCGCCTCCGGCATCATGTCGCAGTCGAGGAACACGAGGATGCCGTGCGAAGCGGCGCGCGCCCCGGTGTTGCGGGCCCGTGCCAGCCCGAAACCGAGATCCTCCTGATGGACCACCCGCACGGCCAGCGGGCTGTTCGGAGGGGTCTCGAGCGGCGGGTTCGAGCCGTCGTCCACGATCACGACCTCGAACAGCTCCGGCGGATAGTCCTGACCCTCGAGGGCGGCCAGGGTCAGCTCCAGTGCCTCGGGAGCCTCGTAGTAGGTGACGACCACGCTGACGGGCAGCGTCGGGCGGAACGTCTCCGGCGGCTCGACGACCAGGGAAGTCCAATCGTTGCCGCCGACATCGGCCGGGGGCGGCGCGCTGCTCATTCGACCATCTTCGCGCCGTCGAGCGCCGTGTAGGCGTCGCCCCTGGCGATCGGCGCTCTGAGCGCAGCGGCCATCAGCAATACCCAGCTGTAGGAGAACCACAACACGAAGCTCTCGGTCACGTTCTCCACCAGAAGGAAGGCTACGAGCGCGGCCCACATCCAGGTGTCCGTACCAGGTCGCCGCCAGAGCGCCAGACCGGCGTTGCGGGCGGCCAGGACCACTATGACCGCGAAGGGGACCGCACCCAGCAGGCCAAGCCCGAGCCCCACTTCGACCAGGCTGTTGTGGGCGCTGCCCCGTCGCAGCAGCACGTGTTGAGTCAGTTCCTCGATGTCCCAGAAGGTGAAGAACCCGTGGCCGCCCAGCGGCCGCTGGAGGATCCGGTCCCAGACCAGGCTCCAGATTGTGCGGCGTTGGCTGAGGGTGGGCACGTTCCAGACCGCGACCAGGCTGGCGGCCGCCGCCGCCGCGGCCGCCCCCGCCCCCGGCCCCCGGGCCCGAGCGGGGGGGGGGATTGCCCCGCGGGCGCGCCCAACGGGGGTGGCGCGGGGGGGGGGGCGCCCCCCCCC
>VYCM01000022.1:0-11828 GCA_009843915.1 Acidimicrobiaceae bacterium | reverse complement strand
CCGCGGTCGGACCCGCCCCCAGCCCGGGCCCCAGATGGGGCGGGTTGGGGTGGGGGGGGCCACGTCCCCCCCCGCCCCCCGGCGGGGGGCCGGGGCCGCCGGGGGCGCGCCGGCCGCGGCCACAGTGACCTTCGCGGCGTGGCTCTTGCCCCGGCGGCCGGCAACTCGGTGGTAGACGAGGGGAAGGCTCGACACCACCAGCGCGGCGATGAGCGACACCCACGCGGTGCGGCTGCCCGCGCCGATCAGGGTCGCTACTGACGCCAGCATGAGTCCGACTGCGGCGAGCCGTAGCAGGCGGCCGGGAGCCAGAGCGAAGCGCAACCCGGCCAGAACGCCGATGGCGGCCAGCGGGGCTAGCGAGTTGCGGTTCGTGTACACGCCCTTCCAGT
Source organism: Acidimicrobiaceae bacterium (assembly GCA_009843915.1). GTDB lineage: Bacteria > Actinomycetota > Acidimicrobiia > Acidimicrobiales > Aldehydirespiratoraceae > Aldehydirespirator. The sequence continues at coordinate 11,436 of VYCM01000022.1, read as the reverse complement.
AGTCGCTGGGCCCGAGGCCGAGGCCTGGTCGCAGCACGATCAACAGCAGGCTGGCACCGACCGCGGCCGCGGCCACCACCCCGATTGCGGCCGCAGTGTCGTGGGCGTCGAGCCGGGCGATCGCCCATGCCAGCAAGGCCATCCCGACGTAGATGGACGAGCGCCACAAGGTGGCGGTGGGGTCCACGCTCCATAGCGACGAGGCGAGCGCAGCCAGCGCGAACCAGGCCACCGCAATCGCGGCGACCCGCTCGGAGGGTTCGACGGGTCGGTCCCGCACCCCCGACAGGTTCCATGCGGCCAGTGCCGCGCCGGCGACGGCCGCCGCGGCGAGGAACGGCCACACTGCCAGGTCCTCCCAGCGACCGGTGCGGTCCAGCACGCTCTTGGAGAACAGCAGCACCGGTCCGTTGGTCAACACGAGCAGGGCGGCGGACGCAATCGCCACCCTGAAGGTCCGGGCACCGAACGCGCGATTCTTGACAGCCTGCCAGCCGGTGTAAGCAGACTCCGGCGAAGCGAGGGTCGCAGCCATCGGGCTGATCCTAGGATTGTCGCGGTGAGTGACCGGGACCAGCAGCTTCACGACCTCACGCGTCCCCCGTCCTCGGCGTCCTATCTGCAGGAGGCGTGGAACAGGCGGGAGTTCGCCATCCTGGTTCCGGCCCAGGATCTCCGGGCCCAGAACATGGGCACCGTCCTGGGGCAGCTGTGGCACATCGCCAACCCCGCACTCCTGGTCGGCGTGTACTTCCTGATCTTCGGAGTCGTCATCGACACCAGCCGCGGCGTCGAGAACTTCCTGGGCTTCCTGATCGTCGGAGTGGTGCTCTTCCATCTCACCCAGCGGGTGGTCCAGGACGCAGCCGTTTGCATCAGCCGCAACCTGGGCCTGATCCGGTCGGTCCAGTTCCCCCGCATTCTGCTGCCGGCCGCGACCCTCAACGGCCAGACCGCCGCCTTCGTGCCCGCACTGGTCCTGGCCATGGTCGCCGTGGTGGCCACCGGCGAGCGCCCGTCGATGAGATGGCTGGCACTGCCAGCGGTGCTCGCCGCACAATTCCTGTTCAACTTCGGTGCCGCTCTGCTGGTGGCCCGGATCGGGGCCTCGCTGTCGGATCTCCAGCAGTTGTTGCCCCACTTGTTCAGGCTGCTGTTCTACGCCTCGGGCGTGATATTCAGCGTCGAGGCCTTCGTGACCAGTCCCGGCTGGAGAAGGGCCTTCGCCCTGAACCCGATCTACGACGTGATCACCTGCGCGCGCTGGTGCCTGGTGGGCGAGCCCGCCGACGGCTGGGTGGTGGCCGGCCTGCTGGCCTGGTGCATCGCCCTGCCCTTGATCGGCTTCGTGGTCTTCCACCGGTCCGAGCAACGGCTGGGAGCGTGACGGCGATGGGTCCGGCTGTCACGGTGCGGGTGCGCGACGCCCACGTCTACTACCGGGTCTACGAGGACCCCGTTCCTGGACTGAAGCAGATCTTCGCCCAGGGCCGGGCCCGCCGCCGGTACCGCACGATCCGCGCCCTGCGGGGTGTGAGCCTGGACCTGCACGAGTCGGAGACCCTCGGCCTGATCGGGGCCAACGGCGCGGGCAAGACCACGCTGCTCTCGGCCATGACGGGGCTGCTGCCGCTGGAGTCGGGCACGATCCTCGGCCGCTGCAGGCCGTCGCTGCTGGGAGTGTCCTCCGCCCTGCGCCCGGCGTTGTCGGGCCGGCGCAACATCCTCATCGGCGGCCTGGCGCTGGGCTTCACCAAGGCCGAGATCTCCAGCCGCGCCGATGAGATCATCGACTTCTCAGGACTGCGAGACGCCATCGACCGGCCCATGCGGACGTATTCCTCGGGGATGCGGGCCCGGCTCCACTTCGCCATCGCCACGGCCCGGATCCCCGACATCCTGCTGATCGACGAGGCCCTCGCCGTGGGAGACGAGGACTTCCGCCGCCGGAGCGCCCAGCGCATCGACGAGATCAGGTCTGCGGCCGGTTCGGTGGTGCTCGGGACCCACGTCATGGACGAGATCGAGCGTCACTGCGATCGGGTCGCGTGGCTCGACGACGGCGTGCTCAAGGCGGTGGGCGAGCCCGGCGAGGTCGTAGCCGCCTACCTGGCTTCGACCGCCTCCCGCTGAGGCCAGGGCTTGGTGCGGCCCGCCAGGAAGCCCGCGCCCCAGGCAAAGTGCATGATCGCGAAAGCGGCTGCGGCCCGCGCCCGGTCGAGCCGACCCCGCAGCACACCGCGCAGATGGGTGGCGGCCACCGCGCAGGCGCCGGCATACAGCACCGGCAGGGCCGCGCCCCTCCAACGTCCCAGGGCCAGCTCGAACGCGGAGAGAGCCAGCCCGGCGATCAGCGCTGGAGCGGCGAGCTGGCGGATACGAAGCGACCGCGGATTGCGTACCAGCATGGTGCGCTTCCATGCGCCGTACGCGAAGTACTGGCGGGCGAGACCGGAGTAGTCCGAGCGAGGCACGTAGTCCACCACGAGGCTCGGATCGAGCCACACGGAGTGCCCCTGCTCGCGCAGCCGCCAGTTGAGTTCGTAGTCCTGGTTGCGCCCGAGGGTCTCGTCGAAGCCGCCGACCGACTCCAGCGCCTCGCGATCGAACACTCCGAGGTACACGGTGTCGGCCGGTCCGGAGTGCCGACCCCGGCGGAAGGCGGCCGGGCCGCCCCCGAAACGCGATCCCATCGCGGCCGCGATGGCCCCCGGCAGGCCGGCGGCGCCGACGGGGCGCTGCACGCCGCCCACGTTGGCTGCCCCGGTGCGAGCCAGCGTGGACACCGCCCGCTCCAGGTAGTCGGGCGGAACCCGCGACTGGGCGTCCACCCGGGCCACGATGGGGCCCTGCGATGCCGCCACTGCGATGTTGAGGCCCGCCGCGGCCGTGCCCGCGGGGTTCTCGACCACCTGCAGGGGCAGCTCGATGCCGGAGCCGGCGATCGCCTGCTCGGTGCCGTCGCGGCTGGGTGCCACGGCCACCGTCACGTCGATGGCCCCGCGGTATGTCTGGGAGCCGATGGCCGAGAGGCACTCCGGTATCGCGGCGGCGCAGTCGCGGGCGGGCACTACCACCGAGATGTGCGGCAGGTGGTCGCGGGCGAGTAGGGGGCTGTTCACCGACCCGACCCGCGGGCCATCACGAGGAGGCTCTTCACCATGATCTCCCAGTCGAGCAACGGCGACCAGTTAACAACGTATTGCAGATCGTGGCCGAGCTTGTAGGCGGCGTCCGTCTGGTAGTGGCCCTGCGTCTGAGCCAGACCGGTTATGCCGGGAGGGATGTCGTGACGCCGGCCGTATCCGGCGATCTGCTCCTCGAGTCGGGCTACCAGCGCGGGTCGCTCGGCTCGGGGCCCGACCAGCGACATCTGACCGGTGAGGACATTCCAGAGTTGCGGCAGCTCATCGAGCCTGGTCTGCCGGAGCCAGGCCACACCGGCGATCACCCTGGGATCGTCGGCGACGGCCAGCTCCGGACCGGCCTGCTCGGCGTCCGGGGTCATGGTCCGGAACTTCACCATGACGAACGTCCGGCCCTCCATGCCCACCCGTTCCTGGCGGTAGAGCACCCCCCGACCCGCCCGCAGGCGCACGTACAGGGCGACTGCGAGCGTCAGCGGAATCGCGAACGGGGCCAGCACCAGCAGGTAGACGAGGTCGAGGAGGCGCTTGAAACGCAGCCGGCACGCGGGCAGGGCGTGGGCTCTCAGCGCGACGAAGGGCATGCCGCCGATCTGGCGGGTCCGCTGTAGTCCCAGCAGGGTGTCGGACGGTGTGATGCGCCGGTAGACCCCCACCTGGCGTCCCTCGAGCTCGGCGAGCGGCTCGGGATAGATGATGTCCAGCGACTGGCGCGACAGCAGCAGCAGGTCGGTGGCGGCGCACCGGTCCACCTCCGCAGTGATGTCGGAGAACGTGCCCGCCTGTCCGGCGATCTCCGTGGCCTGCTTCGACTCGGCTAGATGGCGCCGCGCCGACTCCACATCGGCGGCGTCTCCCACCAGCAGCACGCGGGGCCGCCCGAAACGGCGCCTCCTCACTTGCCGGGCCAGCCAGCGGTTGAACGACACGACGAGGCTTGCGGCCACGGCCAGGACCACGAGGTTGGCCCGGGGCATCAGGTAGCGGCCGCTGAGCAGGCTCACGGTGGCGTCTGCCCCGACTGCCAGCAGGGTGAGCATCGTGGCTCTCGGCAGCCAGGGAGGCGCGCCGAGCCGCTGCTCGTACTCGTAGAGGCCGCCGAAGTAGTAGACGGCCATGTGCAGGCCGGTCGCCACCGCGAAGCCGACCGCATAGTGCGACAGCGGGTAGGTCGGCCAGTCGAGTCCGAAGCGCACCGTTGTGATCGCGACCATGAGCCCGAGGAGCGTGGTCGCGTCGATCAGGTACAGATAGCGGAATCCATGCTTTCGTAGGAAGCCGGTCCTCACGGCGATCGCATCAGGGGCGGCAACGGCACGTCGGTGTCGAACGCTGAGGGCGCGGCGGCCAGGTTCCACAGCAGCACGGCCATCCGAGCTCGATTGACGTTGTCGTCGGGATTGAAGTCCGTCGGGCCGTCGCCGGGCGGCTGGAAGTCGGCGCCGATCCAGAGGCGGTGCTCCACCAGCCATCGGGCGGCCTCCAGGTAGTAGTCGTTGATCCCTATGTCGGTGAACGGCACGGGGTGGTTGCTGTAGGTGCGTCCGGCGAAGCGCCACATGAAGGCCGCCAGTTGCGCGGCGTTGAGCCGATCGTGGGGACAGAACAGTGGCGAGTCGCCGCTGCACCCCTGAGTGATGCTCTGGTCCACCATCCACCCCACGGCCTGCGAGTAGAAGCTGTCGGGCTCCACGTCGTCGAAGGTCAGGGATCCGTCGACCGACTGCGGCTCGCCCGCGAAGCGCCACAGGAACGTGGCGAACTGGGCTCGCGTCACCGAGCGCTCGGGAGAGAACGTCGTCGCCGTCGTGCCCTGGGTGATCTCCGTCTCGAGCATCCAGAGCACCGCTTCTGCGTAGGGAGCGTCCCACCGGACGTCGGTGAAGGGAAGGTTGTGGACGGTGTGGCCGTTGCCGGTGTGGGATCCCTGCAGCGTCAGCTTGGTGGACAGCAGGGGATTGCAGCCGGATGTGCGGCGGCAGCCCAGCACGAGGGCGTAGTAGAAGCGATACCCGTACGGCTCCCCGTCCTCGTTGCGGACCTCCAGCGTCCGGTCCGATCCCACCAGGGTCACCAGCGAGTCGTCGATCCGGCCGGAGGGCCCGCCGGCTCCGATGTAGATCTCCACGATCTCGCCCACATCCAGATCGGCGAAGGGGTACGCCGCCAGCCACTCGCTGATCTGGTCGACCGTGTAGGTGCGCTCCCAGGAATGAGTGCCATTCTGGGGGTCGCCGTTGGCGTCGGGAGCGGCGTCGAAGGGGTCCGGCTTGGCCACCAGGTACGGCACCGGGTCGCGCCGGGGCTCCTCGTTGGCCGCGGTGTGGCCGCCGTTGGAGGAGCTGTAGAAGGCCACGATCACCTCGGGGTCGCCCCCACCGGCCGGCTGGTAGGTGAGCACCGTGTCGTCGGTGGCGTCCACCGGGTCGGTCCAGCGGTCGTGGCCGGGTTCCATCTCGTAGTCCCACGCCCTGTACTCCTGGTCGCGGGTCGATGCGTAGAGGTCGAACGGCGAGGACCAGTTGGCCCGATCCTCCATGATGGCGACGGCGTAGCTGCGGGCCGCGACGGCCTGGGCCTTCATGGCCTCCACCGGCCAGGAATGGGGAACCTCGTCGAGGCCGTAGAGGTACTGCTGCATAGTCAACTCGCCGACCACGAGGCAGTACTGGTTGGCGCTGGCACTGCCGCAGTTGGCGACCCCGCTGGTGGCCGGGGTGAGCTGGAATTGCCCGTGCGCGTAGCGCTCGGCGCCGTTGCTCGTGTTGGAGACCCGGACGACCTCGCCGTCGTTGAAGCTCACCGTCAGCACGGTCCCGCTGCAGAAGCCCCGGCACCAGTCGATGTTGCTGGAGTTGATGTGCCAGCCGCCGTTGCCGCGGCGCACGGTCAGCGTGTTGACGGTGGTGTCCAGGAACTGGCCGTCCATGGACACGGTCAGCAGGCCTGAGGGTCTGAACACCGTCGTGTTGTGGACGGCGATGCGCACATCGACATCGTCGGGCACGAGGCCGGGATCGGTCGTCAACGTGGTGCTGTCGTAGTAGAAGCTGAGAATCTCCTGGTAGGTGTGGCCGGCCTCCGCTCGTCCGAGGGCGCCGTACTGGCTCATGCCGCTTCCGTGTCCCCAACCCCCGCCGATGAAGGTGAACTCGTCATCGGACGGGCCGTGGGGATGGGCTGCGGCCGGCGCGGCAAGCACTCCGGCGGCGACCGCAGCGGCCACTAGCAGGGCTACGAGCGAACGAATGGGATGGGAGGGCATGAAACCACCGTCTTCTGCCGACGCCCGCGGGCGAGAGGCTAGCGCCTGCCCGACCCCGTGAAGTGGACGGTCGCGGCGGGTTCTCAGGAGATGACTGCGATGGTGTCGCCGGCGCCTACCGAGTCGCCCACCTTCACCCGGATCTCGGCGACCGTGCCGGCGCGGCCCGCGGCGATGTTGTTCTCCATCTTCATGGCTTCGAGCACGGCCACCGGTTGGCCGGTCTCCACTTCGTCGCCCACGTCCACTAGCAGCTTGATGATCGTGCCCTGCATCGGCACGGTGACCTCTGCGGTGCCGCCACCGAGACTCGACGGCCCCCGGGCCCTCCGGCGTGATGCGCTCGGGCGCTCGGAGTCGTCGCCGTCTGCCTGCGGGGTCCACAGCGCGACGCTGAAGCGCTTGCCGTCCACCTCTGCCTCGATCTCATGGCGCGCTCTGGATCCGGGGGCACTGGCGTCGGCGCCGGTCACTGACAGCGGCGGCTGGGGCAGGGACGCGAAGTCGAGTCGTTCCTCCACCCAGCGCGTCGAGTGGGTCACCGACGCGAAGTCCGGATGGGCCAGGATGGCTTGCGCGGCTCCGATGGTGGTCGCCACGCCGCCGATCCGCGTCTCCGACAGGGCCCGCAGCGCGCGGCTGATAGCGACATTCCGGTCGCGGCCCCACACGACGAGCTTGCCGATGAGGTTGTCGTAGTACGGGCTGATCTTGTCGCCCGCCTCGTAACCGCCGTCCCATCGGGTGGCGTAGCCCTGGGCCGGCCTCAGGTCGGTGACCGGGCCCGGGCAGGGGAGGAACGCGCCCCCGGCCGGATCCTCAGCGTTGACGCGCACTTCGATGGAGCAGCCGTCAATCCGGACGCCGGACTGGGTGAGGGTCAGTGGCTCACCGGCCGCGATCCGCAGCTGCATCTCCACCAGGTCCACGCCGGTCACCATCTCGGTCACGGGATGCTCGACCTGCAGCCTGGTGTTCATCTCCAGGTAGTAGAACGAGCCGTCGGAGTAGAGGAATTCGACGGTGCCCGCGTTCACGTAGCCGCAGCCGCGGGCCACCGCCACCGCGGCGGCGCCCATCGCCTCCAGGACGGCCGGATCGATGCTGGGCGCGGGCGCCTCCTCGATGAGCTTCTGATGCCGCCGCTGGGCCGAGCAGTCGCGGGTGCCGAGATGCACGCAGTTGCCGTGGGCGTCCGCGAGCACCTGCACCTCGACATGGCGGGCCAGGTCGAAGTAGCGCTCCATGTAGAGCTCGCCGCGCCCGAAGTAGGCGAGCGCCTCCCGCTGCGCCGACTCGACCGCGGCGGCCGCCTCCGCGGCCTGGTGCACCACCTTCATGCCCCGGCCTCCACCCCCGTAGGCGGCCTTGACGGCCACGGGCCAGCCGTGGGCCGCACCGAAAGCCTCGACCTGCGTAGGGTCGACGATCGGCTCGGTGTTGCCCGGGACCGGCTCCACTCCGGCCCGGACGGCCGCCTCCCGGGCTGAGATCTTGTCGCCCATCACCTCGATCGCTTCGGGTGGCGGTCCGATGAACGTGACGCCCTGGGCGGCCACGGCGCGCGCGAAGTCGGCGTTCTCGCTGAAGAACCCGTAACCGGGATGGACCGCGTCGGCACCGCTCCGCTCGATCGCGGCCACGATGGCGTCCGTGCGGAGATAGCTCTCCGCGGCGGCCGTACCGCCCAATGAGTAGGCCTCATCCGCCAGGCGCACGTGCATCGCGCCCCGGTCCTCGTCGGAGTAGACGGCGGCCGTGATGATGCCCATCTCGCGGCACGCTCGGATCACGCGGACAGCGATCTCGCCCCGATTGGCCACCAGCACCTTCGCGAACATCACCGCATTGGATAGCCGATCGCGGCCCGGATCACACGGAATGTCCTTCCGGCGTCCTTATTCCGGTAGCAGCTTCGAGGCGGAAATCACCAGGAAATCGTTGTGAGCGGCAAGCGGGTCGCTCAGCGCTCCCTCAGGGAAGTAGTCGGGCACCCGATCCGCTCTGAGGACCACCACATCGGATTCGCCCAGGTCGCCGAGATTGTCCTCGTTGAGGTCTATCACCCGCGTGCGCAGGTAGTAGGAGACCCATGTGGGGCTGGTCACGGGGGGTACAGCCCATGCCAGCTGCGAGCCCGACAACCTCCCCACCTGCTCCAGCACGGTTCCCGCGTCGGCGGGATCGGTGATGTAGCGCTGCCGTGTCGAGCCGCTGGCCACTGCCACCAGCGTGCCCGCGATCACCACGGCCGCGAGCGCAGCCGGCAGGGGGCGCCAACGGCGGGGGATGGGACGGCGGACCCAGTCGACGAGAGCCGCGAAGCCGATGGTCACCGGGGCCAGCCACGGGAAGTTCCACAGCCGGTGCACCCAGGCGCCCTGCTGGACCCCGAACGTGAGCGCAGCCGCGACCGCCAGCGTTATGGCGGTGGGTGCCCGCGTGCGCCGGTCGATCAGCCCGGCCAGGAGGCAGGGCACCAGAAGAACCCGGAGCCACACCGGCACGAGCATCTCCTCGCTGACGAAACGCCACTGCCGGGCCAGGAACTCGCCGAAGGTGAAAGTCGGCCCGCTGGTGCCTCCCACCTCGTTGCTGGTGCGTATGGCCACCTGGTTCGCGAGATCGTCGTATCCGGCGGCGCTGAGCATCCACAGCGCAGTGGCACCGGCGCCGAGCGCGGTGCCCGCGGCGACCGCAACGAGCAACCGCTGCCGGCCGCCCGATGGCCATGGCACCGCCAACCTCCGCGGCCGTGCTGCGACCACCGGGCCGACGCTCGGCTCCGTGCCACTTGACGGCGGCTCGCTGCCGTCGCGCTGCCGGGTGACGAGCAGCCACAGCATCACGAGCCCCATGGCCGCTATCCCGATCCAGGATTGCATCGCGGCCAGCGCAGCGAATCCGGCCACGACGAGCGTGTCCCGACGGCGCGGTTCGGCCCGGTGCAGCGCCCACGACACCGCCGCGATGGCGGCCAACTGCAGAGAGAAGCTGACGCTGACCCGCGCGTACACGTAATAGAAGCCGGTACTCGCCATGGCTGCCACCGCCAGCAGAGTCGGCCCCCAGGCCAGGCCCCGGCCGCGAAGCAGCGACGCCATGAACACCACCGTCGCCGCGCCCACCAGAAGGCTGGGCACCCGCAGTGCCGCGGCGCTGTCTCCGAGAATGCCCGTCGACACCACCGACATGAACACCTGGAGAGGCGGATGATGGGCGTACGTGACGGCTACCGGAGGCGGCTCGGCTCGGGGAGCCACGTCGTACACCGCCCTGACGTACGGCTCGACCGCCGCGCCGAAGCGCGAGTCCACGACGCCCAACTCCCAGAAGTTGCGTGCCTGAAGGCCGAACAGGCCCAGAATGCGGCCGTCGTCACTGTTGCCGAGAGGCTGGCCGAGATCGGGCAGCCAGACGGCCAGGAGGGCAGCCGCGATCAGGGCCACAGCAGTCCATCCCGACGAGAGGCGTGCTGCCAGGAAGCCGAGAGCCGCTCTCAACGCGGACACTCCCCGGCGTTCATCGGGCCACCCTAGCTTTGGCTTTCACCGGGAAACTCTATGCTGAGGCCCGTGAGCGCCCCCGACGGCTGCCTATCGGTGGTAATGCCCTGCTACAACGAGGTCGCCACCATCGACGAGATCGTCTCCAGGGTGCTGGCCAGTCGCTTCACCGGCGAGCTGATAGCGGTGGACGACGGTTCAACCGACGGAACGCGCCGCCGGCTGTCCCAATACGACGATCCGCGTGTCAGGGTCCTGTTACAGCCCGAGAACCGCGGCAAGGGCGCCGCGGTGCGCCGGGGCTTCGCCGAGGCAAGCTGCGAATTCGTGGTGATCCAGGACGCCGACCTTGAGTACGACCCCGGCGACTGGGAGGGGCTGCTGGCGCCCCTGGCGCGCGGCGACGCCGACGTGGTGTACGGAGTCCGCACACAGGAGGGATCGTCGTACAGGGTGCCGTACTACTGGCACATGATCTGCAACCGGATGCTGACACTGCTGTCGAACATGTTCACCGGTTTGTGGCTGTCCGATGTGGCCACCTGCTACAAGGCGTTCCGCCTCGAGGTCGTGCGATCCTTCGACCTGCAGGAGGACCGCTTCGGGATCGACACGGAGATCACCGCGAAAGTGGCCGCCGGAGGTTGGCGCATCTGGGAGACGGGCATCTCCTACACGAGCAGAAACTATGCTGAAGGCAAGAAGATCACATGGAAGGACGGCATCGCTGTCTTCGTGTGCATCGTTCACTACGGGATTTCCGTACGCGTCCGCAAGCTCGGCAGGCAGGACTGACCGGGCTGCGTCAGCCGTCGACCCATTCGGCGAGAACTTCGAGGATCTCCTGAGACGGGCTTGACTGTGGCAGCCTCCGTGCGCGCCGGAAGCGTTCGGGGTCCGCTAGGAACGCTTCCACCACTCCGGGGTCGTAGTGGCTCAGCACGGCGTTCTCACCGAGGCCGTCGGCCCGGTCGGTCCGGTCTCGCCACAGCAGCACGGGCAAACCCAGAAGCGCACACTCCTCCTGGATGGAGCCTCCGTCGGTGATCGCGAACGGCGCCCGTGCGAGCGCTCTCACGAACTCGGCGTAAGGGACCATCGGCACAAGCTCCACGCCGGAGGCCTTGAGACCGGCTTGACCTGCGGATCCGAGCGCCCGGCGTGTGGGCTCGTGCACATACCAGCGCACCGGCGTCGTCTGCGCCAGCCGTGTGATCACATGCACTAGCCCCTGTCGTCGCCGTCGCCGGTGCAGGTTCTCGACCCGGTGCATGGTCACCACCACGGGGTGTGGCCGGCGCGGCGAGCCGTGCGAGCCGGCGCCTCCCGCCAGGGCGGCGCGGAGCGCATCGCTGACCGTGTTGGACGAGCCAGCGATGATCCGCCCCTTCACGCGGCGCCTGCGCAGCTCCTCGGCTGCGGTGTCGTCGGGCGCGAAGAGCAGGTCGGCGAGCCGGTCGACTACAACCCGGACGATCTCCTCCGGAAAGGGATGCAGCCAGCGGTGGGTGCGCAGGCC
>VYCM01000129.1 GCA_009843915.1 Acidimicrobiaceae bacterium | reverse complement strand
GCTCAGCGTGGATGACATCCACACCAACGAGTTCATCGACGACAGCATCGGCTTCTAACCGAAGTCGCGTCATCTAGACCTTGACCCTGTGGGGGTCGGCGCCCACGGCGCCGGCCCCCACAGCGCGCCCAAGTACGGCTAGACGGCGTGGGTGGTAGTGTTCAGGCCCGGGATGCGGGAGAGGTCTGGAAGTGATCCCACACGGCCGTCGCTCGGCAACTGTTCCGCGACCCACGTGCAGAGAGCAATCCTCCGGCTGCGGTCGGATAACCCTTGGAGGGAACACATGAGACACAAGAAGCACCTGCTCGGCTGGCTGGCGGTGCTGCTCGCTTTCGGCCTCGTGGCCGCCGCATGCGGCGACGACGATGACGCCGTAGACGAGCCGGCGGCGACGCCGACCGACGAGGCACCGACCACCGACGAGCCCGACGAGCCCGATGCGGCCCCCGACGAGATGATGGAGCATCTCGGCGACGGCTCTCTGGGTGTTGTGACGGTCGAGCCGGGCGACGCCATCCAGATCCGCTCACTGGAGGCCATCACCGGCGACGTGGCCTTCTTCGGCCTGCCGATCGATCGGGCCACGCAGATCGCGGTCGACGACTACGGCCAGATCCACGGCTTTGACGTGGACACCGGTACGAGCCTCGACGACCTGTGCTCCAACGACGGGGGCCAGGCGGCGGCTCAGATCATCGTGGCCGACGAGGACGTGGTCGGCGTGATCGGCACGTCATGCTCAGGCGCGGCGGTGGCGGCGGCTCCGCTCATCACCGACGCCGGAATGGTGCTGATCTCCGGCGGCAACACGTCGCCTGCGCTGACGTCCGACCTGGCCGGCACCGCCGGACCCAACTACAGCGTGGGCTACTACCGCACGGCCCACAACGACCTGTACCAGGGCGCGGCCATGGCCAAGTTCGTGTTCGGTGAGCTTGGCATCAGCGAGGCGGCTGCCATCCACGACGGCGACCCCTACACCCAGGGCCTGGCCCAGGCGTTCGCCGACGCGTTCGAGGCCGAGGGCGGCACCGTCACCGGCTTCTCGGCGGTGAACAAGGACGACACCGACATGGTTCCGGTGCTGACCGAGATCGCCGCGGGCAGCCCGGGTGCGCTGTTCTTCCCGATCTTCCAGCCCGCGGGCGACTTCGTGGCCGACCAGGCGCCGGGCGTCTCCGGCCTGGAGGAAACCGTGCTGCTGGCTGCCGACGGGTTGTTGAACACCAACTACCTGTCGCTGCCCCAGACCCGGGGCATGTACTTCTCGGGTCCGGACCAGCGCTTCGGCGAGAACGTCAACGAGAGCACCGGCAAGACCGCGGTCGACTTCCTGGCGACCTATGAGGCGGCCTACGGCGAGGCGCCGGCGGCACCGTTCTGGGCGCACGGCTATGACGCCACCGTGCTGCTGCTCGACGCCATCAAGGCGGCCTCGTGGGTTGAGGACGGCAACCTGATGATCGACCGCCAGGGCATCCGCGACTACCTGAACAGCGTGCAGGGCTTCCAGGGCCTCATCGGCACCATCAACTGCGACGACTTCGGCGACTGCGGCGCGGCCCGCATCACCGTCGTCCAGAACATCGGTGGCGAGGAGAATGCCGAGACCAGCCTCAACAACGTGGTGTTCTCCTACGCGCCCGGCACGGCCGGCGTGGCATCAGAGGGTCTCCCGCTGGCCGAGGCAGTAGCCGCCGGTCTCTCCGGTGTGTGTCCGTCGCCGTTGGTGGTTCAGACGGATTGGTTCCCGGAGTCCGAGCATGGTGCGATGTATCACTTGATCGGTGACGATTACGTGGTCGACACCGAGAACCAGACGGTGACGGGCTCGATGGTGCTCGACGGCGCTGAGCTGGGCATTGACTTCCAGGTGCGTACTGGTGGTCCGGCTATCGGTTTCGCGCCGGTGTCGAGCTACATGTACACCGACGAGTCGATCCATCTGGGTTATGCGTCCACTGATGCGCAGATCCTGCAGTTCGCGGATGCGCCTCTGGTGTCGGTGGTGGCTCCTCTGGAGCAGAACCCGCAGATGATCATGTGGGATCCGGAGACCTACCCGAACGTGAACAGCATCGCGGATCTCGGGACTGAGGGGGTCACGGTCAACACGTTCGCGGGCGGTGTGTTCTCGCGGGTGTTCGTGGCTCAGGGGATCTGGTCTGAGGATCAGGTTGATCCGTCCTATGACGGCAGCCCGGCCCGGTTCGTCGCGGCCGGCGGTGAGATCGCGCAGCAGGGGTTCGCCTCGGCTGAGCCGTACCAGTACCTGAACACTCACACCGACTGGGGCAAGCCGGTGGCGTTCGAGTTGTTGCACGACGCCGGGTTCCAGATCTATTCGCAGACCATTGGTGTGCGTCCTCGTGACATGGAGTCGATGAGGCCGTGTCTGGAGCGTCTGGTGCCGATCATCCAGCAGGCGGTGGTGTCCTATGACGCTTCGCCTGATCGGGCGAACGCCATCATCGTTGACGCGGTCGAGCAGTATGCGAGCTTCTGGGTGTATCCGCCCGAGCTGGCGGACTTCTCGGTTCAGGCTCAGCGCGACTACGGCCTGATCGGCAACGGTCCGGACTCCACGGTGGGCAACATGGAGCTTGACCGCATCCAGGGTGTGCTCGACTCCATCCTGGCCACCGACCTGGCCGCGGACGTAGCCGACGGCTTGAGCGCCGACGATCTCTTCACCAACGAGTTCATCGACGCCGACATCGGCTTCTAACCACAAGTCCAGCTGACACAGCGCTTAGCAAGGGGGGCCGGCACCCGCTGCCGGCCCCCCCCTCAGCGCGCCCCAAGCCCGCTCTCGGAGAAATCTCGGGTTGGAAATGTGTGGCATATGCGCACAACTCACCCGAGATCTGCGGTTGCGTCGTTGCTGCGCCCGCCGTTCAGATATAGGGCTCGGTGGGACTGTCGATGCGCGACGCCAGGAACTCGCCCGCCGTCACCGGCTCGTAGCGTTCGGGACGCTCGGCGGTTACGCAGCTCGGGATGGTGGACACCACCGTCCGGGGATCCGGGTTTACGAAGAACGGGATGGAGTACCGGTCGGTGCCGGAGGATCCGACCACCCGGTGCGGCGTGGATCGGTAGCGGTCGTTGGTCCACCGGGCCAGCATGTCGCCGAGTTGCACTAGCACGCTGCCCGCAGCCGCCGAGACGGGTGTCCACGCGCCGTCGCGGAGCACTTCGAGGCCCGACAGCCCGTCGACCGCCAGCAGGGTAATCGCCCCGTAGTCGGTGTGGGGTGTGCTGAACACCGGTGCCGACCCGTCCTCGAGACGGTCAGTGGGGGGATAGTGCAGGAACCGCAGCCGGCACTGGGGCTCGGCCATGCGGGACATGAAGAAACCCGGGACTTCCAGGGTCGTGGCCAGTGCCTCGAGTACACCGTCGGCTGTGGCCAGCGCAGCCGACTGGTAGGCCCGCACCGCCGAGACGAACCCGGCGCATCCGAGCGCCTCGACGGCGTCGAGGTCAACCTCGTCGGCCAGGCCGATGTCGATGTACTCAGCGGCCAGGCTGGACCGGCCCATGTAGGCCGTGCTCGACGGATCACGGGCCTCGATCCGGTCGGGGACGTATCCGTACCGGTCGATCCTCGGCACCCGGTCCTTGACGTCGGGTGGGAGCGCGAAGAACGTCCGGGCCGCACCGAAGGCTGCGTCAAGCTGCCGGTCGATGCCGTGGCCGGCGGCGAGGAAGAGCCCGTCGGTGGTGCAGGCCGACTCGACCTCCGCTATCGCCGCCGATCGACGGCCTCCAGTGGCGGAGCGGTCGCTCGACAGGGCCGAGACATCGATCACCCGCGGCGCGAGAGGAGCGGGCGGTGGCTCAGAGGCCGAGCGGATGGGGGAGTGAATCTGGCTCATGCGGTCGATGCCGTGGCTCGAGCGGCCCGTGAGCGAAGCGAACAGGAGCGGGAGTGACGCCGCTGCGACACGGGCCTCACCTGTTGCGCCCGCTCTTAGCGTCGATCGCGGGGCTGTGGAACACTCGGTGCATGACGGAGCCTCAAACTACGAGGGTCGAGTCCTCGGGGCCAACCGACGCCGAGACTGGTGAGCGCCCGGACGACGGCCGGGCCTACGGCCGCCCTGCAGGAGAGTGGAATCCCGAGCTGGTGGAGACGTCCGCCGGCACCCCTGCCGGGGAGTTGCTGCGGCGCTACTGGCACCCGATCGCCCGCAGCTCCGCGGCGACCTCCCTTCCCAGGAGGGTGCGCATCCTCACCGAGGACCTGATCCTGTTCCGCGACGGCCGCGGCCGTCCCGGCCTCGTCGAGCCCCGCTGCTGCCACCGGGGCACCACCCTCTACTACGGCCGGGTGGAGGACGACGGGATCCGCTGCCCCTATCACGGCTGGCTCTTCGCGGTCGACGGCGCCTGCCTCGACCAGCCCTGCGAGCCCGACCGGGGACGCAACCGCGACTCCTACCGCCAACCCTGGTACCCGGTGCAGGAGTACAACGGACTGGTTTTCGCCTACATGGGCCCGGCCGATCGCCAGCCCGTGTTCCCCCGCTACGACATCTTCGAGGGCCTGCGCGACCACGAGGAGATCGTGATCATCGACCACTTCGCCTTCGGCGGTCCCACCGTGGCCCCCTGCAACTGGTTCCAGACCCATGAGAACGCCATGGACCCGTACCACGTGTTCATCCTCCACAACGCCATCAGCGGTCATCAGTTCGACCCGCGGCTGGAGATCTGGCCCCGCATAGACTGGCAGCGCCACCCCTGGGGCGTGACGGCCAGCCAGGACCGGGACCTGCCCGACGGGAACACGCTGCACCGGGTGACCGAGATCCGGGTCCCCACCATCAGGGTGATCCCCACGCCGACGCTCACCGTGGTGGGCAAGACCAACAACATGTCGTGGGCCGTGCCCATCGACGACACCCACACCTGGGTGGTCTCGATGCTGCGCAAGCCCAAGGACCGTCCGGCCCAGGGCCTGCCTGCCTACGCCGACGGCAAGACCTGGTTCGACCTCGACGACGAGGGCCATCAGCGCTATCCCGGCGACTACGAGACCCAGGTCGGCCAGGGGCCGATCACCCTGCACTCCACCGAGCGTCTCGCCTCCAGCGACCGGGGGGTGTCGATGGTGCGGCGCCAGTTCCTCGACCAGGTCCGGGTGGTGGCCGACGGCGGCGACCCGGTGGGCGTCAGCTTCGATCCCGATGAGCCGCCGGTTTCGCTGCGAGCCGGGAACTATGTGGTGGGACCGGACGACGAGGCTCTTCCCACCGAGTACTCGTACGTCGAGGGCTAGCTCTCGGGTCGCATCACCCGGGTCTGCTGATCGGCCGAGGCCACCAACCGGCCCCGGCGGTAGACCCTCCGAGACATCGGCGCGTCGGCCACCGCGCCCCGCAGCGACGGCGCGTCGATGGCGATCAGGTCGGCCGGGTCGCCGGGCTCGAAGTTGACGGGAGCAAGGCCCATCACGCGGCGCGAGATGTTGGAGACCATGTCGTAGGCGTCAGCCGGCAGGCGATGGCCGGCCATCACCATCAGCGCGGCCGTCTCCAGCGGGTCGCTGCGTCCGACCAGGTTGAAAGGATCCTGCACGTTGTCGGCCCCCGCGGCCACGGCCGCGCCCGCGTCGAGCAGCGCCTGCACCGCGGTGAGTCCCCTCGGGGTGGCCCTCGGGTCGTCCCGGCCCTGCAGGAACAGGTTGGTCTGGGGCAGGGCGATCACCGAGATGCCTGCGGCCGCGACCTCGGCGGCCACCGCGGCCTGCACATCCGGTGGCTGCATGCCCAGGCTGACGCAGTGGCTGGCGGCCACCGTCCCGTCGAAGCCCTTGTCGCTCACCTGCCGGGCCAGTTCCCGCAGCGTCAGCACCGAGGGGTCCAGCGTCTCGTCGGTGTGCAGGTCTATGTCGATGCCGGTGGACGTCGCCAGGGAGAGCACGTCGGCGATGCAAGCCGGCGGGTCGTCCTGGAGGTTCGGTACGCCCCCGACGAGATCCACCCCGGCTTCCACCGCGGCCTCCAGCGCCCGGACGTTGGGGGCGCTGTCGGGCCCCGTCATGGGGAAGCCGGTCAGGGCCACCGTCTGGAGGTCGATCAGGCCCTCCATGGACCGGGCCGCCTCCTGGACGGCGAGAACGCTGGAGACGCCGATGTCGGCCGTCACATTGATGTGGGTGCGGACGGCCGTCACCCCGTGCACGAGCAGCAGCTCGAAGGCCTGGGTGGCCCTCTCAACCGTTCGTTCATAGGACAGCCGGCCCTTCTCGGCGGCCTCGAACCAGGCGTTGATGGCTCCCATGAGATCGCCCTTGGGGTTGGGCACCTCATCGGCGGTCAGGGCCTTGTCGAGGTGGGCGTGCGGCTCGGCCATGGCCACCAGCAGCAGCCAGCCACCGAGATCGTCTACCTCAGTTCCCTCGGCGACGGCAGCTGAGCCCGCGGCGACGACGCTGGAGATCGTGCCGTCGGTGGTGTCGATGCCGACATCGACGGCGCGGCCGTCGGCCAGACGGGCATTGCGCAGCACTCTCACCCGTCAGCCTCCCGTCTCGGTCGCGTACATCACGCAGACCTGTCTATATCGCGATGCCTCGCGATGAGAACCTCAGAAGACGGCGCCGTCGGTGCGCAGCCCGGCGATCTCGCCGGCGTCGAGGCCCAACTCGGCGAGGATCTCGTCGGCGTGCTCGTTGAGCCTGGGGACGGAGGGCCGGAACTCGGGCTGGGTGGCCGAGAACCGGGGGGCCAACCGGGACTGACGGATCCGGCCCGCGGTCGGATGGTCCCAATCGACGAGGGTCTCGTTGTGGCGGATCTGGGGATCTTCGTGGAGGTCCTCGACCGCGGCGACCTCCCCGCACGGCACGGAGTTCTCGTGCATCCGGGGCACGAGATCGGCGACCTTCCACTGGGCGAACTCCTCCTCGAGCAGGGCTCCGAGCTCCTCGGAGAGGCCACGCCGGCTCTCGTGGGTGCCCCACTGCGGGTGGTCTATCCAGTCGGTGCGCCCCAGGGCCCGGTAGAGGCCGTGGAACTGCTTGTCGCTGACCACGAAGTAGACGATGTGGCCGTCGGCGCACGGCGTGAGCCGGTACAGCGTGGACAGGCGCCGTCCCTCGCTGGCCTCCGGATCGAGAAGTGTGTCGGCCATGCCGCCGTCGGGCCACAGGAACTGCACGGCGGTGTCGAGCATCGACAGGTCGATGTGCTGGCCCCCTGCGCCCCGGCCGCGGGCGAACAGGGCCGACACGATGGCCAGCGCGGCCATCCAGCCCGAGGCCTTGTCGATCACTCCGTTGCGCACCAGGTCGGGGATCGGGACCTCCGGGTTGACCTGAACGGCCACGTAGCCGGTCACGGCCTGGATGATCGGGTCGTAGGCGGCTCGCTTGGCGTACGGTCCCGTCTGCCCGTAGCCCGACATCGAGCAGTAGATGATCTCGGGGTTCACCGCGGCGGCGTGCTCGTACCCCATCCCGAGGCTGTCCATGATCCCCGGCCGCATGTTCTGGACGGCGACGTCGCAGCCGGCCAGCAGGCGCAGGCCCACATCGCGTCCGGACTCGGTGGAGAGGTCGATCTGGATCGATCGCTTGCCCCGGTTGCAGTTGGCGACCGTGCTGTTGATGCCGCCCTTGGCGTAGCGGGCCAGCCGGGACAGGTCGCCCATGCCGGGCGGCTCCACCTTGATCACGTCGGCGCCGAGGTCGGCCAGCAGCATGGTCGCGGTCGGCCCGGCCAGCACCTGGGTCAGGTCGATCACCCGTATGCCCGAGAGTGGCCCCGTCGCCATGGTTGCGCTCCCTTGTCTTGGCACCTCATCGATGCGAGTCCTACATCTTCACATATGAAGGTGGCTCGGACAGGGTCACGGCGCGCCGGCCTCCATTTCGTAGATCGCGGCGCTGCACGGGCTGCGCTAGCGTCGCGCGTCCGAGTCCTTGGGAGGTGCCGCGTGAAGACCAGAGCAGCCGTGCTGCGAGAGCCCAACGCCGACTGGAGCGTCGAGGAGATCGAGCTCGACGGGCCCGGACCGCGCGAGGTGCTGGTGAAGACCACCGCGGCCGGGATGTGCCATTCCGACGAGCACGCCCGCAACGGCTCCATGCCGGTGCCGCTGCCGATCGTGGGCGGACACGAGGGAGCCGGAGTGGTCGTCGAGGTGGGCGAGGGCGTGGCCGAGCTGGCCGTCGGCGACTACATCTCGGCCTCGTTCGTGCCGTCGTGCGGCCGCTGCCGCTGGTGCGCTGACGGCCAGCAACACCTCTGTGACCTGGGCATCCACCTGCTCTCTCCCGGCATGTTGCCGCCCGCGGGAGGGTTCCGCCATCACGACGCCGGCGGCACCGACCTGACTCCCATGCTCAAGCTGGGAACGTTCGCCGAGCACATGGTGGTCAGCGTCGACTCCGCGGTGAAGGTCGACCCGGACGTGCCGGCGCCCATCGCCGCACTGGTGAGCTGCGGGGTGACCACCGGCTTCGGGTCGGTGGCCAACCGGGCCGACGTCCGGCCCGGCGACACGGTGGTGGTGGTGGGCTGCGGCGGCCTGGGCAGCGCGGCGCTCCAGGCGGCCAAGATCGCCGGCGCCTCCAACATCGTGGCCGTCGACCCGGCCGAGTCCAAGCGGGAGGCCGCCGGCAGGTTCGGCGCCACCCACACGGCCGAGTCCATGGAGGCAGCCATGGAGACGGTCGGGATCGTGACCGGCGGCGTGATGGCCGACAGCCTGGTCCTCACTCCCGGCGTCATGAGCGGCGAGATGCTGGCCCCGGCCCAGTTCCTGGTGCGCAAGGGCGGCACGGTGGTGGTGGCCGCGGTCGCGCCGCTGGAGCAGATGGACGTGAAGTTCAACCTGTTCGAGTTCGCCATGCTGAACAAGCAGCTCAAGGGCTCGATGTTCGGCTCGGCCAGCCCTCGCTCGGAGATCCCGCACCTGCTTTCGCTCTACACCCAGGGCCAGCTCGACCTCGACAGCTTCGTGAGCGCCACCTACTCGCTGGACGAGGTGAACGAGGGTTACCGGGATCTGCGCGAGGGCCGCAACATCAGGGGTGTCATCGCCTTTGACTGACCCTGCCGCTGGCCTGCACGACGCCCGCGGCGGCCTGGTCGACACCGTTGCGGCTGCCATGGTGGGGCGCCACCGCGAGGTCGAGCTGGCGGTCGCCGCGGTCGGCGCAGGACGCCACCTGCTGCTCGAGGGCCCGCCCGGCACCGGCAAGACCACCCTGCTGCGGGCCCTGGCCGCGGCGATGGATGTTCCGCTGGTCGCCGTGGAGGGCAATTCCGAGCTGACCCCGGCCCGGCTCGCCGGGCAGTTCGACCCGGCCCGGGTGCTGTCGGAGGGCTACACCGCCGACGCCTTCATGCCCGGCCCGCTCATCGAGGCCATTCAGGACGGGGCGCTGCTCTACGTCGAGGAGCTCAACCGGGTGCCCGAGGAGACCGTCAACCTGCTCATCGGGGTGATGTCGGAGGGCGAGCTCCATCTGCCCAGGGTGGAGCGGATCGTCGCGGCGGAGCAGTTCCGGTTGGTGGCCGCCATGAATCCCTACGACACGGTGGGCACGTCACGCCTGTCCAGCGCGGTCTACGACCGCATCTGCCACCTGTCCATGGGCTACCAGGACGAGCGCGACGAGCGTCGCATCGTCGAGTTGCGGGCCCAGGGCTTCCCGACCGGCGGTGCGGCGGCCGAGCGCACCATGGCCCGGGCCGTGGCTGTTGCCCGAGCCACCCGCACCCATCGCGATGTGCGCATGGGGGCATCCGTGCGGGGAGCGATGGACCTCTGCGATGTGGCCGCTCGCCTCTGCCAGCTCCGTGACCTGGCGCTCGACGACCCGGGGGTGGGCCTCGACGCCGCGCTGATGGCTCTCACCGGCCGGATCCGGCTCCACGAGGGAGGGGACCGCACCCCCGAGGCCATCGTGCGGGAGCTGTGGGAGGAGGCGCTCGCGGCCGAGCGGCGCAGCGACGGCCCACCGCCCGAGTCCCTGGTGCCTTCGATGGAAAAAGTGCCGGCCCCCGGAGGGGCGACCGGCACAGGGGCTTAGTTCTCGAAGGGTTCAGGGCCCGGGAGGCGCTGGACGCCGAGCGGGTCCGCACCACGCCCCGCGGCCACTACGAGGGCCAGCCCGGGTTCAGGCTGCTGAGTCCCACCACCGGAGCCCTCGACACCGCCGAGGTGGCCGAGCAGGCCTCCGTCGACCCCGACCAGACCCTCGCCCTGCTGGCCGACATGGCGGCCGCCGCCGACCGCCAGATGGCGGCGCTGGCGGCGCGGCTAGCGGGACGGCTGGCGCTCGATCTGGCTCGGGCCGGGGCGTCGTCAGCGGGCGGGGTGGGTCGCCTCGAGCCTGGACGGGCCGATCTCTGCAGCGGCGATATTGACATCGACCGCAGCCTCGACGGTCTGCTCGAGGCCAGAGCGGCGGGCCGTGCGGCGGCGCTGGACGAGTTGTGGGTGCAGCGCTGGCAGCGTCCCGCCACCGCGATCACTCTCGTGGTGGACCGGTCGGGGTCGATGGGCGGCCCGCGGCTGGCCGCGGCCGCGGTGGCCGCCGCGGCCTGCGCCCTGCGGGCGCCCCAGCAGTGGTCGGCGCTGGCCTTCGGCGACCAGGTCGTGGCCATCAAGTCCGCCGACCGCGACCGTCCGGCGCCCGCCGTCGTGGACGACGTGCTGCGGCTGCGCGGCTACGGCACCACCGACCTCGCGGCCGCCCTCGACGCGGCCCGAGCCCAGCTGGAGCGGTGCACCGCGAGGCGCCGCATCGCGGTGCTGCTCTCGGACTGCCGGGCCACCGCCGGGGGCGATCCGTTGGCTGCGGCCCGCCGCCTCGACGAGCTGTGCGTGATCGCGCCCGCGGGCGACGCGGCCGATGCCGAGGCCTTCGCAGCCGCTGCCGGCGCCCGGTTCGCGGCTATAGCAGGCCCCCGCTCCATCCCCGACGCAGTCGCTACCGTCCTGGAGGGCTGACCACCCGCCGGAATTGGCAGCGTTTGGTGCCCTATAGGGGGCATTCTGCTGCCAATTCGGATAGCGGCTGGATGGTCCGCCGGAATTGGCAGCGTTGTGCACGGTATGCGTGCATTCTGCTGCCAGTTCGGGGTGTGTCAGCCGCCTTCGCCGTAGGGGTATTGGAGACTGGACGTCGCCGCCGCGTCGGGGGCCACCACCACGATCTCGCCGTCCTGCACCTGGATCGTGCCCATCGGCTTGCTCACGTTGACGCCGCGCTCGTCGAAGCTGATCGGGCCGTAGAAGGTGTCCGCCGACAGCGCCCGCAGCGCAGCCCGCACCGCGCCGGTGTCCGTGGAGCCAGCCGCCTCAATGGCGAGGTGCAGAGCCAGCGCGGCGGCCGTCGCGCTGGCCGCCTGGTACACGGGGGCCTCGCCCCAGAGGCTCTGGTAGTAGGCCGAGTAGTCGGCGGCGCTTCCGAAGTACGGACCCTGGTAGGCCATGGACGGCTCCCACTGGGTCGGCCCGAGCACCCCGTCCACGTCGCGGCCCAGCTCCTCCGCCAGCCTGGGGTTGGAGGGACCGACCGTGATCAGCATTCCGCCGGGCTCGAAACCGACCTCCGTGGCCGAGCTCACGAACAGCACTGCGTCGTTGTAGTGGCCCCCGCCGATGAACACATCGGGGTCGAGGTCGCGGAACTTAGTCATGATGGCCGACACGTCCTGGATGCCCTCGGGGTAGGCCTCGACCGCCAGCACCTCGATGCCGTTGGCCTTCAAGTGGCGGACCGCGCCCTGGGCCACCGCGGTGGCGAACAACGTGTCCTCGTGGGCGACGACCGCGGTGCGGGCCCCGCGGGCCGCCAGGGCCTCGATCCCCGAGCGGGTGTAGTCGCTGGCGATGGTGGCCACCAGGAACAGGTTCTGGAAGCCCCGCTCGAACAGGGCGTCGGAGGCGCCGCTGCCCTCCACCATCAGCACGTCGCTGGCCTCGGCGATGGCGCTGGTGCCGGTGGTGAGGCCGCTCGAGTAGGGGCCCAGCAGGAAGTCGACCCCATCTTCGTCGATCAGGCGCTGCGTGAGCCTGCCGGCGGTGTCGGCGTCGGACTCGTCGTCGTGGTACACGATCTCGGCCCGCTAGCGCTGATCTCCGACGCGAATGCCGCCGTAGACCTCGTTCACCCACGTCAGCCAGGTGTCGTAACCCTGCCGGGTGTCCTTGCCCTCCATCGAGAACTTGCCGGTCTCGCTGACCGTGGCCCCGATCCGGACGGTGCCGTCGAAGGGGTCCGAGCTGCCCGGGCCGGCGGCCTCGCCGCTGCAGGCAGCCAGCAGCGGCAGCCAGACGAGCACCGTGATCCCGGCAAGAAGTCCTGCTCGTCGCATGGGTGAACTCCAATCTGCCCGACGTGCGCTTCGGAGGCTAGTCAGACTCCGGGCGGGGCCGTGCTAGCCCGTTCGCCCGCGCGTGCCGCCATCGGGAGTTGCGTTCAGGGTGCGCGGTGCCTGCTGATCCTGCCATGATGACGCCATGAAGGTTCCGCTCACAGTCCGCGACCACATCGACCGGGCCCTGTCCGTGTACCCAGACCGGGTCGCCTTCGTCGACGAGCCCGACCAGCCCGCGCCCTCGTTGGGCGAGGTCACCTTCGCGCGCATGGGCGAACTGGTCGACGCCACCGGCGCAGGCCTCGACGCTCTCGGCGTGCCCATGGGAGGCCGGGTGGCCATGGTGTCGCACAACGCCGGGCGCCTGCTCACCTGCTTCTGGGGCGTCAGCGGCAACGGACGCATCTTCGTGCCCATCAACTTCCGGCTCAGCCTCGACGAGGTGACCTACATAGTGGACCACTGCGGCGCCGACGTGCTGCTCGTCGATCCCGAGCTGGCCGACACCCTGGGTCCGGTGCAGTGCCGCCACAAGTTCGTGCTCGGTGACGAGTCGGACCAGGCCCTGTTCCGGTTGGGCGAGTCGCCGCAGCCATGGGCGCCGAACGAGGACGAGACCGCGGTCGTCAACTACACCTCCGGCACCACTGCCCGGCCCAAGGGCGTGGAGCAGACCCACCGGAGCCTGTGGATCAACTCGGCCGTGTTCGGCCTGCACACCTCCGTCACCGACCGCGACAACTACCTGCACACCCTGCCCATGTTCCACTGCAACGGCTGGGGGATGCCCTACGTGCTGGTCGGCACGGGCGCCAAGCAGGTGGTGCTGCGCAAGGTGGACGGGGCCGAGATCCTGCGCCGGGTGGACGCCCACGGCATCACCCTGCTGTGCGGCGCGCCGGCGGTGGTGGCCGCCATCCTCGACGCGGCCGCCGACTGGGACGGCCCCATCCCGGGAGCGGGGCGCACCCGCATGGTGGTGGCCGGCGCACCCCCACCGACCCGCACCATCGAGCGGGTGGAGACCGACCTGGGCTGGGAGTTCATCCAGCTCTACGGTCTTACCGAGACGGCCCCGGTCCTCACCATCAACCGCAGCCGGACCGAGTGGGATCCCCTCCCACCCGATGAGCGAGCTCGCAAGCTGTCGCGCCAGGGTGTGCCCGCGCTGGGAGTACGCATGCAGGTGAGCGCCTCCGGTGAGTTCCTGGCCCGCTGCAACCATGTGCTGGAGGGCTACTGGGAGCAGCCCGACGCCACCGCGGACGCCATTCGCGACGGCTGGTTCCACACCGGCGACGGCGGGTACCTCGACGACGACGGCCACTACATGATCACCGACCGCAAGAAGGACGTGATCATCTCCGGGGGCGAGAACGTGTCGTCGATCGAGGTGGAGGACGCGCTGTTCTCGCATCCGGCAGTGGCTGAGGTGGCTGTGATCGGCGTGCCCCACGAGAAGTGGGGCGAGACACCGAAGGCGCTGGTGGTGCTGGCTCCCGGGTCCGACGCCACGCCCGAGGAGCTGATCGCCCACTGCCGGGAGCGCATCGCCCACTACAAGTGCCCCACCTCGGTGGAGATGCGCGACGAGCTGGCCCGGACCGCCACCGGCAAGCTCCAGAAGTTCAAGCTGCGGGCCCCCTACTGGGAGGGCATGACCAAGGCCGTCAACTAGGCGTCGGCCGGGCTCTGGCGCTCGTAACATCGAGAGATGCCGAAGGTCGACAACTCCGCGGTCGGCGCGCTCGTGGAGCGGGCCCGGCGCGACGTGGACTCCGGCCTTCTACCCGCTGCGCAGTTCGCCCTGGCCTTCGAGGGCGAGGTCGTCGTGTCGGAGGCGCTGGGCGACTGCACCGCGGCCACCCGCTTCCACACGTACTCGGCGGTCAAGCCGACGGTGGCGCTCACCGCCATGGAGCTGGCCGCCGAGGGGCTCTTCGACATCAGTGCGCCCGTGAGCGATGTGCTGCCGTCCTTCGGGGCCAACGGCAAGGACGCCATCACCGTGTCGCAGGTGCTGCTGCACGCCGGTGGCTTCCCCTACGCGCCCCTGGGGCGCACCGAGACGACCGACCGCGCCGCCCGGCTGGCGGCCTACGCCGGCTGGCGCACCGATTGGCAGCCCGGCAGCCGCTACGAGTACCACCCGCTGTCCGCTCACTGGGTGGCGGGCGACATCATCACCGAGGTGACCGGTCGCCCCTACGCCGATGTGATTGCTGAGCGAGTCATGGAGCCGGCTGGCTGCTCGCGCTGGCTGGGCATAGACGTCGAGGAGCAGGCAGATGTGGCCGATGTCGTGCCGGTGGGCTCAGTCCCGACCGCCGAGGAGTTGGCCGCTCTAGGTCTCGAAGAGCTGCCCGGCGGGATCGGCGAAGCGGCACTGATGGTGTTCAACCGGCCCTGGGTTCGCGCCGCCGGGATTCCCGGGGGCGGAGGGATCGCTCGGGCCGAAGAGATGGCCCGGTGGTATCAGGCCGTCCTTCACAACACCGGCGGCTTCCTTCATGCCGAGGTACGCACCGATGCCATGGTCGTCCGCCAGAACCACCCCGACTGGACTCGGACCCCCGCCAGCCGCTCCCACGCCTTCGTGCTGGCTGGCGACGACGGCAAGGCCGCCATGCGCGGCCACGGCCACGGAGCGTCGTCAGGAGCCTTCGGCCATTCCGGTGCCGGCGGGCAGGCCGCGTGGGCCGACCCGGCTAGCGGGATCTCGTTCGCCTACCTCACCAACGGCCTGGACCGCAACGACCTCGCCTCGGCCCGCCGCCGGGTCGCGCTCTCCACCCGGGCCCTAGCTTGCGGCAAGAAGCAATAGACCCCGGCTGATCAGGGCTGTCCGAACGTCGAGACCTTGTCCACCCGGCACTCGAACAGCACGCGACGCTCGTCGATGGACGGATCGCGCAGGCCGTAGGGCGGCTCTGCGCCGGTGTACTTCGTCCAGACCCCGTCGAGCTGCTCGCTGACCCGGGCGCCCTCGGTGGGGTCGTCCTCGGATACCTCCCGCTCGACGGTGGCCTTCATCGACACCCAGTGGTACGGGTTCTGCGGGTTGACGAGGATCAGCGAGATCTCGGGGCTGCTGCGGATCCAGGCCGTCTTCTTGCGATGCGAGGCCACGTTGACCAGCACCTTGTCACCGGCGTAGTCGAACCACATCGGGGTCAGGCTGGGCCGGCCGTCGGCGCCGATCACCGACACCACCGCGGTGACCTGCTCGTCGAGCAGCCGCTTGTGGATGGGGCCGAGGTCATCGAGACTGTCGATCTCGCTTCGTCCCCCGATCCCGAACTGGCCGGCCTGCACACCGGCTGACACGTCCAGGAATTGGTACAGCCTGATCGTCATTGTCAACTCCTTGCCGTCGGGTCAGCGTCGAACCCTATAGCCCGGCAGCTGCGGAGGTGGCTCGGGCTCAGTTGCCCGGGCTGAACAGTCCGAATCGCCAGCCGGGGTCGCCCGGCACCATCGTGCCCGACGTCTGGGACGCCTCGCCCATCGCCCTGGACTTGGCTGCGACGCGCTCGGCCAGTGCCATTTGCCGGGCCTCCCAGCCCGCCAGGGCGCCGTCGAGGTCTTCGGCGCCGGACAGGGAGTCTCGCAGTGCCCATCCGTCGGCGCAGGCCTTGGCCGTGCCTGCTGCGACGTGGGGCCGCAGCGCAGCGGCGGCGTCGCCGATCAGGATGGCGCGGCCTCTGCGGAAACGGTGGGCGGTCATGTCGAATATCGCCTGGATGAAGGGCGTGTCGCACGCCAGCACCAGTTCGGCCAACTGCGGTGCGAGCTGTGCGGAGGCATCGGCGTGCAGCGTCCGGACGAAGTGGCGCTGCACTAGCCCGGGTGGCACGGTGCCCGGCCGGTGGAGGCCGTTGCGGTCCGTCATCAGGTCGTCGTAGGCCGCGCCGTGGGCGTTGCGGTACCACACGAAGTTGAGGGCCCTCTCGCCGACGGTGACCGAGTCGTCGGGTCCGGGAATTGCGTAGGCGAGAATGTGGGAGCGGTGCAGGACCTGGTACACCATGGCGTCGGCGAAGAGTTCGGCAGTGCTCGGCGAGAGCTCGCTCTCCAGGACGGTGCCTCGCCAGGCGACGTATCCGGCGTAGGTGGTCGAGGTGTGGGGCGCCACCGTCTCCCGCACGGTCGAGCCGATCCCGTCGGCGCCCACAGCGAGGTCGCACAGGTGGGTGTCCCCACTGGCGAAGCGCACCGCCGCCGACTCGTCTGACTGGGCCACCCCGGTGGCGCCGCAGTCGAGGTGGTACCGCTCCGGCGGCAGGCGCTCCAGCAGTGCCCGGTACAGCGTGTTCCACGAAGTGAAGCGATAGTGGGTGGCGGCCGTGTCGATGACGGCTCCGCTACGGTCGACATAGCTCCAGTAGGTGAGCGAAAGGGCGACCTGGCGGGCCGTACCGGTGCCGGCGCCGAGGCTGGTACCCAACTCGGTGAAGTACCGCTCGGTCATGGGCAGCACCGCGATTCCGGCGCCCCGCCCCTGCAGCGCCGCGCTCGATCGCTCGAACACCTGGACATCGCAGCCCATCTCGTGCAGCAGCACGGCCGCGGTCAGCCCCCCGATCGAGCCGCCCACCACCCCCACGCGCAGCCCGTTCATTGTCCTGCCCGGCGTGTCACGTGCACAGAACCTACTGGCATCACCTCGCTGGGCAGGGTCAGCCGGTCGGGTCGCCACGTTCATCGTTGATGGGACTGCCGGCGGTTGGGATCAGCACACGGGTGTGGCATCATGGCGGACCGGCGTTCCGGCGCCGGAATCGCTCCCTTAGCTCAGCCGGCAGAGCGTCTCCATGGTAAGGAGAAGGTCGTCAGT
>VYCM01000099.1 GCA_009843915.1 Acidimicrobiaceae bacterium | reverse complement strand
ATCTACACGCGGGGAACCCCCTATGAGGGCCGCGACCCCATCGGCACCCTCGACAACGTAAACGCGATGACGGCGGAGGATCTTCGAGCCTTCTACGAGAAGTGGTACGTGCCCGCCAACATGGCCGTGGTCGTGGTGGGCGACATGGCTGTTGACGACCAGCGTGCGCTTGTGGAGGAGCACTTCGGGCCGCTGCCGGCGGGCGAGGGACGCCGGGCCCCCAGCGTGTACATACCTCCAGCCGAATCCTCGAGCCATGTAGTAACCGACCCGAGGCGGGGTGTCACTCTCATATCGCTGGACATACCCATCGATCCTTATGATCTCGGCACTGTCGGCGGCGACCGGCTCGCAACCATGGACGCGCTCATCGAGGTGATGGTCCAGAACCGCCTCGAAGACGCCTACCACCGGGGCGAGCTGAGCCAGGTCGACCCGCCAAGCTTCTTCGCCTTCACCTACAACCGCGGGCTCAGGTACTACGGCACGAACTGGCAGGGCGACAACCTCGACACCGCCTCCAAGGACTACCTCTCGGTGCTCTTGACCGCTCAGGAGCACGGCTTCACCCGCGGCGACCTGGGCCGAGCCATCCGCCAGATCGTGGCCGACCTGCAGTTCCTGCTCGACAGGACACCCACGATCCAGGACCGTGAGTGGGCCGGCTACTACCAGAATCACTTCTTCTACGGCGGCGACATCGACTCCATCCCGGGGTCGGTGACCCGGACCGCTCGACTGCTGGCGCAGATCACCCCCGAGGAGTTGACCGAGCACTTCCGGTGGCAGATGCAGCGCGGCGGGCTGCTGGTCATCGCGGTCGGTCCCGACCCGTCGAGCGTGCCGACGGTGGCCGAGCTCGACGCCGCCCTGACCGCGGCCGAGGCCGGACCACCCCCGCGAGAGGTGGCCGTCATAGATCAGCTCATGGACCCGCCAGAACCTGCGGACCCCGTCTCGGAAGGATCCTTCGACCTCTTCGACGACGGGTACGAGTGGACCTTCGCCAACGGGGCCCGGGTCATGTTCGCGCCCTCCGACATCGCCGAGGGCTCGGTCAGCCTGCAAGCGCAGTCCCTCGGAGGCTGGTCGCTGCTGGAGCCCGGTGACCGGGCCCTGTCGGCCATCGCGGTGAACGCGGTGCAGGGCAGCGGCCTGGGCGACCTGTCGAGCGCGGAGCTGAACCGTTTCCTGGAAGACCGCACCGTTGGGGTCAACCCCTACATAGGCCAGACGACTGAGGGCTTCGCCGGGTCGTCAAGCACCGACGACGTCGAGACCATGTTCCAGCTCATCCACCTGCTGGCGACCGCACCCCGGATCGACGACCAGTCCTACCAGGACGCGCTCCACACCGCCGAGAGCAGATTGGCACTGTCGGAGCGCGACCCCCGCTGGCAGGCGGCCATCGCCTACCTCGAGGCCCGCTACGGCAACACCTGGCACCGGGCCATCGCCAGCCGCGAGGAGATCGACTCGCTCACCCCGCAGCGACTGCTGGCCATGTACCAGAGCCGGCTCGGCAAAGTCGACGACATGGTGGTGGCCGTCGCCGGCGACATCGACGCCGCGGAGGTCGAGCGTCTGGCCCGCCACTACATCGGCACACTCCCCGCCGGCGAGTCCGACACCTACATCAACCGCCGGCCACCCATGCCCGATGGGCTCGTGCAGCGGCAGGTGCAGGTCGGCGAGGGCGAGAGCGCCGTGCTGGAGATCTACCACGAGGCCGACCTAGAGGTGACCCCGCTGCGGGTGGTGGCCGCCGACGCTCTCGGAGTAGCTCTGAGCGAGCGCTTGTTCCTGGTGATACGCGAGGAGTTGGGCGCCTCCTACGTCGCAGGGGGCTCGGTCGACAGCAACAGCCTCCCCAGCCAGTTCTTCGACTCGGGGGTCTATGCCACGCTCGATCCGAGCCGGTACGACGAGGTCCGTACCACGATGCTCGACATCCTGGCCGATGTCGCCACCAACGGACTGACTCCCGCTGAATTCGAGCAGGCGAACGCCATCCTGACCACCGATTACGCCCGGTCGCGCAACCCCGACCTGATCAGCGCGCTGCTGGCACGACGCAGCGCCGACGACGAGGACGTGCTCACCAAGAAGCGGCTCAGCGAGGAGCTGGAACGCTTGACACCGGAGGACGTGCAGGCGCTGGCGGCGGCCATCTACGGTGAGGGAGGACGCATCGAGATAGCGAGAAGACCGTGACCGAAGTCCATGTGATCGACAATGCGCTGGTTGCCGACCGGGTGACACGCCTGCGCGACTCTTCCACCCCCAACCACGAGTTCCGGCGACTGCTGCGCGACCTGAGCTCGATCCTGGTGTACGAGGCCATGAGGCAGGCTCCCCTCGAACCTGTCGACGTCACTACGCCCATGGGCCCGACGGTGGGCTCCCGCCTCCAGCGTCCCCCGGTGCTGGTGCCGGTGCTGCGGGCCGGCCTGGGCATGCTCGACGCCGCGCTCGAGCTGCTCGGCGACGTGGAGGTGGCGTTCGTGGGCCTCAGGCGTAACGAGCAGACCCTGGAGGCCAGCCAGTACGCGAGCACGCTTCCGGAGAGCCTCGAAGGGCGAGACGCCTTGATCCTCGACCCGATGCTGGCCACTGGCGGATCCTGCGTCCACGCCCTGGAGACGCTGAGGGCCAGTGGCGCGGAACGGGTCACCGCGGTGTGCGTGCTGGCCGCTCCCGAGGGGATCGAGCGGGTGCGCGAATCGGGGCTGGCCGACGCGGTCTGCGTGGCTGCCGTCGACGAGTCGCTCGATCACAACGGTTTCATCCTGCCGGGTCTCGGCGACGCCGGAGACCGCCAGTTCAACCTGTCGTGACCCGGGGCTGGAGGCGAGGCCGCGGTTTCTCTGAGCAACGAAGCCGCCTCAGTCGGCATATCTGCTCACAGAACGGCTGCGCAGTGGGCGTGATCATGTGAGTCGGCTCGTCGCGGTTGCGCCGGACACCCGGCCGGTGATGTACGACGCGTTCGCGGCCGCGGTACGCGATGCCGGCGGCGAGGTGGCGGATCTGTCCGAAGCTGAAGCCCTGATCTGGGCCGACCCGTATGCGGCCGCCATGTACCCGGAGGTGATCGCCGCGGCACCGTCGGTGGAATGGGTGCAGCTCCCCTATGCGGGTGTGGAGCCGTTTCTCGACTACCTCGACACCCGCCTGACGTGGACCTGCGCCAAGGGCGTGTACGCCGATCCCGTGGCGGAATGGGTCATGGCCGCGTTGTTGATGGGGCTGCGGGACTTCCATCTGTTCGCGGCGGCCGACTCGTGGTGCGCTGAGTCGGGACGCAACCTGTTCGGGACTCGAATCACCGTGCTGGGCGGGGGCGGCATCACCCAGTCGCTCATGCGGCTGCTGGAGCCGTGGGGCTGCCAGGTGACGGTGGTGCGACGCTCCGAGGAGCCCTTCGAGGGCGCCGACCGGACAATGACGCTGGCTTCGGTGCATGAGGCGGTTGCGGGTGCCGACGCAGTGGTGGTGGCCCTGGCGCTGACCGATGAGACCCGCGGCGTGGTGAACGGAGCGCTGCTGGAGTCGATGGGGCCGCAGTGCTGGCTGGTGAACGTGGCCCGGGGCGGTCATGTGGACCACGCCGCGCTGGAGACCGCACTACGGGCGGGAACCATCGCCGGGGCGGTGCTCGACGTGACCGACCCCGAGCCGCTGCCCGACGACTCAGGGTTGTGGGTCCTGCCCAACTGCGTGATCACGCCCCACATCGGCAACACCCGAGAGATGGGCCTGCCCCTGATCACCAACCGGGTGCGCGAGAACGTAAGCCGCTGGCTGACCGGTGAGGAGCTACTGGGCCTAGTAGACGTAGCCCTCGGCTACTGACTTTCCTCCCGGGATCCTGACGCTTCAATACATTCTGTGATATTACAGTTGCAATGGTTGTGGCTTGCGGATATTGTCCCAGGCATGGAGGCCGCACTCCTCACGATGAACGCCGCACTTCTCACCATTGTTGCTGCGACATTCGTTGCCGTGCTCGGGAGCATCTACGAGCAGCGCCGGGAGGGCACCAAGACCCGCGACAAGCTGGATGAGACCAACGGAGCCTTGCAAGAACTCACCTCCCGGACCACGGTCCTCGAGGCCAGTCACCAGCACCTGCTCCAGGACTTCGCAGAGCATCGCCGCATCACCGAGAAGAACCACAATGAGGTAACCGGCAGCCTCGCCGACGCCCGTGAGCGGCTGGCCCGCATCGAGGGCCACCTGGGAATCGGTCTGCCACCACCGAACGCAACCGAGAGCTAACGGCTAGCGGAACTCGGTGCCAAACACTTGACAACGCTCCCTTGGTGATGCAAACTAGTTTGTATTGCAAACTAGCGCCGAGGGAGGGCGATAGATGGAGACATTCGACGAGGGCGCAGACGCCCTGACCGCAGAGGAGAGTTGGCAGTCCATCCACGCCACGATGGACAACGTCCGGAGTTCCATGTACGTGGCCGGGATGGCGACGATCCTGCTGATGTGGGGCGTGATCCTGGCCGTGGGCTACCTCACCATGTACGGCGTCTACGAACTGGCACCAGACTTCGCTGAGCAGAATCCGTGGTTCCCGGGACCCCTGTGGTGGGTTCTGGGGCCGGTCGGAGGGGTCTCAAGCGGCATCATCGGAAGCCGTGCCAGCCGACGCCTCTCATACGGCGCCGCGGGTCGCCGGGCCGGAATCCGTGTCTGCCTCTTCTTCGTCACGATGGTCGTGGCGATGTTCCTCATACTGGGAGTCGCAGGAGTGTTGGACGATCCGGCAGCGGACAACGGGAAGACCCTGACAGCCTCGATCGCCGGCTTTGTGGCCCTGTCGTACATCCTGTTCGGGATTCTGACCCGCGCGGTGATCGCCCTTGCAGGCGCCGGCTTCGCGGTCGCCTTCTTTGTCCCGCACTACCTGCTGGGCGATGCGGCACTGGGCGTGACTGGCGTGTTGAGCCTGGTGGTGTTCGGTCTCGCCTTCCTATGGATCCGCCGGACCGGCGAATGGTGAGCGGCCCGTGAGCGACGAGGCCTCCCCCGCCGGGGACGGGGTCGTACTCGACGAGACGATCCATCAGCCGACCCGGCTTCGGATCATGACGCTGCTGGTCTCGGTGCCTGAGCCGGACCGGTTGGCCTACGGGTTCATCCAGCAGACCTTGGGCCTGACCGGCGGGAACCAGACCATCCATCTGCGCAAGCTCGAGGCGGCCGGCTTCCTGGCCATCACCAAGGAGTTCGAGGGCTCCAAGCCGCGCACCTGGCTGCAGGCGACCCGGGCCGGGCGGCGGGCCTACGCCAGGTACCTCTCCAACCTCGAACTAGCGCTGGGCGTCCGAGTTCACCGAACGGCTGCTCAGGATTGACCGGTGCAGGTGGAAGAAGCGCCGAGGTAGCGCACGCCCAGCCAGGATCCGATCATGCCGCCGGCGGTGGATAGGGCCAGGTCGCCGACGGTGTCGCCGTAGGTCAGGGCCAGGCCGCCGCCAGCGCCGGTCTCGGCCACGATCCACTCCGCGATCTCCCAGCCCACGATGGCCAGCGCGCCGATGCCAGCTCCCAGCAGCCAGGCGTCGCGGCTTGACATCGCTGCCGCGGAGCCGCCGCGGCGATAGCGCCAGGCGTGGAACGCGGCCACCAGGAGTATCCAGTTGATGGTATGCAGCACGTCGTCGGTGGCGTCGTAAGCGTCGTAGAGCCCGACCAGGTTGCCGAGGGTGTCCAGCAGGAACGGTGCCACCACCAGCACGTCCGCGGTGGCCGGATAGGGCCGGAAGCGGCGCCGCCACGCCAGCGGCACGATCGCAGCCGACAGCATGAACAGCGGGAACCTGAAGGCCATGCCCTTGCCCTCGAGTTGGTCCAGCGGCACCGTCAGGGCGACCACGAAGGCCAGCGCCAGCGCCGCCTTCATTGCCATGGCTGCCCAGGTCGCGCCGCGGCCAGCGTCCAGACGTTCAGCGCCAGTGCTCACAGACCGGCACTCTACGAGCGCCGACCAGCCCGAAGGCCGGGAGGCCGCGCCTAGCTGAGCAAGCTGCGGAGTTCGGCTAGGCGGGGGGCGACCACCTCGGAGATGATCCCCGGCCTGTCGGACGGTGAGGCCAGGGCGGCCTCGCCCCAGAGGGCCCGGCCGGCCATGAAGCCGGAACAGCCCGCGGCCACGGCCGTGACGACTTGATCACGGTAGGACTCGAAGTTGCCGCCGCCCGACAGCAGCGTCCACGGCATGTGGCAGCGCTCGGTGATCTGGGCGCAGGCGGCGGCCCACACGCTGCGGTCGGGCTCCTGCACCGGGTCCACCGGGAAGGGCAGCTTCAGCAGATGGGGGTCCATGGCCGCGAACCGCTCGATCGTCTCGATCACGATGGCGCGGCGGGTGCCGGGATCGCTCAGCCCATAGAACAGCGGCTCCAGCACCAGCGGGATCCCCACCTGGCGGCACTCGGCAAGGATCTCGGCCGCCACTCTCTCCTGGGCCGCCCCGTGGGGGCGATCCGGCCGGTACAGCACCAGCAGCTTGGCGGCAGAGGCGCCGCATGTAGCCGCGGCTTCCACCGACCAGCCCTCCAGGATCCGGGTGGGGGCAGCCTCGGGATCGGCTGCGTAGCCCTGGGCCTCCAACGCGGCGGTGAACCCCACGCCGGCGGGCAGCGTGCCGTCGAGCAGTTGCGGGATCGAGTACTCGGGCTCCAGCATCACGCCGGTGGCGCCGGCGGCCAGCTCGCCTACCAGCTCGCGCTTGAGCGCGGTGATGTCCTCGACGCTGACAGAGTCCGGATCGTGCGGGGCCAGCACCGCCCGCAGCGAGTCGCGGTGGTCGATGGCCAGCACCCCGAAGCGACCGCCGTCGGAGATCCCTTCCAGGCTCACGACCCAGCCCCGGAGCCGTCCGGGGTCACCACCGGCAGGCCCCACTCCCCCGCCGTCCAGTCGGACTCGATCCAGGTGTGCTCGGCCATGAAGCACGGCGGCGTGCGGCGCTCGTCGTCCTGGAGCTCGCCCGCGAGGTAGTTGAGGAAGTACATGTTGGAGCCCGGGCAGGCCACCGACGTGTGGTAGCCCTTGGGCACCAGCGCCACATCGCCGTCGGTCACCACCATGGCATCGTCGTAGTCCTCGTCGTCCCGCCAGTTGCGGTGGATGGCATAGCCCTCGGGCCGGTCGAGGCGGAAGTAGTAGACCTCCTCGAGGTAGGGCGAGCCGTCACGGCCGTCGTGGCAGTGCGGCGGCCACCCCGACCAAGTGCCCCGAGGCACGTACACCTCGTAGAGGATGAGCCGCTCCGCCGGCAGCGGATGAGACAGCGAATGGACCACCTGGCGGTAGGCCTGCCCGCCGCCACGGATCTCGATGCGCATCTCCGACGGCTCGAAGACCCGCACGGGGTAGCGGCCCTCGGCCGGAGCCGAGCCGACCGACGCCTGCAGCCCGGCCTCGGACTCGATCCGGTACGGCGTCCCCGGCGGCAGGTAGACGATGCTGGCCATCTGGGTGAACACCGACTCCCGGCTCAACTCGACCTCCATGTCGCCGTCGCCGACCACCACCCGGCCCTCGCCGGACAGCGGCACGATGGCCGTCTCGCGGTCGGCCGCCATGCCCGACCACGGCGCACCCGGGTTCACCTCGACCACGCCGAACTCCACGTGGTCCCAGCCCGCGGACTCCGGCGTCACATGAAGGATCCGTCCCGGCCCGCCGGTCGGATGGATTAGCGACGAACTGGTCATGTTCCTGCCTCCGTTATAGGCGGGCGAAATCTCGGGTCGAAAACCTGTGGCATACGCCCAAAACCAACCCGAGAACCAACGGGCAAGAATCTCGGGTTGAAAACCAGTGGCATACGCCTAGAACCGACCCGAGAATCAGTAGGCGAGGGCGCCGGTGGAGCGCTCGCGGCGGAACCGGGTCAGCAGCTCGCGGATTCCGGGCGGCTCGTACCCGAGGACGTCCCTCGTGCGCCGCACCGTGAGGCTGGTGTCGTACGGGATCGGGAACTCGCCCACCGCTCCCACCGCGCCGGTGTCGGGCGGCGTGGAGCTGAGCGGTGCCGGGTCCAAGTCGAAGACATCGCACGCCATGCGGGCCAACTCCATGCGGCCCGCGGACTCACCGCCACAGCAGTGGAACACGCCTGCGGCCTCGGTGTCGGCCGCGATGCGCCACATCACCTCGGCGCACTCGCTGGCCAGCGACGGTGAGGCCACCATGTTGATGTTGTCGGCCTCCCACACCGCGAACGGGCGCCCCTCCTCCAGCGCGCCGACGATCGAAGTGACGAAGTAGCCGAAGCCGCCGTCCTGAACCCGGGGCGTGTGGTCGCGCATCCAGTGCATGCCGCTCACCGCCGACACCCGGGCCACCGCGGCCCGGGCCGCACCCAGCATGGCAGCCTGTTCGCTGGCCATCTTGAGCACGCCGTAGATGTTGACCGGGTTGGGCGGCGTGTCCTCGTCGGCGCCGGCCTGGGTGCCGTCGAACACCCAGTCGGTGGACACCAGGATCAGCTTGGCCCCCACGTCGTCGGCAGCCCGGGCCAGAGTCTCGGTGGTTCCCACGAAGCTGTGCCAGGCCAGGTCCCGGTCGGCGTACATGGCCGCGAAGTCGTTGAGGATTATCGAGTGGACGATCACGTCGGGTTCGAACGCACCCACGCTGGCCCGCACCGCCTCGTCGTCGAGCAGGTCGAGGCGCTCGGTGGTGAAACCGCCGGTATCGGTGGGCACGAACCTGTGCACCGGGCAATGCACCTCGGCGCCGTGGCGCTCGGCGAACACCTTGACGATGTTCGACCCGACAAACCCGGTGCCCCCAGTCACATAGGCCCGCATGGTCGGGTCAGCCGATTTCCGAGATGGCCACCGGGCGGCCCTCGCGGACCGACTTCCAGGCGGCCAAGCCCATCACCAGCGGGGCCCGGCCGTCGGCCAAGTTCACCGGCGACGGGGCGCCGCCGACCATAGCCACGAACGCCTCCCACTCGGCCAGGTAGGACTGCGTGTAGCGCTCCACGAAGAAGTACGGCAGCGGCGGGCCGTGAGACCCCTCGGACCCTCGGTAGAGCGCGCTGGCGGCGGCCGGGTTGTCGGACGCCACCATCCCGCCCGACCCGAACGCCTCCAACCGCTGGTCGTAGCCGTAGACAGCGCGGCGGCTGTTGTCGATAGTGGTGATGGCGCCGCTGGCGTGAGTCACGACGATCACGGCGGTGTCGAGGTCCCCGGCCTCGCCGATGGCCGGATCCACCCGGACACCACCGGTGGCGTACACCTCCACCGCTTCGCTGCCGGTCACGAACCGGGCCATGTCGAAGTCGTGGATGGTCATGTCGCAGAAGATCCCGCCCGACACCTCGATGTAGGGGATCGGCGGCGGGTCGGGGTCCCGGCTGGAGATGCGGACCAGATGCACGTCGCCCACATCGCCGGCGGCCACGCGGTCGCGCACATGGCGGTGAGCGGCATCGAAGCGGCGGTTGAACCCGACCTGCACCGCGATCTGAGCCTCGGCAGCCGCGGCGATGCCCCGGTCTACCTCGGCCAGGTCCAGCGACAGCGGCTTCTCGACGAAAGCCGGCTTGCCCGCGGCGGCGACCTCGGCGAGCAGGTCCATGTGGGTGTCAGTCGAGCTGCATATCGCCACCGCGTCCACGTCGGAGGACTCGATGAGTTCAGCTGCACTCGACGCGTGACGGGCGCCGAACGCTTCGGCGACGCCGGCAGCCGCGTCTTCGAACACGTCGTACACGGCGACTAGGTCCGTGCCGGGAACCCGGCGGGACAGCAGCTCGGCGTGCATCGAGCCGATGCGGCCACAGCCCAGCAGCCCGACGCGAACGGCGTCACTCACCCGGCGGCTCCCCCGCGGCTCCGGCTCGACACCAGCCAAACGTCACGGACAGCATCACCATTGCGTGGTGTCCGCCGGTGCGAGCGGCTGCAGCCGCGAGACCACCCGGCCGTTTCGGAGCGCTACGTCGTAGAGGGTGATCGGCTCGGTGGCCGGATATCGCAACGCCTCGCCGGTGCGCAGGTCGAAGCAGCCGTTGTGCTTGGGGCACTCGACCACGCAGTCGAGCACCGCGCCCTCGGCCAGATGGGCCTGGCCGTGGGTGCACAGCCCGTCGCTCAGCACGAACTCGCCGTCGGGGTCGCCGGGTTCGATGTCGTCGGGGTCGAGGCGGTACAGCGCGTAGGTGGCTTCGCCCCGGTCGATCCGGCGAGCCGACCCGGCGCTCAGGCCCTCGGCCGGGCCGAGATCCACCAGGCCGTCGTGCACGTCGCCGGCCCAGGCGGTGAGGCCGGTGTCCACGAAGGTCCTCTCCGGGGCGGCCACGTCGGGCACGTCGGGGCGGGGATCGTCGTAGGACGGGTCGCGCCACTGGCGGCGCAGCGTGGTGAAGATCCGCCGGTAGGCGCTGATGGTGGACGGGTCCGGCGGGGCCAGGTACTCCTTGATCTCCGCGTGGAGAGCCGGCAGGGCGTAGTAGGGCACCGTGGGGAAGATGTGGTGCTCGACGTGGTAGTTCATGTTCGAGTACAGGAACCTCAGGACGGGGTTCATGTACACGGTCCGGGAGTTGTAGCGGTGGTCGAGCACGTCCTCGCGCAGCCCGGCGTGCTGCGTGGCTCCGAAGAACACCATGAGCCACGCCCCGTAGAAGGTCGGCAACCCGATGTACAGCGCAGGCACGATCGAGCCGATGGCGACGCACCACACCGCGGTGCCGCCCAACACGGCGATGTAGGCCCTTGACTCCCACTTGAGCTTGGGCAGTTCGTCGGTGGGGATGAAGTCCCGGGCGTCGTCGTCGAACCGGCCCGCAGCGTGCTTGAGGGTGCGCCACACCGCCCTGGGGAGGATCAGCACCGGCATGTAGACCCCGAGCACCCTGCGCAAGGACGACGGGCGGGGGAACATGATCTCGGGGTCGCGCCCCACCACGATCGTGTCGGTGTGGTGGCGCACATGCGACCAGCGCCACAGCGTGGGCTGGCGCAGCAGCATGAACGACGCGATGTAGTAGACGACGTCGTTCAGCCACTTGGTCCTGAACGCGGTGCCGTGCCCGCACTCGTGCCAACGGGAGTCGCCAGCACCGCCGTAGAGCGCGCCGTACACCATGAACGCCGGCACGGCCCACCAGGAGCCCAGCGCCCGGAACGCGAGATACCCGAACACAGCCAGCAGACCCAGCCACATGACGGTGTCGCGGGCGGCCCGGGCGTTGGTTCGGGCCTGGAGGGCGCGCAGCCGCTCAGGATCAATGGGCGGGCGGAACCACTCCGCCTCCACCAGGCCTCTCTCGATGGCCAGCCTGGAGTCGTTCCCGGTGAGGCCGTAGTCCCGCACGGCTGCGGTCACCGCGGCACCCCCGCTGCCGTGGCCGGCGACCCCAACTCCGGTCCGGGGAACACCGAGTCGCCCGCACCCAGCACGGTCTGGTCCCAGTCCACCACCGCGCCGGTCATCATCCCCGACTCGGAGGTGGCCAGGTGCACGATCGTACGAGCGATCTCCGACGGCTTTATCAGGCGGCCGAACGGCATCCCGGCCTCGGCCCGCTCCAGCCAGCCGTCGGTGGCGCCGTCGAACGTGCGCTGCACGACGTCCTCGTTGGGGGTGTCCATCCATCCCGGGCACAGCAGGTTCACGCGGATGCGGTGGCGCATCAGAGAGAAGGCCAGATTGCGGGTCATGGCCACCAGCGCCCCCTTGGAGGTGGCGTACGGCAGCAGC
Organism: Acidimicrobiaceae bacterium; assembly: GCA_009843915.1. Taxonomy (GTDB): domain Bacteria; phylum Actinomycetota; class Acidimicrobiia; order Acidimicrobiales; family Aldehydirespiratoraceae; genus Aldehydirespirator. The sequence continues at coordinate 6,148 of VYCM01000099.1, read as the reverse complement.
TTGGGCGGTCCGCCCCGTCCGGCGATGGACCCGATGAGCACGATCGTGCCCTCGATCGACTCGCGGGCCATGATCCTCGCCACTCCCTGGCTCAACAGCCCCGGCGCCCTCACGTTGACGGCCAGCATGGCGTCCCACAGTTCAGGGGTGGTGTCCCAGACCGTGCCGCGGTCGGTGATGGCCGCGCAGTTGACGAAGCTGTGGCAGGCGCCGAAGCTGCCGTCTAGCACGGCGAGGACCTGCTCGCAGGCGCCGGCGTGGCCGAGGTCGGCGGCCAGGAACTCGGCCCGGCACTCATTGGTTCGCAGCGACGCCGCAGCCGCCTCGCCCTTGGCGCCGTCGCGGCCTACCAGCAGCAGGCCCGACGCTCCCTCGGAAACCAGCCGCTGCGCCACGGCGTAGCCGAGACCCTGAGAGCCTCCCGTGATCAGCGCTACGCCGCCGCGGAAGGAGCCCGAGTCAGTCACTAGCCCACCACCCGACGGAGGGCGCCTCGTCGCTCACCAGCCCACCCGCTGGGAGGAGCGGGCCTCGTCGAAGCCGGCACGGGCCTCGAGCACCGCGGGGAGGACGCTCACCTCGGGCACGCTGACCTCCCAGAAAGCACCGCCCTCGGTCCAGGAGCTCGCATGCGTCTTCAGCGCGATGACGTAGGTGCGATCAGCCTCCCTGGCCCGCTCGATGGCGGCCTCGAGCTCGGCCACCGTGCGCACCGTCTCGGCGCCGCAGCCCATCGAGGCCGCGTGGGCCGCGAAGTCCACTTCGACGACGTCGGTGCCGTCGGCGAGGTCGGTGCGGCAGTCCGACATGAAGTTGTTGAACGACACGCCGCCCGCGGAGACCTGCAGCCGGTCGATGATGGCGAAGCCGCCGTTGTCGCAGACGATGACGATGAGCTTGTGCCCCGACAGCACCGTGCTGTAGAGGTCGCTGTTCATCATCAGGTACGAGCCGTCGCCGACCAGGGCGATCACCTCGCGGTCGGGCATGGCCATCTTCGCTCCCCAGGCCCCCGAGATCTCGTACCCCATGCACGAGTAGCCGTACTCGCAGTCGAACGAATGGACGCCCTGCGAGCGCCACCCGCTGATCAGCTCGCCGGGGAAGCCCCCCGCGGCGGTGACCACGTAGGTGGACGCGCCGGCGGCCCGGTCGACCGCTCCGACGACCTGCGCGTAGGTGGGCAGGTTTTCGGCGTCGGCTCCGTCGGAGCCGGATGTCCCCAGCGTCACCGGAGCGGCGATCTTGTCGATGTACGCGTGGTACTGGGCCGTCTCCGAGGCGGCCCTCACCGACCAGGACTGCGGGGCCCGGTAGTCGCCGACGGCCGCGCCCAGTTCGGCCAGACCTTCCCTGGCGTCGGCCACCAGCGGAACCGACCGGTGCTTGACCGCGTCGAAGCGTGCCGCGTTCAGCCCGATGATGCGGGCGGCCTCGTCGGAGAACACGGTCCACGAGCCGGTGACGAAGTCCCCGAGACGGGTGCCCACCGCCAGCACGACATCGGCCTCCGCCGCCATGGCATTGCCCGAGACGCAGCCGGTCACACCGATCGGTCCGCAGTTGAGGGGATGGTGGGCGGGCAGCGAGGTGCGGCCCGCGGTGGTCTCGACCACCGGGATCCCGTGGGCCTCAGCGAAGGCGGCCAACTGCTCCTCGGCCAACGACCAGCGCACGCCGCCGCCGGCGATGATCAGCGGACGCTGCGCACCGGCCAGCACCTCCGCGGCCCTGCGCAACTCACCCCGGTCGGGCCTGGGCCGGCGGATCTCGTGCACAGTGTCGGTGAAGAAACGAGCCGGATAGTCGTAGGCGTCGCCCTGCACGTCCTGGGGCAGCCCGATGAAGGCCGGGCCGCAGTCGCCCGGATCGAGCATGGTGTGGACGGCGTGGGGCAGCGAGTGCACGACCTGCTCGGGCGCGGTGATCCGGTCCCAGAAGCGCACCACGGCCCGGAAGGCGTCGTTGACGGTCGCGGTGGGGGAACCGAAGTGCTCGACCTGCTGCAGCACCGGATCGACGATGCGGTGGTCGAAGGTGTCGCCCGAGATCAGCAGCAGCGGCAGCCGGTCGGACAGCGCCAGCGCGGCCGCGGTCACCATGTTGGTGGCACCCGGGCCGATCGAGCTGGTGGCCACCATGATCCGGCGCCGCTTGTGGGCCCGGGTGAAGCCGCAGGCGGCCAGGGCCATGCCCTGCTCGTTCTGACCCCGCCGGGTGGGCAGCCTGTCGCCGGCCCGCTCCAGCTCGTGGCCCAGGCAGGTGACGTTGCCGTGGCCGAAGATGGCGAACACGCCCGCGAACAGCGGCACGGTCTCGCCGTCGACCTCTATGTACTGGGCTGCGAGGTAGCGGACCACCGCCCCCGAAGTCGTGAGCCTTACCGTCTCCATGGCCTACCTCTCCCCGGCCTCGCGGCCACTTGAACCGCGCCGAAATCGAGCGTGCTGCGTCCCTTTGGTAGCAGCTTCCGTGTGCCGCCGCACCCTGTCAGTCGATCCTTACCGAGACCACGTCCGTCCAGGCGCCGGTCTCCCAGCTGCGCAGCAGCGCGGCCTGCACGCTCACATACTCCAGCGCCTGCTCCATCCCCGCCGAATGGGGCCGGCCCTCGGCCACTGCGGCCAGGAACTCGTGGTCCTGGATGGTCACCACGTCCTCGAACCCGATGGAGTTGGCCTCGCCGGGGACTAAGCCCGCGTGATACGGGTGGCGTTCGCCGGCGTAGACGGTGGTGTAGCCCCGGTCGCCCTCGATGATGTTGAACAGCCGCATCTGGTTCATGGTCTCGAAGTTCCAGCTGAGCGCGCCGTCGGTGCCGTGGATGTCGAAGGCCATCTGGCTCTGCGGCCCCACCATCGTCCGGCTCACCTCGAAGGTGCCGCGGCTGCCGTTGGCGAACACGGCCATGGCCCCGAAGTAGTCCTCGTTGGTGACCACCCCGACCGGGTCGCCCGGCTCGCCCCGGTCGTAGTGGGTGCCCGACGCGGACGGCAGGGGCCGCTCCTTGATGAACGTCTCGCCGGTTCCCACCACCCGCCGGATCGGGCCGTTGAGCATCATGGCCAAGTCTATGGCGTGGCTGAGGATGTCGGTGGATACGCCGTGCCCGGCCTGATCGATCAGGAAGCGCCAGCTGAGCAGGCCGAGCGGATCGGCGCCGTACATGGAGAAGAAGCGGCCCCGGTAGTTGGTGATCTGGCCCAGCTCGCCCGCCTCTATCAGGTTGCGGGCGTGCTGCACGAGCGGCACGAACCGGTAGTTGTAGCCGACTCCGGTGATGATCCCCGCGTCACGGCAGGCCTTCTCGGCCCGGGCCGTCTGGGTGGGGGTGCCCCCGACGGGCTTCTCGCAGAACACGTGCCTGCCCGACGCGGCGGCCGCTTCGACCAGCTCGCAGTGCACCATGTTGGGGGCACAGATCACGACCACGTCCACGTCGGGGTGGTCGACCGCTACCCGCCAGTCTTCGGTGGCCTCGCGAAAGCCGAAGTCGCTCAGGGCGACGGCCCGCCGCGCTGCCAGCGTGTCGGCGCACACCGTCAGCTCGGCGCGGTATTCGAGACTGTCGAAGATCAACGGCAGGCGTGCGTAGGACCGGGCGTGGGCCTGGCCCATCCAGCCGAAGCCGATCACGGCGATCCCGATGCGGCGCGGCGTGCTCATGAGACCCTCCGGCGGTCGACGGCGGGATCGGCCGCAGCTGGATCGAGCAGATGCTCGGGGCTGCCTCCCCTCAGCCACTGGGCCGCCTGGCCGAGCGCCTGGTCGAGAAGCCTGACCATTCCAGCTGTGGTCGACGACGCGACGTGCGGGGTGACGATCACATCGTCGCGCCCGAGCAGCGGATGGCCCACCGGCAGCGGCTCCGGCTCGGTCACGTCCAGCCCGGCCCCGGAGATACGGCCCGACTCCAGTCCGGCGAGCAGCGCGTCGTGGTCGATCAGCGCGCCCCGGGCGCAGTTGATGATGATGACCCCCGGCTTCATGGACGCTACGGCGCGGGCGTCGACGATGTGGCGGGTGGCCGCGGTCGCGGGCGCGTGCAGCGAAACCGCGTCGCTGTCGCGCCACAGGCCGTCGAGGTCCACCGGCTCGCCGGTCTCGGCCACGCGGGCGGCGTCCAGATAGGGATCGTGAACTAGAACCCTCATGCCGAGCGCGGCCCCGTAACGACCCACACGGCTGCCGATGCGCCCGCAGCCGAGCAGTCCCAGAGTCCGGCCTTGAAGCTCCAGGGAGCGATGGTTGACCCGGTAGTCGCCCAAACCGGCCGCCAGCCCGCGCTCGGCCGGCTTGACGCGTTTGGACACGGCCAGCAGCAGCGCGAGGGCGTGCTCGGCGGTCGACACGGTGGGAGCGTCAGGGGCGTTGCACGCAGCCACGCCGGCCGCGGCGCACTCGGCGACCGCCACGTTGTCATAGCCGATGCCGGCGCGGGCCACCACCTTCAGACGAGGCAGGCGGCGGCAAGCGTCGAAGTCCCAAGACTTCTCCGCTCCGACCACGGCGCCGTCGGCCGCGGCGAGGTCGTCGATCAGCTCGACGTCGTCGGGGACGGAGACCTCGGGGGGCGGCCGGCGGTCGATCCAGATGCGCCACCGCGCCGGTCCGCTCATGCCGCCTCGGCCTCGGAAGGATCCCCGCCGGCGAGCACGGCATCGATCTCGGCCGTGGTGGGCATGGCGTCGGCGCATGTCAACCGGCCGGCCACGATCGCGCCGGCCGCATTGGCCCTGGTGACCATCTCGACGGGGTCGAGGCCGGCCAGCAGCCCGTCGGCCAGCGCACCGCCGAAGGCGTCGCCCGCGCCGAGCCCGCAGACCACCTCCACCGGCACCGGCTGAACGCTGGACCGGCCCTCCGGTGTGGCCACCAGCACGCCGTCGGCCCCCATCTTCACCACCGCCAGTGACACGCCCCGATCGAGCAGCCGGTCGGCGGCCTGGTCGGGGTCGGCGGCGCCGACCGCGATCTCGCACTCGGTCCGGTTGCCCACCGCCACCGTGGCGTGGTCGACGGCGGCCCCGATGTGCTCGGCCGCCTCGTCCGGCGACGACCAGAAGCTGGGCCGGTAGTCCAGGTCGAGAACGGTGTGCTCGGCCCGGTTGCGCCTCTCGAGCATGGTCCGGATCGTGGAGCGCGACGGCTCCTGGGCGAAGCGTGAGCCGGTCACCCACAGCACGGGCACCGCGTAGGCCTCCTCGGGGATGTCACCGGTGGTGAGGTTCATGTCCGGGCCGCGCGGCTCGCGGTAGAACAGCAAGGGCGGGTCGGTCGGCGGGTCCAGCGCGCAGAAAGCCAGCGCGGTGCGCAGATGCGGGTCCACCGACACGTAGTCGTTGACCACCCCGAACCGCTCGGCCAGCGCGGTGCGGATGTACTCGCCGAACCCATCGTCGCCGACCCGGGTGACCACCGCCGCCCGCCGGCCCAGCCGGGCCGCGGCCACCGCCACGTTGGTGGGCGATCCGCCGATCGACTTGGCGAACGACGACACTCCGCTCAGGGGAACGCCGCTCTGCTGCGGGTAGAGGTCGACGCTGACGCGGCCGACGGTAAGCAGCTCAAGTTCCATCATGCGGCTCGGGGGGAGGGGTTGGATGTCGCCGTCGAGTCGACGACGACCGACGGGCCGCGATGGATCACCCTCCGTTCGAGTCGGCCCCGGCCAACTCGTGCTGGAGTTCCTCCAACTCGGCGCCGCCGGCCATCAGCTGGGTCAACTCGCCCTGCGACAGCTCATCCTTGGCCCAGTTGCCCAGGGACTGGCCCCGCTGAAGGATCACGAACCGGTCACCGACGGGATAGGCGTGGTTGGGATTGTGAGTGATGAAGATCACGGCCAGCCCTTGATCCCGGGCCTCCACAATGCGGCGCAGCACCACTCCGGACTGCTTCACGCCCAGCGCGGAGGTGGGCTCGTCGAGGATCAGCACCCGGGCGCCGAAGTAGCTGGCCCTGGCGATGGCCACCGACTGGCGCTCGCCACCCGACAGGGTGCCCACGCTCTGTTCGGTGTCGCGGATGTCGATGCCCATCTTGGCCATCTCCTCCTTGGCGATCATCTTGGCCTTGTCGATGTCGATCTGACGGAACGGCCAGACTCCCGTCTTGGGCTCCTGGCCCAGGAAGAAGTTCCGCCACA
>VYCM01000120.1 GCA_009843915.1 Acidimicrobiaceae bacterium | reverse complement strand
CGGGGGAGAAATCCCGACGTGCGCCGTCGGTCGGGGAACTGCAGATGACCGGGCGCCCGACATGACGGCCGGCACCGGAGAGGGCGCCGGTGCCTACCACCAACCGGTCATGCGCCGCGAGGTGGTGGAGGTACTGGCCGAGGTGCCCGACGGCCTCGTCGTCGACGCCACGGTGGGAGGCGGCGGCCATGCCGACGCTCTTCTCGCCCGCGCCCCCCACCTGCGGCTACTCGGGCTCGACCGCGACCCCGACGCGCTGAGAGCCTCGGCCGAGCGGCTCGCCAGCCACGGCGACAGGGTCGTCCTGCGTCACGCCCGCTTCGATGCGCTCGGCGACGTGCTGGACGAGATCGGCATCGGCGAGATCTCAGCCTGCCTGTTCGACCTCGGCGTCAGCTCGGCCCAGCTAGACCGGCCCGAGCGCGGCTTCAGCTACCGCCTCGACGGCCCCCTCGACATGCGGATGGACCCCTCCACCGGCGTGACCGCGGCAGACATCGTCAATCGCGCCGACGAGCGGGCTCTCGCCTCGATCCTCCGCCGCAACGCCGATGAGCGGCATTGCCGTCGCATCGCCGCTGCCGTCGTCGCCGGCAGACCCTTCGCCACCACCACCCAACTGGCCCGGGTCGTGGCCGAGGCCGTGCCCGCCCCCGGTCGCCGTCGCGTCCATCCCGCCCGGCGCACCTTCCAGGCCCTGCGCATCGAGGTGAACCGCGAGTTGGAGATCCTCGAGACCGCCCTGACCGGCGCCATCGAGCGGCTCGCCGGTTCCGGGCGCTGCGCGGTGCTCTCGTACCATTCCGGAGAGGACCGGATCGTAAAATCCGTCTTCAGGCGATCCTCGGGCGAGGTCCCGCCGCCGCGGCCCGGCCTGCCGCCGCCGCCCGGCTCGGCAGCCACCGTGCGACTGCTGGGACGCCGGGCCCGCACCCCTGCCGAATCGGAGAAGGCCGGCAACCGCAGGGCGAGCGCGGCACGACTGCGAGCGGTGGAACGCTTGTCAAGGGATGACTGATGGCACCGCAGTCTCAGCGGAGCGCCTCCGTGCGAACCGCCGGTACGCCCGCTCCGAAGACCGAGCGGCCGTCACCAGACCTCAAGGTCGCCCGCTCACCGGACCGGACCCGACGCTCCATCGGCGGCATCAGCATGGTGCTGGCCTTGGGCCTGTTCGGGGTGTGCCTGGCTCTCGCCGCGCTGCACGCGGTCCTCGTCGAGAACCAAGCCACCCTTGACGATCTGCTCGAGCGCAACCAGCAGCGCTACGAGCGGATCGACAAGCTGCAGGCGGAGATCGCCTACCTCGACTCCCCCGAGGGCCTCGCCGATCAGGCGCACTCCGCCGGACTGGTGCCCTCGGCCGAGCTGGCCGTCCTCACCCCGATCGGTCCGGACCTGCTTCCGCCGCCCGAGGAGGATCCCTTCGACCTCAAGTCGTCGGGCTGGCCGCCGACGCCGCCCGCCGCTGAACCTTCAGAAGCCCCGGGACGCGGGAAGTCGACCGGATGACGCCCCCCGGGCGGCGTCTCGATGCCTCGGCGCGGCATCCCAGCCGCTCGGGCTCGACCGGCTCGGCCCGGCCCACGGCACCCCTGCCGCTCGTCACCCGCTCCAGGGTGATAACCGTCCTGGTGGTGCTGGCGCTCGCCCTGGGTGGGCTCGTCTACCGCATAGTCGACGTGCAGGCCACTCCCGATCCGCGAGTACTGGAGGAAGTGTCGAACCCCCTCGGCGAGATCGTCGTGCCCGCGCCCCGCGGGACGGTGTTCGATCGCAACGGGCGGGCCATCGCCCTGTCGCTGCCGGCGGCCACCGTGGTGTCCGATCCCCGCATCATCTCCGATCCCCAGCAGGTCGCCGCTGACCTCTCCGAGGTGATGGGCATCGAGCCGGAAGCGCTGCTCGACAAGCTGCAAGGCGACGGCGCCTTCCGCTACGTGGCGCGCCAAGTTGATGCAGAGATCGGCGAGCAGGTCAGCGATCTCGGGATCGAGGGGATCAGGGTCATCTCCGAGCCGCGGCGCGAGCATCCCAACGGCGGCTGCTCCGCGCTGGCCGCGGTCGGCCGGGTCAACATCGACCACGCGGGCATGAGCGGCATCGAGGAGACCTACGACGAGCACTTGTCGGGCACCCCGGGCCAGGTGATGAAGGAGGTCGGAGTAGACGGCACCACCATCCCGGGGGGTCTCTACGAAGTAACCGCGCCGGCCGAGGGGCGAGACATCACCGTCACCCTCGACCGCAACGTCCAGTACCAGGCCGAGTCGATGCTGCTCGAGGCCGTCGCCGACGCCGGGGCCTCATCAGGAGTGGCACTGGTCGCGCTTCCGGCCACGGGCGAGATCGTTGCGATGGCCAATGTGGCCAGGGGCTCCAACGGCATCGTCGACTGCACGCGGCACAATCTGGCCGCCACGTGGAGCTACGAGCCCGGCTCGGTCTTCAAGCCGGTGACTGCGGCCGCGGCGCTGTCGAGCGGGGCGGTGGCCGAGCAGGTGACCATCGAAGTGCCGTCGTACCTGACCATCTGGGAGCATCGCTTCGAGGACACCCCCACCCATCCCGACGTGGAGTGGACACCGACGCAGATAGTCGCCCGGTCCTCCAACATCGGCACCATCAAGATGGCGCTTCAGGCCGGCGAGGAGCGGATGTACCAGACCATGCGCTCCTTCGGCTTCGGCGCCCGCACGGCCCTCGACTTCAAGGGAGAGTCCAAGGGGATCCTGCCTTCGCTGAGAGAATGGAGCGGCCTCAGCCTGCCCAACATGGCCATCGGCCAGGGACTGGCCGTGACCCCGCTGCAGATACTCCAGGCCTACAACACCATCGCCAACGGCGGGGTGCTGGTGCCGCTGAAGCTGATCGTCGACGACGCCGACGCCAGTGCCGGACCAGTAGAGGGGCCGGCACCGGTGCGGGTTCTCAGCAGGGAGGTGGCAGCAACCCTGATGAGGATGCTGACCTCGGTGGTTGAAGTGGGTACCGGTCGAGAGGCCGACGTGGAGGGCTTCACCATGGCCGGCAAGACCGGCACGGCCTGGCAGCCCTGCGATATCGGGTACGAGTGCGTCAACGAGAGGAACGAGCTGATCGGCCGCCATCACACCGCCACCTTCGCGGGGATCGTGAGCAACGATGACGGTCCAGCGCTGGTAGTGCTGGTGATCATCGACCAGCCCAAGGGCGAACGCATCTCGGGAGGCAAGCTGGCCGCGCCGACGGTGAAGAGGATCGCCGAGTACGCCCTGCGCCAGCTGCGGGTCCCCGCAGAGTTGACCACCGTCGATGGCGAGCGCCGCCGAGCGGACCCGGCCCTAGTGCCCCCGCCACCGACGCTGCTCGCCGACCAGTCGCCGGATTCCGGCGAGTCGCAGACATGACCAGCGGGGCGTGCACATGACCGGCGGGGCGACGGCATGACCAGCCTCGGCGAGCTGGCCCGATCACTCCCGGCCGACCTGCTCCCGCCCGGCGATGCCGGGGGCCCGCGGGACATCGCCGACGCGGCGTCGGTCCGGGTCGACGACGTGGAGCACGACAGCCGGCGTGTCACCGGAGACGCCCTGTTCGCGTGCATCCCGGGCGCGGCCTGCGACGGCCACCACTTCGCTGCCGATGCGGTCGCCGCCGGGGCGACCGCGCTGCTGGTAGAGCGCCCCATACCGGCGAAGGTGCCGTGCCTGCTCGTGGAGTCAGTCCGCCGTGCGGTGGGACCGGCTGCGGCCGCTGTGCACGGGCATCCCTCCCGGCGCTTCGACCTGGCGGGTGTCACCGGCACCAACGGCAAGACCACCACGGTCCGGCTGGCCGCAGGCCTGCTGAGAGCCGCCGGACGAGAGGCGGCCGAGATCGGCACCCTGACCGGCACCCTGACCACTCCCGAGGCCACCGATCTGCAGCGCATCCTGTCCGAGTCGGTGGACCGCGGAGCGAGCGCCGCAGTCGTCGAAGTCTCCTCTCACGGCCTGGCCCAGCACCGGGTGGACGGATGCCGGTTCGGGGTGGCCGCGTTCACCAACCTCGGCCATGACCACCTCGACTATCACGGCTCGATGGACGACTACTTCGAGGTCAAGGCCCGGCTGTTCAGCGGCGAGCTGGCCGAGAGCGCGGTAGTGGACGTCACCAGCCCGTGGGGACGCCGCCTGGCTGAGGTGATCCCATCGGAGATGCCGCTGGTGAAGGTGGACCAGCGCGACATCGATGTCCTGGAGGCCGATGCCCGTTCCAGCGTGTTCCGCTGGCGCGGTCAGGTTGTGACCCTGCCCCTGGCGGGGGCCTTCAACCGGGCCAATGCCGTGCTCGCGGCCGAGATCGCGTTGTCGCTAGGCCTCAGCCCGGACGAGGTCGCGGCGGGTCTGGCCGAAGCGGCACCGGTCGCTGGGCGGTTCGAGCCCGTAGATGCCGGACAGGACTTCGCGGTGATGGTGGACTACGCCCATACCCCTGACGGTCTCGCCGCGTTGCTGCAGGCCGCCCGGAGCCTCACCGCCGGGCGCCTCACCGTGGTGTTCGGCGCAGGTGGCGACAGGGACCGCGCCAAGCGGCCGGAAATGGGTGCAACCGCTGAGAGACTGGCTGACAGGGTGATCGTCACGAGCGACAACCCGCGCTCCGAAGACCCGCAACAGATCATCGACGACATCATCGAAGGCATGAGCCGCGCCCCCGACCTGAGTGACCCGGACCGCCGCAAGGCCCTGCGCCACGCCGTCGCCACGGCCCGATGGGGCGATGTGGTGGTCATCGCGGGCAAGGGCCATGAGCGCAGCCAGATCATCGGGAACCGCAGACTCGCCTTCGACGACCGGGACGTGGTAAGCGAGGAAATCGAGCGCCTGACCGCCCGCCGCCCAGTGGAGGCCGAGCAATGATCCGGCTGCTGATCGCGGGCTGCATCTCAATGTTCGTCTCCCTGCTGGGCTGCTGGATCCTGATTCGCGTGCTGGTCCGCTACGGAATAGGCCAGCCCATCCGCGACGACGGTCCCTCGGAGCACCGGCTCAAGTCGGGCACGCCGACGATGGGCGGCATCGCCGTCGTGTTCGCGGCCACCGCCGGGTATGTGGTCAGCGACGTGTTCGGCGGCATCTACACCCGGACCGGCATCATCGTGATGGTCACCATCATCGCGGGCAGCATCGTCGGCCTGCTCGACGACTGGATCAAGGTCGTAGCGGCCCGCAACCTCGGACTCAACAAGAAGACCAAGATCATCGGGCTGCTCATCGTCGGGATCGGCTTCGCATGGGCCATGACCGAGTACACGTCGGCCCACACCACCCTCTCCTTCACCCGCTTCGACAGCCCCGGCCTCGAGTTGGGGAGACTGGGCTGGTCGATATGGGCCGTCCTCCTCATCATCGCGACCACCAACGCGGTGAACCTGACCGACGGGCTCGACGGTCTGGCCGCCGGAGCCAGCGGGGTCGGCTACGGCGCGTTCATGTTCATCGGCTTCTGGCAGTTCGACCACTACGACGACTACCAGGTGGCCCATGCTCTGGATCTGGCCATAGTGAGCGCAGCCATGGTGGGCGCCATCATCGGGTTCCTGTGGTGGAACGCCGCGCCGGCACGGATCTTCATGGGCGACACCGGCTCGCTGGCGCTGGGCAGCGGCCTGGCCGCCCTGGCGCTGGCCACCAACACCCAACTGCTGCTGCCCATAATCGGTGGGCTGTTCGTCATCGAGACCCTGTCGGTGATACTGCAGATCATCTCGTTCAGGGGGTTCGGGCGGCGCATGTTCCGCATGGCGCCCCTGCACCACCACTTCGAGCTGAGAGGCTGGCCTGAGCCCACCGTCATCGTGCGCCTGTGGATCCTGTCAGGCCTGTGCACCGGCCTCGGACTCGGGCTGTTCTACGGCGATGCCGTCAACACCGGCATAGTCGACTCCATCTCGAGGCTCACGCCATGAGGCCGCCCGGAGGCCGCGCGGGCAGGGCCGCTGCCAGCGACCGGTTCGAGGTGCCGCCATCGCTGCTCCTCGCCGGGTTCGGCGCGACCAACCAGGCGGTGGCCCGGGCACTGATGGAGCGAGGCCACGACGTCGTCGGCTTCGATGACCGTGGGGGTCCAGATGTGATGGCGGCCGCGGCGTCTTGCGGGCTGGACCTGGAGGTCGCCCCCGACCGTCGTCGCCTTGTCGAGCTGGTCCGCTCGGTGGACGCGGTGATCCCCACGCCGGGCATGCCCGAACACCACCCGGTCCTCGCGGCCGCGACGAGCCGCGGCGTGCCTACCGCCAGCGAGTTGGACCTGGCCGGCGCGTGGGACTCCCGGCCCATCGCGGCCGTCACCGGAACCAGCGGCAAGACCACGGTCACCGAGATGATCGTGGCCGCGCTGGAGTGTTCGGGCGTGGACGCGGTGGCGGCCGGCAACAACGATCTGCCGCTGGTGAGCGCCGTCGAGCGATCCGATGTCGAGGTGTTCGTGGTCGAGGCCTCATCGTTCCGTCTCAGCCACAGCCGCCGCTTCGAGGCGGGCGCCGCCTGCTGGCTCAACTTCGCGCCCGACCATCTCGACGTGCACTCCGACATCACGTCGTACGAGGCGGCCAAAGCCCGGCTGTGGCAGTGCCTGCCTCCTACAGGGACCGCGGTCGCCAACCGGCGGGACCCCACCGTCATGAGTCACCTGCGGGACGACCGGGCAGCATCGACGTTCTCTGATGAGGGTCGGGCGGACTGGTGGTGCGACACCGGCGTGCTGACGGGACCGGGCGGACCGTTCGTGGGCGTCGGCGAGCTGCGCCGGTCCATGCCCCATGACATCGCCAATGCGCTCGCCGCGGCGGCCACCGCCACGCTGGTGGGGGCAACCACCGAGGGAGTGGCCGAGGCGCTGCGCGCCTACGAGCCCGGAGCCCACCGCGTTCAGCGGGTCGCCACCATCGATGGCGTGACCTTCTACGACGACTCCAAGGCCACGACTCCCCACGCCACCGTCGCGGCGCTGCGCTCCTTCGAGGCGGCGGTGCTCATCGCCGGCGGCCGCAACAAGGGCCTCGACCTTCAGAAACTGCGCGACGCGGCCGACCGGGTGAGCTGCGTAGTGGCCTTCGGCGAGGCTGCCGGCGAGGTGGCCAAGGTCTTCGCGGCCGACAGACCGGTGTTGATGGCCGAGGACATGGCAGAGGCGGTGGAGCTCGCCGCAACCGCGGCCGAACCGGGTGCAGCCGTGCTCCTGTCGCCTGCCTGCGCCTCCTTCGACGGCTACTCCGGCTACGCGGCGCGGGGCGAGGACTTCGCCCGCGTCGTGAACGCCAGGGCCCGGCTGACCAGTGAGGCAGCGTCGCAGTGATCGTGACCGAGCGCACCCGCGCCCGCCAGCAGGCGCTCGTCGAGGCCCGGGCCCGTCACGCCAGCGCCAGAATCCCGCCCGACGGTCGCGGCCCCAAGCCACCGATCGGCCGCCGCACCGGACTGTTCCTCGTGCTGTTCCTGGCATCGGTGTCCCTAGTGCTGCTGGGCCTCGTGATGGCGCTGTCGGCCACTGCCGCTCCGAGCCTCTCGGGTACCGATTCCGCTTGGTCCCTGTTCAAGAGCCAGGCCATGTGGCTGGGCGTGGGCGTGCTGGCCCTGCTGGTGCTCCTTCGCATCGACTACCACCATTGGAAGCGGCTCGCGCCCATAGGCCTAGGCGTGTCGGTCCTGCTGCTGGCGCTCACCGCCGTTCCCAACGTGGGTCTGAGCGCCAACGGCGCCCGGCGCTGGCTCGGAGTGGGCCCCGTGGTGTTCCAGCCCTCGGAGATCGCCAAGATCGCCTTCGTGGTGTTCGTGGCCGACCTGCTGTCCCGGCCCGACCGTCACATGGAGGACACCCGGGCGACACTCCAACCCGTCCTGATGCTGACCGGCGGGATGGCCGGGCTGCTGATGCTGCAGCCCCACCTGGGAACAACTGTCCTGATCGTGGGGGTGGCCCTGACGATGCTGTACTTCGCCGGGGCCCGGTTCAGCCATCTGCTGGCCGCCACCGTGGTGGGGGCCGGGCTGACCGCGATGCTCATCGCCTACTCGCCCTGGCGCAGAGACCGCATGCTCGGCTTCCTGGACCCCTGGGCCGACCCGTACGGCAACGGCTACCAGACACTGAAGTCGCTGCACGCCATGGCCTCCGGTGGCGTCGACGGGCTGGGGCTCGGCGCGGGCCGAGCCAAGTGGGGGTTCCTGCCCTACGCCCACACCGACTTCATATTCGCCGTCATCGGCGAGGAGCTCGGGATGATCGGCTCCCTGTTCGTCGTGATCCTGTTCGCGGCGATCTCCGCCGCCGGCCTCGGCGTGGCGCTGCGAGCCCCGGACCGGTTCGGAATGCTCCTGGCGGTGGGGGTCACGGCCTGGATGCTGCTGCAGGCCGCGCTCAACATCGGTGCGGTGCTCGCCATCTTTCCCGTCGTGGGGATCACGCTGCCCCTGCTCTCCTTCGGCGGGACGTCGCTGGTGGCGACGCTGGCCGCGATGGGGGTGCTGCTCAACGTGGCGAGACAGATCCGATGAGCGGAACTTGGGCGCTCCTAGCCGGCGGCGGTACGGCGGGCCACGTGCTGCCGGGCATCAGCATCGCCCGCGAGATCACTGGCCGCGGCACCCCGCAGCACGTCGTGCACTTCGTGGGCAGCGCCCGCGGCGTCGAGACGCGGCTGGTCGCCGAGGCTGGGTTCGCTCTCACCGCGCTGCCCGGACGGGGGCTGCAGCGCGGGTTCTCCCTCTCGAATCTGGTCGCCAATGCGACCGCGGCGGCCGAACTCGCCCGGGCCTTCGTCCAGGCGCTGCTCGTGCTGAGGCGCCGCAAGCCTGCCGTTGTGGTGGGTCTGGGCGGCTACGCCTCGGTCGCGGTCGGCGTGGCCGCCGCCTTGCTGCGTGTACCTCTGGTGATCACGGAGCAGAACGCGGTACCCGGCCTGGCCAACCGGCTCTTGAGCCGGCTGGCAGCCGGTGCGGCCACGGCCTTCGAGGACACCGACCTGCCCCGAGCCGCCTGGACTGGCAATCCGGTGCGGACCGAGGTGCTGGCCGCGGACCGTTCGGCGGGACGGCCCGCGGCCCGGGCCGCCTTGGGTGTCGACGATGAGTGCCGGCTGGTGGCCGTCTTCGGAGGCTCGCTCGGGGCCCGCACGATCAACGAGGCGGTCGCCGGGGCGCTGGACCTGTGGCGGGACAGACGCGATCTCCATATTCGCCATATCACGGGGCGTCGCGACTACGAGGACCTGTCGGCCCGCACGTCTGCGGCGCCGGCGCGATCCGTCCACTACGACCTGGTCGCCTACGAGGACGACATGGCAACGGTGTACGCCGCCGCCGACCTGGTCGTGAGCCGGGCGGGAGCCACCACCGTCGCCGAACTGGCCGCGGTGGGAATGCCGGCCGTGCTGGTGCCGCTGCCGGGCGCGCCCGGCGACCATCAGACCGCCAATGCACGGAGGCTCGAGGCCGCAGGCGGTGCTGTGCTGGTCAGAGACGGCGAGCTCGACGCAACCCGGCTGGTGGCCGAAGTTGACGCCTTGCTCGAGGATCCGGACCGCCTCGGCTCGATGGCCGGCGCAGCCCGATCGCTGGCCAGACCCGAGGCGGCAGGCGCCGTGGTGGACCTGATGGAGAGCTGCGCGCGGTATCCGTCCCCCAGCCATCCATCCCCCGACCGGTCGGAGGCCGCAGGATGAGTGCCGTGGATCTCTCGGTTCCCACCTCCATCCATGTGATCGGCGCCGGTGGTGCCGGGATGGGCGCCATCGCCTCGGTGCTGCGGTCCATGGGACACCAAGTGACGGGATCGGACCTGCGCGACGGTCCGGTGGTGGCCAGGCTCCGGGCCGAGGGGGTGCCTGTCTCCATCGGCCACGATCCGGCCAACATCGGCGACGCGGCGGTGGTAGCCATCTCGTCGGCTATCCGCGACAGCAATCCGGAGGTCCGCGCCGCGCTGGAGCGCGGTGTGCCGGTGGTAAGGCGCGGCGAGATCCTGCCCGCCATTGCCTCCAGCCGCCGGACCATCGCGGTGGCGGGCACGCACGGCAAGACCACGACCAGCTCGATGCTGGCCCTGGCGCTGGTGGAGGCCGGTCTCGGCCCGTCGTTCATCATCGGCGGCGATGTCAACGAGATCGGCACCGGTGCGATGTGGGACTCCGGCGAGTGGTTCGTGGTCGAGGCCGACGAGAGCGACAACACCTTCCTCTCCCTCGACCCCGAAGTGGCCGTGGTGACCAGCGTCGAGTCCGACCACCTCGAGAACTACCAGAACTCGCCGGCTGCGCTGGCCGAGGCCTTCGAGCAGTTCCTGGCCTCTTCCCGCCACCGGATCGTGTGCGCCGACGACGTGGGCGCGGCCCGGCTGGGTGCCGCCGTCGGCGCGACGACGTACGGCACCCACCCCGGCGCCGACTTCCGCATGGTGGACGTCTCGCTGAAGATGCCCTCGTGTGAATTCGAACTGTGGTCCGAAGAGACGAGACTGGGACTCGTAACGCTTCCGACCCCGGGCCTGCACAACGCCCTCAATGCCACCGCGGCGATCGTGGCCGCCCTGACGGCCGGTTCATCCTTCGCCGACGCGGCCCGAGCGCTGGCCCGTTTCGGCGGAGTGGCTCGGCGCTTCGAGTTCCGCGGCGACGCCGCCGGCGTCACATTCGTGGACGACTACGCCCACCTTCCCAGCGAGGTCGCGGCCGCGCTCGCGGCGGCCCGGACCGGCGACTGGCGCAGGGTGGTGTGCGTGTTCCAGCCCCACCGGTACAGCCGCGTCGCCTCCATCGGCTCGGACTTCGCCCATTCCTTCGTCGGGGCCGACCATCTCGTGCTCACCGGGATCTACCCGTCGGGCGAGGCACCCCGGCCCGGCGTGACCTCGAAGATTGTCCTGGACGCAGTGCTCGACGCACATCCGTGGTCGTCGGTGACCTGGCTTCCAAGGCTTGACGAGGTCGCCGACTGGCTGGAGGCCCGGCTGCGCCCCGGCGATCTTTGCCTGACGCTCGGAGCCGGCGACCTGACCTCGACACCCGATGTGGTGATCGAGCGCCTAGAGGCGGCCGGCGCTCTTGAGGGAGTCGGGGGATGAGTGCGGCCGTGCGACACGCCCTCGCCGACCTCGAGCGGCGGCTGGCCTCCTCGCGTTTGGGGCCGTCGCTGCAGAAGGACTACGGCCTGGCCTCCCATACCACCTACCGGGTCGGCGGACCGGCCCGCCTCTTCGTCAAGGTGAACGACCTCGCCGAACTGGAGGCACTGGCCGCCATCGTCTCCGACCTCGCGGGAAGCGCCCCACCCGTCCCGGTGCTGGTGGTGGGGCGCGGGTCCAACCTGCTGGTGTCCGACCGCGGCTTCGACGGTCTGGCGATTGCCCTCGGCTCCCGGCTGACACGGTTCGAGATCGACGGTCCAGTGGTCAGCGCCTCCGGTGGCGCTCTGCTCCCGGTCGTCGCCCGCGCCTCGGTCGAGGCCAGGCTGACCGGCTTCGAGTGGGCGGTGGGGGTGCCCGGCACGGTCGGCGGAGCGGTGAGGATGAACGCGGGCGGGCACGGCTCGGACATGTCCGAGTCGCTCGTTGACGCGGTCGTCGTCGATCTTCACCGCGGCGACACGACCGTCCGCACCGCGGCTGATCTGCGTCTCGGATACCGCACCAGCGCCATCGTTGCTCACCAGGTCGTCGCTTCAGTAAGTCTGAAGTTGAGGTTTGGAGATTGGGAGGATTCCAGGGCTGAGCTGACCGAAATCGTGCACTGGCGCCGGACCAACCAGCCGGGAGGGCGCAACGCCGGGTCGGTCTTCACCAATCCCGAGCACGCCGCCGCCGGCGAGCTAATCGAATCCGTCGGCGCGAAGGGCCTGCGAATCGGCACGGCCGAGGTATCGGCGAAGCACGCCAACTTCATCCAGTCCGACGAGGGAGGGCACGCCTCCGACATAGTCGAGGTCATGCGCGAGGTGCGCCGCCGCGTCAGGGACGCTCGCGGCATCGAGCTGTCGGCAGAGACCCACCTCGTGGGCTTCGAACCCTGGGAGCTGCCGTGAGCACGGTGACCGTCGACCCGCGAATGAAGGCCCGCCGCGTTGCCGTTCTACGCGCCGAGGGACGCCGCCGCCTGCGGATCCTCCTGGTGGCGCTGGGCGTCGTTCTGGCCGCCGCGGCCGCCTGGGGCGTCAGCCTCACGCCGCTGCTGGATGTGGACCGGATGGCGGTCTCCGGCATCGATCCGGCCAACCGGGCCGAGATCCTCGAGAGCTCGAAGCTGTCGGTCGGGATGCCCATGGTGTTCCTCGACGTCGACGACGCGCAGAGATCCATCGCCGCGTTGCCCTGGGTCAGATCAGCCCGGGTGTGGAGGGACTGGCCGGCCACGGTGCGCATCGCGGTAGATCCCCGCGTGCCGGCCGCGGTGGTCCCGGCCATGGGAGGCCGCACGGCCCTGATCGACGCCTACGGGTACGCGATCGGCTGGGGGCCAAGGCCAGCCGGGCTGGATGCGCAGGCCGACGGGTCCGATCCGACGGCCGGCTCCCCGGTGGCCGCGCTGCCCCATGTGTCGGTGCCGTTCTCCGGGCAACTCGGTGACATCCACACGGCCGCCGACGGGCCGCTCGCCGTCGTCGCTGCCATGCCTGACGATCTACGCGCCTGGGTGCGGGCCGTCACGCTCGAAGAGGGACAGAACCGGATAGGCCTGGAGCTGATCGGCGGCGCCACCGCGTCACTGGGCGATCCCATCCTGATCGACGACAAGATCAGTGCGCTGCGAGCTGTGCTTGCGACCGCTGACCTGGAGTGCATCACCACGATCGACGTGACCATGCCCGACCTTGCCACCGTGACCCGCCATCACCCCTGCCAGCCCTGACCCGGCAAAGCCCCGGTGGGCCGTCTCCACGGTTCTCTCCCCTAAGATGCAGTAAAGGTTCAATTTCAGGGAGGTTGACGCAGCGATGGCCGATCCTCACAACTACCTCGCCGTCATCAGGGTGATAGGAGTCGGCGGCGGCGGAGTCAATGCCGTCAACCGCATGATCGACGCCGGCCTCCGGGGCGTCGAGTTCATCGCGGCCAACACCGACGCACAGGCCCTTGCCATGAGCGACGCCGACGTCAGGATCGACCTCGGCAAGAACCTGACGAGAGGTCTGGGTGCCGGCAGCAATCCCGAAGTGGGCAAGCAGGCAGCCGAAGAGCACATCGACGAGATCCGCGAGTCCCTCAACGGATCGGACATGGTGTTCATCACCGTGGGCAAGGGCGGCGGAACCGGCACCGGCGCAGCGCCCGTGGTGGCCGAGGTGGCCAAGAGTTCCGGCGCGCTCACCATCGGAGTGGTGACGCGGCCGTTCAGCTTCGAGGGAGCCCGGCGATCGGTGCAGGCCGACGAAGGCATCCAACGTCTCAAGGAGAAGGTCGACACGCTGATCGTCATCCCCAACGATCGGCTGATCGCGATCGCCGACGAGAAGACCTCAATGCTCAACGCCTTCCGCATGGCCGACGAGGTCCTGATGCAGGGCGTGGGAGGGATCACCAACCTCATCACCACCCCCGGGCTCATCAACACGGACTTCGCCGACGTCCGGACCGTGCTGACCGAGGCCGGCAGCGCGCTGATGGGCATGGGAGCCGCCAGCGGCGAGGGGCGGGCCGTCGCCGCGGCACGCGCCGCCATCTCCAGCCCGCTGCTCGAATCTTCGATCGACCGGTCGCAGGGAGTGCTCCTCAATATCTCGGGCGCGTCGAGCCTCGGCCTGATGGAAGTCAACGAAGCGGCCGAGGTAGTGCAATCGGTGGCGCACCAGGACGCCAACATCATCTTCGGAACGGTGATCGACGACGCTCTAGGGGACGAGGTCAGGGTCACCGTGATAGCCGCGGGTTTCGAGAGCGACCGGCAGGGCTACGGGGGCAGCGCCACCCAGCGCCGGTCCCGGCGAGAGGAGCGTCCGGGAACGCGAGCCGGCTCGGGGGAGGGGATGCAGATCGCCGATGTCTTCGCGACCAGCGACTCGCACACCCCGGTCGGCGTCGACCTCAACGACGAGTTCGATGTTCCCGACTTCCTGAGATGAGCTCAACCCCGGAGCCAGCCGTCAAGCGATAGCCGCACCGCGGGCGTGACGTGATCGAGCGGCTAGTCCCGGCGGGTGAGGGTCTGGTCGCCAGAATCCGCTGCTCCCAGAGATCGGACGGCGACTTTCGCTGCGACCTCAACGGAGACTTGAGCCCGGACCATCGCAGCCGCCTCGAACGCAGGCGCCAAGGGTTGATGGGCGGGCAGTGGACGTGGCTCAGGCAGGTTCACGGTGCCGGGGTCGTAGCCGTGACCGAGCCGGGCGGCGGTGCGGGATCCGTGGCCGACGGGGCGGTGACCGAAATGCCTGCGGCTGTCCTCGCCCTGCACACGGCCGATTGCGCGCCCGTCGTGGTGGTGGGCGACGGCGCGGTGGGTGTAGCCCACGCAGGCTGGCGGGGCATCGTGGCCGGTGTCCTCACCGAAGTGGTCCGGGTCATGCGCAACCTGCCGGCCTGTTCGGACGGAACCGGTCTCCGAGCGGTCGTGGGACCGCTGATCAGACCCTCGGCGTATGAGTTCGGCCCGGCGGAACTGGCCGCGGTGACCGGCGCAGCCCGCCGCGACGTCGGCGGTGTCACCTCCTGGGGCACGCCCGCCCTCGATCTCGCCGCGGCGGTGCGGGGCGCGCTGAGCACGGCCGGGGTGAGCGACATGGAGGACCTCGGATTCGACACGGCCCACGAGTCCTTCTTCTCCCACAGGGTTCGCGGCGAGCTCGCCCGGCAAGCGACCACCGTCCGGCTGGAGCACGCATGAGCGCCCCGCCAGAGCTCGCAGCCGCAATCGGTGAGCGCTACGAAGCTCTCAGGGAGCGCATCGCCAGTGCGGGCACCCAGGACGTCACCGTGATCGCGGTCACGAAGGCGCTCGGCTCATGGGCAATCGACGCCGCGTCCGCATGCGGGATCGGCGACATCGGCGAGAACTACGCCCAGGAGTGCGTGGCCAAGCTGGCCGAGGTGACCGCGGCGCCCAAGCCCCGGGTCCATTTCGTCGGACGGATCCAACGCAACAAGGTCAAGATGCTGGCCGGCTGTGTCGACGTGTGGCAGACGCTCGACCGGCCCGAGCTGGCGAGCGAGATCGGCCGCCGCGCCCCGGGCGCGGACGTCATGATCCAGGTGAACATCTCCGGCGAGGCGACCAAGGGGGGCTGCCCGCTCCCCGAGACCGAGCAGCTGGCCTCGATAGTCGCCGAGGCCGGGCTGAACTTGGTGGGCTTGATGGGCATCGGCCCGCTCGGGCCACCCGAAGAGGCTCGGAGCAACTTCAGGGCACTGCGCAGCATGGTCGACTCCCTGGGCCTCGCGCACTGCTCGATGGGCATGACCGACGATCTTGAGGTTGCCGTGGCCGAGGGCGCGACCATGGTGCGAATCGGGAGGAGCCTCTTCGGCGAACGTCCCCGCCGCGGCATTCGCGGCGTGCCAGAATGACACGCACGACGAGGAATCGATGACGGGCGCGACGCGCTACAGTCTGCTCAAGGAGCGACGATGTCGATGCTGAAGAAGGCGATGATCTACCTCGGGCTCGGGCCCGACGAGCACTACGAGAGCTACGAAGACCCGATCCGCTCGTCCCAACCCTCGGTTGCGGTACCGGGCCGCTATCCGGCCGGAGCCGAGGCAGTCGCGGGGCCGGGAGTATCGGTGGCGTCGGGTCCGGCCCCGGACGGTGCCGTGATGGGCCGGACCGTGCGACCCATCAACCTGGCATCGGCCGAGGACGGAGGGCAGATGGACGATCCTGACGCCGACAGTTCGGTTCGAGTCGTGCACTCGATGCCCTCCAAAGCGATGAAGCCCCACGCCGTCTCGCCCGACGCGTTCAACGACGCTCAGGAGATCGGGGACCGGTTCAAGTCGGGCCAGCCCGTGATCGTGAACCTTCAAGCGGTCGACCGGGACCTGCGGCGGCGCCTGGTCGACTTCTCCAGCGGCCTCTGTTACGCCATGGGCGGCAAGATGGACCGTGTCGCCGACCAGGTGTACCTGCTGACCCCTGCCGATGTGGAGGTGTCACGGGGTACCGCCCGTCGCAAGCGCAGCCAATAGCCCCAGGGCCGGAGCGGCCCGTGAGCGAAGCGAACAGGAGCGGAAAATAAGTGCTCTGGATTCTCTGCCTGCTTCTGCAGCTCTATGCGCTCGCGATCTTCGGTCGCGTCCTGCTGAGCTGGTTCCCGCTCAACCCTCATGGCGCGATGGCTACCATGGCCGGCTTCCTCTACACGGTGACCGACCCGGTCATGAAGCCGGTGCGCCGCATGCTGCCCGCGGCCCGGTTCGGGGGCTTGGCGCTCGACTTCTCACCGGTGATCGTGATCTTCGGGATCTTCTTTCTCCAGAGGATGCTCAGGGCGTTAGGAATCTGCTAGCAGCTCACGGGCCGCTCGGGCCCTGGGCATCCACCATCCGAGAAGGTGCCCGTGGCATCATCGCCCGCATGAACGCACTCAGCGACCTCGCCGCCGAGGTCAAGTTTCGCGAGCGGATGCGCGGCTACGACTACGAAGAGGTGGACAACTACGTCAAGACGGTCAGCCGCGTGGCAGCTCAGGCCAGAGATCGGATCGCAGAACTCGAGCATCGCCTGGACCAGTACGAATCCCAGGACGGCAACGATGAGGGAGTCACCGAGATCCGCGAGACGCTGCTGCGTACGCTCGTCCTGGCGCAGCGCACCGCCGACTCGGCCGTTTCGGAAGCACGATCGGAAGCGCAATCGATAACCGATTCCGCCAAGGAGCGCGCCGCCAAGACCGTCTCCGAAGCCGAGACGGCGGCTAACGAGCGCCTGCGCTCCGCGGAGGAGCGCGCCGCCCGGATGCTGTCGGAGTCCGAGGAGAACGGCCAGGTCATCATCGCCGAAGCGAAGCGGACGGCGGCGACCGAACTGGCCTCCGAACGGGAGCACGCCCAGGAGGAGCTACGGGATCTCGAGACGACAAGGAGCGACTTGGAGTCGATCGTGGCCGAGATCCAGGCCAGGCTCGACAACGAGCGGGACATGCTCCGCAGCCTCGCGGTCTCGTTCCAGTCCTTCGTTGAGAAGTTCGAGCCGGCAGACGGTGCCGACGGTGACGCGGTCGAGCGCCTCGAAGCTTCCGAGGATCGGGCCGACCAGCCGGAGGCTGCCGACGACGATCAAGCCGAGGAGGCCGGTACCGATCCTGATGACGCAGCCGATCCCGAACCGCCGGGAGGGCCCGCGCTCGAGTTCCTGCCTGCCGAGGAGGCGGCCGCCCAGGAGCTTGGCGATGCCCTGGCGGTTGTCCCGGCCTCGGACGCAGTAGACACCGACAGCGTGCCCGAGGTGCCGGTGGTCGAGTGGGACGAAGAGCACGACGAGGTCGGGCACGACCTACCGGACGACCGCGAGGCACCGGAGAAGGACCACACCCAACCGGATGTGGTCCGCTTGCAGTCCTCGTCCGGCGGCAACGGAGCCTCCCACAGCGAACCGGACGATGCCCACAACGGCGACGAGGCCGCCGCGGCCGGGCCGGCGACCATGCCCTTCGGAGTTGACAGCCCGGAACTCTTCGACATGGATGCTGAGGAGGACGACGAGTTCATCGAACAACTGCGGCAGGTCGTCAGCAGCGATGCGACGTTGCCCGACAAGGACGCCGCCATGGCTGCCTTCTTCGATCACGACGAGGGGGCCGGGGCCTAGCGGCCCGTGAGGGCGGCGACATGGCCAAGTCCAAGAGCACGAAATCAGCGGGGTCCGGCTCCAAGAAGGCGGCCAAGCCGCGCTTCAACCAGAAGTTCCTGGACGAGATGCGCCGCAAGCTGCTCAAGGAGCGGGCCAAGTACCTGCACTC
>VYCM01000119.1:9772-18468 GCA_009843915.1 Acidimicrobiaceae bacterium | reverse complement strand
CGCTGCTCAACGCCCAGCCGATGGGCTTCTACTCGCCCCACTCGCTGTGCCAGGATGCCCGCCGCCACGGCGTGGCAGTGCTCGGCCCCGACGTGAACCGGTCGGCCGGCGCAGCTGTGCTGGAGACCTGTGAGGAGTCCACGGGCGGGGTGGCGGTGCGCCTGGGCCTGTCGTCGGTGCGGGGCGTGGGCCCGGAGCTGGCTGATGACATAGCCGCCGGCGCCCCGTATGACTCGATGGAGCACTTGGTCCGGGCCATGTCGCTGGAGCGGCCGCTGGACCTGCCGGTGCTGGAGGCGCTGACCGCGGCCGGGGCGTTCGACTCGCTGGGTTTGGACCGGCGCGAGGCCCTGTGGGCAGCCGGCGCGGCGGCGCAGTCGGGTGCCAGCCGTCTGCCCGGCGCGGTCACCGGGACGAGGGTGCCGGAGCTGCGGCCCATGTCGCCCCAGGAGCAGTCGGCGGCCGACCTGTGGACCACTGGCGTGGCCCCCGACGGGCATCCCACCCGCTTCCACCGGTCAGAGCTGGACGCCGCCGGCGTGGTGACCGCCGCGGACCTGCTGACCTGCCCGGTCGGGCGGGTGAAGGTTGCCGGCACGGTGTCGCACCGCCAGCGCCCCATGACCGCCGGGGGCACCATGTTCATCAACCTCGAGGACGAGACCGGCTTCGTGAACGTGATCGTGTCGAAGGGCTGCCAGGCCCGATTCCGCAAGACCGTCCTGACGTCGCGTGCGCTGATGGTGCGGGGCCGCCTGGAGCGCCACGAGGGCGCGGTCAATGTCATAGCCGAGCACCTGGCTTACCTGTCGTTGCCGGCAACCCTCCCCAGCCGCGACTTCCGCTAGCACGGAGCGGAGTTGCGAAACTTCACAGTTTTTGCTATCTTCACAGTTGTTATGAATAAGCAGTTTTTAATGAAGATGGACCCCAGAATCGGAGCCGAGGCCCTGCGGATCCTGCGAGCCATCCCAGGTCTTGGTGTCATCGTGGCACCAAATGGGCTCAACCGTGGCGTTGATGCCCTAGTGATGTTCGCGGGGACCGAGGCACCTGTCGCTATCGAGTTCAAGTCGCGTGCCAACGCCGCGACCGCTTGGCACCTCGTCCATACCTCCCGACACCGCCCTGAACTTCCACTGATGCTCATCGCTGCCGAAACCACGGCAGACGCTCGGCGGATCCTCTCGGATCACGGCATCGCGCTCATCGACGGGCTGGGCAACGCACAGCTTGAACTGCCAGGGCTGTTCGTTCGCATCGCGGGCGCCGGCCGGCCGACCCGCGCCCCTGCACCGAGCCGCCTCTCGGGCAAAGCCGGCCTGGTTGCCCAAGCGCTACTGCTAGACCCCAAGAGGGCCTGGAGGATCAATGACCTCGAGGAACAGACCGCCGTTTCGAGCGGCCTCGTTCACCGCGTGCTGGCACGCCTCGAGGCGGAAGGCATCATTAGCACTATCGGTGCCGGCCCCCGCCGGACGCGCCACGTAACGGATCCCGCCGCGCTGTTGGATCTATGGGCCGAGGAGAACGTCGACAAGCCGGTCCGCACTCGCGGCTACCTGCTAGCTCAGACGCCACGGCAGGTCATCAACCAATTAGGTGAGAGCCTCAGCGACGCGCGCATTGACTATGCGCTGACCGGCGCCGCCGCCGCAAGCATCATCGCGCCCTTCGTGACCGCGATCACCGTTACCGAAGTGTGGGCCGCCGCAGCGACAGACTGCCAAGAGTTCTTCGACCACGCGTCGCTGACCCCGGTCACCGAGGGTCACAACGTCACGGTCCTACAAGCCAGAACTGACGCACCCCTCGCCTTTCGCCAACAGTTCGGGGGCCTCTTCATCGTCAACCGGTTCCGGCTCTATGCCGACCTCCAACGCGACAAGCGTCGCGGGGTTGAGCAAGCGGATCACTTCCGACGAGAGGTCATTGGGTTCTGATGCGCGACCACCACACCGACTACGACCGGTACGTAACGGACCTTTGTGAACGGGTACTTCTCACACTCCTCGGCGATGTTGGACCTTGGAGCGACCGCATCTACCTCGCCGGCGGCCTCGCACCGCGCTACCTCGTCGGCCAACTTCCCGATGGGGCCAGAGCCCATGTCGGCACTACGGATGTCGACCTGATTATCGGGCTAGCCCTCGGCGACGAAGTCCCGGAGACCTACCGCACTCTCCACAACAATCTCAAGAACGCAGGCTTCAGGCAGATGGAGCCAAGTTTCCGTTGGTCCCGCACCGTCGATGGCGCCAGGATCTACGTCGAGTTCCTCTGCGAGACCGACCAAGTCGCCTCTGGGGCCATTTTCCGCCCGAGAGAGGGCACCGGCTCAAGTGTCGGTGCGTTCAACGTCCGAGGCGCACAACTCGCCACGCGGGACTACATCGAACGCACCATCGAAGGGGACCGGCTCGACGACGGCGGCCGCTCTACGGTGACCGTGCGCGTCGCCGGGATACTCACCTATACGGTCCTGAAGATTCTCGCGTTCCAAGACCGCCATGAGAACAAGGACGCCTACGACCTCGTCTTCACAATCGCCAACTATCCCGGCGGCCCCACCGCCGCCGGCCGCGCTAGCGCTGACAGTCCGGTCGCCGGGCACCCCCAAGTGGCCGAGGCCATCGTTCTCCTCGCTGCACGCTTCGCTGACGCCAGCCACGACGGACCCCACGCCTACGCATCGTTCCTGGCAGATCCGGACAACAACGAGGCCGTAGCCCGGCTCCGCAACGAAGCAGTCGCAGCAATCGGCCAGTATGTCACCAGCTTCTTCCGCTAACCCCTCGCATCTCCTATGTCAGGCCTCCCGACGACCCCTGGCAAACAGGCCACCGAGGCTAGGGTTCGCACATGAGTGCGGAACTCCCTACGTACAGCGAACTGATGCTCCCAGTCCTTCAGGCCGTGCACGCTCTGGGGGGTTCTGGGACCAGCAGGGAAATCTCAGCCACAGCAATTGAAGCGGAAGGCTTTTCCGAAGAGATGCTAAGCATCACTTATGAGGGACGACAACAGTCAATCCTCCTTGATCGCCTTGCTTGGGCACGCAGCTACTGCAAGCTCGGCGGCGCACTAGAAAGCCCACGCCGCGGCCTCTTCCTAGTAACCGACTTGGGCCGGGAAATAGGAGCTCTAAGCACAACGGATGCAGAAGAACGACTTCGAGCACTTGACTCGGCCGTGCGGCAAGCACGGAGGAAGAAGCCGAAGGGCGACGCCCCTGTCTCAACTTCACACGAGGCACCGGAGCCCGAAGTCGATGAAGACGACACGTGGCGTGAGATCCTGCTCAGCCGATTGCACGAATTGACACCAGATGCCTTCGAACACTTTGTGCTCTATCTGCTTCGCTCTCAAGGCATGGAACTCAGACGCGTGGGCGGAACTGGCGATGAAGGGATCGATGGAATTGGCACGGCACCGATTGGCAGCGTTCTGACCACGACCGTCGCTGTTCAGGCGAAACGCTACGAACCCTCCAAGACTGTCGGCAGAGAGACCGTGGCACTGTTCCAAAGCGACGCTAACGCGGCCGGTGCCGAACGCGGAGTGCTGGCCACCACGGGGCGCTTCTCAGAACCGGCAAGACAGGCCGCCATCGGCAGGCACCCAACTATCGACCTGATCGACGGCGAGAAACTCGCCGATCTGTGTTTACAAGAAGAGATCGGCATCGCTCTCAGCCCTGTCGTCAACTTAGGCTTCTTTGAGCGTTTCGAAGACCTCAAATGACCCGCCATCAGTTCAATCGGTCAGGGGTGGATGGCGCGTTCGAACGCCGGAGCGTTGCTCCTCCCTCGGGCTCTCGGCAAGAGCGAACTCCACTGGCGGCTTCGAGGTTCCTGCGATCTCTGTGACGATCACGCCGGGACGGGAACGGGCCGCGTATGCGCTTCTCAGACCAGACAGCTAGCTCATGTATCGTCGGACCCGTTGGTGCCAGCGCCTCAGGGACTCAAGGTCTTCCTCAAGCTCCGGCATGGAGGGTAGCGGCCGGTTGAGTTCAGAACTCCGGTCGTGGCTGCCGCGGTCGCCACAACGCGTGAAGGCTGTCTGGAACTCCTGATCGTCGGTTTCGTTGAAGCGAACAAGGACCTTCAGGTTCGACGCCCGCAACTCAAGCCGCCCCCTGACTTGAACTGGTCCGAGTACGACCTCCTCCAGTGCCCGCTCCCACACTAGGCGAAGGTCCTGGTACCAGGATCTAACCGCCTCCTGACAGGCTTCAGGGTCGCCCTCGGAACAGACCCGCCTTACGTCGGCGAGTCGACGATTCAGGTCATCAATCCGCTGGCCGACCATTCGACTGTCCCAAGGGCCTCCGTCGGACACACGGCCCACATGTGCTTGAAACTTGGTGACCCACCGCTCAACGACTTCAACGGAGACAGCCTCTGCAGCCCGCTTTAGGTCGACAACAAAAGCAACATCATGAGTGAATATGACCACCTGTCGACGGCTAGCGAGTTCAACGATGCGTCGGGCAACTCGCTCGCGACGAACGTGATCGAGCGACGTCACCGGGTCGTCAAAAACGACGGCCGAGCAAGTTGAGTCGCTCTCCACCTCCGTCAAGAAGCCAGCGAGGCCCAAAGCGGTCTGCTCCCCCTCGCTCAAGACGGCATGGAGCGGAGCACGCTGCACGGCGTCCACAAGCCGTGCTTGATGCTTCAGGTTCCCGAGTCCACCACCGGCGTCAGCCAACCGGACCCGGCGCAGATCGAGCAGCAGCGCCTCCTGACTGAATCGGTGCTTCAGGACGTCACTCACATGGGAACGAGTGAGGTCTGCCGCCCTGCGTGTTATTCCGCGTGTGTCCGTCAGACGGATCGCCTCGCTGATCAAATGGGCTCTCTTCAGATCAGAGATCCGGTTCTCGATAGCCGGACGGGAACTGCGGAGGCTCTGTCGGCCCCGGATCTCGGCCTCCTCGCGGCGCAGATCGGCTAGCTGGGTTTGTGAATCACCGACATCGAGATCCACAAGTTGTCTGCTTAACTCATCCGTCAGCGATCTTGTCGCGACGAAGTCGATCCGGGGAGGTAGGGGTTCGATCTCGATTAAGCCAGAGTCGACCGCCTCAACGAGCCGTAAGCGACGATCTTCCAGGCTCTGAAGTACGGAGTTCAACTCAGCGTGAGCTGACTCGCTAACCCCTTCGACCCTCTGGAGAAGTAACCGGACTTCGGTACCGAGGACTTCGTAGCTACGTGGCACAGCCGCGAGCCGTTCAAACGCATCTCGAGTCCGACCCGCGGTCCGCTCCGAATGAGCCGCGACATAGTCATCGAATGCGCTGAGTCGCGCAGCGGCATGATCGGCCAGTTGCTGGTGACACAGTACGCATCGACCCGGTTCACCTTCGTTCTCAAGAACCGGGAAGGAATGCCCGGGATAGGCCTCTTCTTCGCTGAAACGCCGCGCCGCGTCCCACAGGATCGTCCACGATGTGCTACCCACGCCTCTGATGGGCTCGGCCGCGAACTGTGCCGCGCCGGCCGCGTCTGCGGCCTCGCGTGCAGCGACGGCAGCTGACATCGCCTCCCGAATGTCGGCGGTTCTCGTGTCTGACAGCGTCTCGCGGGTTCGAGCAATGTGATCCGCCAACTCCGTCAAAGCCCCGAGCACTTGCGCGAGAGCCATCCGCTTCTTGTCTGGGTTGTCAGACTCGAGATTGACGATTCGTCCGCGTAGTGCAGCCAGCCGCTCGTCGACATCAGCAGGTACCTCCGAAGCCAAGTCGATTTGGAGCGCAGTCGTGTCGGCAGAGAGCGACGCCACAAACTCAGCCGCTGGGGACCCTGGCGGCAGCACTGGAAGGTCCATCGAGTCGTTCGATCGGTCCGGTTGACGTGCTTCCAGCTGACTCCGGACCATTCCTGCGAGCCCGACTAAGTCATCCAGAAGTGCAATCGCGCCTGGTCGGTACGCCACCTCTGTCTCGGTTGAGATGTACCGCGTGGCGCAGTCGCGATCGTAGAAGCTCACCCGCGACAGAAAGTCGGGATGGTCGGAAGGCCAGGTCAACTCCGCTTCATCAGAGCCGAGCGACACCATTAGCCGGGCCGACTGCTCGGAAGGCGCTTCAAATACATTTGTAAGCACATCCGTGCTGTGGCGTGACCGCGTGACCTTCTTGAGAATCCGGGCGTAGCCCGACTTGCCGCTTCCGTTCTCGCCGTAGACCAAGGTGATCCCATTCGGTGCGAACGCCAAGCCGTCACTCCACGTAAGGGCATTCACCGACTTGGGGTCAGCGATGGCCACCAGTCGCACGGGCTCTTGCCCGTCCGCACCTCCCGCGAAGTCAGCGGGTTCCAGCGAGTCCACGCCCATAGGAGACCCGCCTGCCTCATGCTCTGCGACATCGGCAAAAGCACGGATCTCGTCGTCGCCGATGGATTCACCGCGCGCCAGCTTGCCAAGGGCCTGTTGTTCCCACTGTGGTCGTCCACGAGACCATGCAACGATCGCTTGGACCAGGTCTTCTGAGTCGTCCGGCATCCACCTACACCTTCCCCAGGGCGGCATCACGCCCGACACAAGACAAAGTAGCCCTCGCCGATCCTCTAGTCTGCGGCATCCGCCCTACCCGAAGGGTTCCAGCAGTTCGATGCGGTTGCCGAACGGGTCATCGACATAGACCCGGCGGTGCCCGTCGAGCGGTTCGTGACGGACGGGCACCCCCGCCGACTCAAAGCGTGCGGCGAGGTGGTCCAAGCCCTCGACGACCAGGGCGGGATGGGCCTTGCGAGCCGGGCGGAACTCCGCGTCAACACCGAGGTGGACCTTGGCGCCGCCATTCTCAAACCAGCAACCACCTCGTCGCTCCAGATGGGGCGGCTTGGGCACGCGTCGTAGGCCTAGCAGGCCCTCGTAGAAGGCTTGTGCAGCTGCTTCGCCACCAGCGGGCATGGCCAACTGCACATGGTCGATCGCCACGATGGTCACGGCCGGAGCCTAGGCAGCACTGCGGACTCAGACTGGGGTTACTGTCGGGATTGTGCGGGCTTTGGTGTTCGGGGTGGAGCCTGAGCGGGTGGAGGCGCCGGTCGGGGCCAACCGGTTGCAACGGGCACTGGCGGCGACTCCGATGGCGCTACAGGAGTTGCCCGACCCGGGGTTCCTGCTGCCGGACTGGGTGGTTTGCCGGCCCCTGCTGACCGGCATCTGCGGCAGCGATTCCAAGCAGGTGTTCTTCGACTTCAGCGAGGACGACCCCGAAAGCACCATCAACCCGATGATCGACTTCGTGTCGTTCCCGCAGGTGCTGGGCCACGAGGTGGTAGCCGAGGTGGCCGCGCTCGGGCCGGAGGCCGAGGGACTGGACATCGGCCAGCGAATGGTGCTCAATCCATGGTTGTCGTGCGGACCCCGGGGCGTGTCGCCGGTGTGTCCTGCCTGCGAGGCCGGTGACCTGTCGCTGTGCTGGAACTTCCTTGCTCCCCCGATCGCGCCGGGCATCCACTCGGGCACATCGGCGGACGCCACCGGCGGGTTCGCCACACTCATGCCGGCCCACGACTCGATGCTGTTCCCGGTTCCCGACGCGGTAAGCGATGAGGCGGCGGTGCTGGCCGACCCCTTCTCGGTGTCGTTGCACTCCGTGGTGCGCCACCCTCCCCCACCCAGTGGGCGCGTGCTGGTGTACGGCGCCGGAGCGCTCGGCTCGGCCGCGGTTGCCGCTCTGCGAGTCCTGCACCCCGACGTCGAGATCGGCGTGGTGGCCCGCTTCAAAGCCCAGGCCAGCCTGGCACGAGCTCTCGGCGCCCACCAGGTGTTCGCCCACGCGCCGGTCGAAGCCCTGATCGAGGAGGCGGCCGCTTGGTCAGGCGGGGTGCTCCGCGGCGCCCACGGTCTGCCCATGGCCTTCCCGGGCGGGATCGACGTCGTCTACGACACCGTCTCGCACCGCGACACCCTGGAGGTGTCCTGCCGCCTTCTCACGGCCCGGGGCACCATCGTCAAGTCGGGTGTGCACGGCCCCACGCCGTGGGAGTGGACCCCGCTGTACTTCAAGGAGATCTCCTGGGTGGGCTCCAACGCCTTCGGGATCGAGACCGTCGAGGGCCGCCGCCAGCACGCCATCGCCCACTACCTCGACCTCGTGCTCGACGGCCGTGTGGACCTCACCCCGATGCTCACCCACCTCCGCCCGCTCGAGGATTGGCGAGGCGCGTTCGACGTGCTCGCCGACCAGGCCGCTTCAGGCGCGATCAAGGTCGCCTTCGACCAGCGCACCTAGCCTCCCATTCAACGTAGTCGCCGAGCGTTTCCGCCCCTGACGCTGCCAACCACTCTCCGCGGCCGCGCCTTCGCTACCAGACAGGGGAACAGCCGAAACTCAATCCGGTGACACTAAGGACTCAAGGGAGCAACACCGGTCTGACCGGTT
Source organism: Acidimicrobiaceae bacterium (assembly GCA_009843915.1). Classification (GTDB taxonomy): domain Bacteria; phylum Actinomycetota; class Acidimicrobiia; order Acidimicrobiales; family Aldehydirespiratoraceae; genus Aldehydirespirator. Next base: position 10,061 of record VYCM01000119.1, on the reverse strand, counting down.
ACCCATCCTCGGGACTTACCTCTCCTCGGGGCTTGCCATACTTCGCCCGAAAGGGCTGATGCGCGTCTCCGACCCCAAGCTCCAGAGAAATGAGATCCCCTACCTTCGTGTCCAGATCATCTACCTTCGCGCCCAGAACATCCACTTTCCCGTCCGTTGCGGCGCCTTGTGCCTTGACGCCCCTAACGATCTGCTGGACACTCTCAATCGTCTCGGACTGCCGCCCGACTCTCTTATCCAGAGCCACGACACCGGTCCGGATCCCACCAATCGCCTCGGACTGCTCCCC
>VYCM01000119.1:0-9672 GCA_009843915.1 Acidimicrobiaceae bacterium | reverse complement strand
TATCCAGAGCCACGACACCGGTCCGGATCCCACCAATCGCCTCGGACTGCTCCCCGACGTTCTCATCCAGAGCCACGACACCGGTCCGGATCCCACCAATCGCCTCGGACTGCTCCCCAAAGCCAGTGCATAAGGCTGAGACCTCGCCCTGCAACTCACCAATCGCCCCGGTCTGCGTGCGAAACCCGCTGCGCACCGTGGAGATGTCCTGCCCGAGTTCACTGATCGCTTCGGACTGTCCTTTGACTTGTTCCTCAAGCTCCTCCAGTTTGTCATGCAGCGGCTTCGACGATCTGGTGAAGTACTCCATGAAGAGTGATTGAACTAGTGGCTCGCCCCGACGCTTGTACGCGCCTGCGACTACAGCGACCAACATCGCTACACCCAGCGACCCTGCCCCGCTCAGGAGAACGCTCACGATCGGTTCCACTTGTAGTAGTATCTCATTCTATTGTTGTAATTGTCAACCAGACCCACTAGATCGAGTGCGACCAAGAGTCGCCTACGACCGGTGCACCTAGTCTCACCTTGTGACTGCGTTCGATGATGCTGCCGCGCGGGTGACACAGGGGGCCGGCGCCAGGGCTGAGGCCGACGCCCTCGTGGCCTTGATGACCCTGGAGGAGAAGCTGGGCTGCCTCGACGGCGAGCAGCCCTTCTGGCCGGGAATCATCGACCTGACCACCGGCGGCTACCACGCTCACGGATGGCCGGCAGCCCGCGTCGATCGGCTGGGGATACCCGGGCTCAACTTCGCCGACGGGCCCCGAGGGTGCGTGATCGGTCCGGCCACCACGTTCCCGGTGTCGATGGCCCGGGGAGCTTCGTTCGATCCGGCCCTGGAGGAGCGCATAGGTGAGGCCATCGGGGCCGAATTGAGAGCTTCAGGCGCCACCTTCACCGGCGCGGTGTGCATGAACCTGTTGCGCCACCCCGCCTGGGGCCGGGCCCAGGAGACCTACGGCGAGGACCCCTGCCATCTGGGCGTGATGGCCGCCGCGCTCACTCGCGGCCTGCAGCGTCACGTGATGGCGTGCATGAAGCACTTCGCCTGCAACTCCATGGAGAACGCCCGCTTCAAGGTGGACGTCGTCGCCGACGAGAGGGCCCTGCACGAGGTGTACCTGCCCCACTTCAAGCTGGTGGCCACCGAGGGCGTGGCCGCGGTGATGAGCGCCTACAACTCCCTCAACGGCCATTGGTGCGGCGACAGCTACCCGCTGCTGACCGGGATCCTGCGAGACGAGTGGGGCTGGGACGGCCTGGTCATCACCGACTTCATCATGGGGCTGCGCGATCCGGTGGAGTCTGTCCGGGCCGGCTGCAACATCGAGATGCCCTTCCGCCAGCAGCGGGACCCGGTGCTTGGTGATGCCGTGGCCTCCGGCGAGCTCGACGTCGCGGACGTGGACGCACGGATGTCGGAGACGATCGCAACCTTCCTGCGCTTCGCCCGGGTGTTCGCCGACGCCCCGGAGCGCTCGGTTGTGGGCTGCGCCGAACACCGGGCGCTGGCCCGCCGGGCCGCGGTGGAGTCCATGGTGCTGCTCCGCAACGACGGCTGCCTGCCCGTCGACGCAGCCGGGCTGTCGAAGCTGGCCGTGATCGGCCCACTGGCTGCAGTGCCCAACCTCGGCGACGGCGGCTCCAGCGACGTGCTCCACACCCCCGACCCGGTGACCCTGCTCGCCGGCTTCGAGTCCGCCCTCGGCGACACGGGCGTGCGCGTCGTCCACAGCGACCACGACGCATCGATCGCCGCCGATGCCGACCTCGCGGTGGTGGTCGTGGGTTACACCCGCCAAGACGAGGGCGAGTACATGGATGACGGCGGCACGGTGTTCTTGAAGCTGGCCCCGCCCATCGACCATCCCGAGCTCGGCTGCACCGACCCGACCCAGATCGAGGCGATGCTGGCCGGCTTCGGTGACGGCGGAGCGGTAGCCGGCACTTCCAAGGGCGGCGACCGGGCCTCGCTGCGCCTGCATCCCGAGGACGAGCAACTCATCGCCGATGTGGCCGCGGTCTGTGACCGGGTGGTTGTGGCGGTGATGGCGGGCAGCGCGGTGGTTATGCCATGGCTCGACACGGTCGACGCCGCGCTCATGGTGTGGTACCCGGGCTCGGAGGGCGGCCACGCCCTGGCCGACGTCCTGTTCGGCCATGCCGAGCCCGGCGGCCGGCTCCCCTTCGCTATCCCGCACGAGGAGTCCGACCTCGTCGATTTCGACCGTGACGCCGAGACGGCCGTCTACGGCCTGCTGCACGGGCAGTGGCACCTGGACGCCAATGGCACCGACGCCCGTCTGCCCTTCGGCCACGGCCTGGGCTACACCAGCTTCGATCTGGGCGAGGCCGAGACGGCAGACGACGAGGTGGTGGTGGCCGTCACCAACACCGGCGACCGTCCAGGCTCGGCGGTCGTGCAGGTCTACGGAAGCGTGCCCGGCTCGACCTACGAGCGCCCGCCCAGGCGCCTGGTCGGCTTCGCCAAGGTTCGCCTGGACGCCGGTGAGAGCACCGAGCTTCGGATACCCGTGGACCGGTCCCAGCTCGACCTGCGAATCGGCGGCGCATGGGTCCGGGAGGACTCGCCGGTGGAGTACTCAGCCGGGTTCGACGCCGCCACCGCCCGGCGGATCTAAGGCAGCCCTCAGGCGCAGAGGTCCATGGCCACCGCGGCGTAGACCTTGGCCCCGGCCACCAGGTCGTCGAGCTCGAAGTGGCCGGTGCCCTGCACCGCGGCCGAACCGCGGGGCGGCCCGAAGGTCAGGGACGGGATCCCGACCGCATTGAAGATGTTGGTGTCGCGCCACATGGAGGTGTGGGCCACCTGCGGAGGCGGCGTGGCGCCCCCGACGATCTCGCCGTAGGCCTTCTCGACCGCGCTGCTCAACGGCTCGACGCCGGTGCCGACCCGCCCCGCCTTGGCCATGTAGCACTCAACCTCGGCAGCCGGGTCCACGGAGCCGACCACGGCCCGAACCTCTTCGACCACCGCGTCCTGGTCGGCCCCGGGAGGTGTGCGCACGTCCATGTAGAGCTTGCACACGGGAGAGGACCGGTTGGGCCGGTACGGCACGCCGCCCCTGATGGCGCCCACCTGGGCCTTGGGACGCACCTCCCCCAGCTCCGAGACGTAGGAGTTGCGTTCCTCGTAGTCGATGCCCCATGCCTCCAGGACGCTGGCCACGACCGCTCCCTTGACGATGGCGTTGGGATGGTCGGGCAGGTCCGGCTCACGGATGAGCCGGGGCGTGTACATGTTGCGACCCCGGAGCGTGATCTTGAGGTACACCGCGCCGCACTCGATCCACGACTTCGACCAGGCGGTGGTCTCGGCCACCAGGGCGTAGTCGGCCCGTACGCCGTGGTCGACCAGGTGGCGGCTGCCGAACCCCTTGCCCTCGTAGCTGAGGCCCTGGTACTCGTCGACGGGCGCCATGCCGGTCTCGCCCACCACCGACGTCAGGATCACGTCGCCGCCCAGGCCGGCCCCGGCGTCCGTCAGCGCCTTGGCCATCACCATGAATACCGACATGCAGCCCCGGTCGTTGAGCACGGTGTGGCCGAAGATGCGGTCGCCCTCCCGCCAGGCGCCCACCAGGTTGGGGTCGCTCGACTCCATGAGGTTGGCGTGGTCCGGGCCGCTGATCTCGGTGTCGAGATGCGCGTTGAAGATCAGGCTCCGCGCCCCCGGCCTCGACCCCGGCAGCACGGCCACCACGTTCGAGCGATCGGGCAGGATCTGCTGCTGGCGGGCGGCGATGCCGTGACGGTCGTACCAGGCGCTCACCGCGTCGGCCACAGGCTGCTCGTGGCCGCAGGGCGCGAAGGTGTTGCCCAGCTCCAGGCAGGTGTCGGCCAGCAGTTCCCGGTCGGCTTCAATCTGGCCGAAGACTGCGTCTCGCATTTCGGCGTCGACTCCGGTCATGGCAGCTCCTTCGGGGATCTGAGCCTCTCGAGCACGTCCGCGGTGTCGGCACCGAGGTCGGGCGGTGCCAGTCGATGAGACGTGGGGGTCCGCGAGAACGTAATGGGGTTGGCGACCGTGGCCTGCTGCCGTCCGTCGCTGCTGGGGATGTGGCGCACGGGGTTGAGACCGAGTTCTGCAGCCAGAGCGAAGGCGGCGTCGATCGAGTTCACCGGACTGCACGGGATGCCGTGCTCGGTCAGGCGCTCGACCCAGTGGTCGCAGGGCTGGTGCCGCAGGATGGACTCCAGTTCAGCGGCCAGGGCCTCACGGTGCTCGACCCGGGTCGTGTTGGTCGACCAGCGCTCATCGGCAAGGAGATGGGGTGCGTCCAGCGACTTGCACAGGCCCGAGAACTGGCGCTCGTTGGTGGCCGCGATGGCAATGGGGTCCGTGGCCGTGGCGAACGTCTCGTATGGGGTGATGCTCGGATGGAGGTTCCCCATCCGGCCCGGCACGACCCCGCCGCTCACGAAAGCGGATGACTGGTTGATCAGCGCGGCCAGCGCCGACGACAGCAGGTTCACCTCGATGAACTGGCCGACACCGCTGGTCTCTCGTTCGGCCAGAGCGGCGACAATGCCCACCGTGGCGTACAGGCCGGTGACCACGTCGACTATGGCCACGCCGGTCTTGGTGGGCGTGCCCTCGGCTTCGCCGGTGATGCTCATGAAGCCGCTGGCGGCCTGCACGATGAAGTCGTAGCCCGGAAGATCGCGGCCGCCCTCGGGGCCGAAGGCGCTCACCCGGCAGAAGACCAGGCCGGGGTTGTCGGCTCGCAGAGACTCGTAGTCGAGGCCGAAGCGCTCCATGGTGCCGGCCCGGAAGTTCTCGACCACCACGTCGGCGGACACGGCAAGGGCGCGAGCCTGGGCGCGCTGCTCCTCGTCGGTGAGGTCGAGGGTCACGCTGCGCTTGTTGCGGTTCACCGACAGGTAGTAGGTGGCCGAGCCGTCCTCAGCGAAGGGCGGGCCCCACGAGCGGGTGTCGTCACCGAGGCCGGGGCGCTCGATCTTGATCACCTCGGCACCGAGGTCGCCCAGCATCATGGCGGCCAGGGGGCCGGCCAGGACCCGGGAGAAGTCGGCCACGACGACGCCGTCCAGCGGCCCTCGGGACGCTCCCGCTCGCAGTTCCATGACCTCAGCACGCTACCGTTCTGCCCCGATGGCGGGGCCGCTGGAAGGGATCCGGGTCGTCGAGCTCGGCGTATGGGTGGCCGGACCGGCGGCGGGGGGCATCCTGGCCGACTGGGGCGCCGACGTGGTCAAGGTGGAGCCAATCGGCGGAGACCCGGGCCGGATGTTCCAGTACATGCTCGGCGGGGACATGCCCTCCAATCCGGTGTTCGAGATGGACAACCGGGGCAAGCGCAGCATCGCCCTCGACCTGACCACCGACGACGGGCGGGCCGTGATGGAGGATCTTCTCGCCCAGGCCGACGTGTTCGTCACCAACGTCCGCCTCGGCGGGCTGGACCGTCTCGGCCTGGACCATGCGTCGGTGACCGCCCGCCATCGTCGGCTCGTCTACGCCGCCATCACCGGCTACGGGATGGAGGGCGCCGAGGCCGGTAGCGGTGCCTTCGACGTGGCCGGGTTCTGGGCCCGCTCGGGCATCGCCCACCTGCTCACCGTCGAGGGCGGGGATCCGCCGTTCCAGCGGGGCGGCATGGGCGACCACAGCACCGGGTTGGCCACCGCGGCCGGAGTCTGCGCGGCCCTGCTGGCCAGAGGGCGCACCGGCGAGGGCCAGGTGGTCGGCACCTCGTTGTTGCGGCAGGGCGCCTACACCATCAGCTTCGACCTGTCGATCACCCTCGGCTGGGGGCTCACCCTGCAGATCGGACGGCGCGACAACATGGGCAACCCGGCCATGAACAACTACACCGCCGGTGACGGCCGCCGATTCTGGCTCGTGGGTCTGGAGCCGGACCGTCACTGGGCGCCGCTCGTTCGAGCGGTCGGGCGCCCCGAATGGCTCCAGGACGAGCGCTACGCAACAGCCCGCGGGCGTCGCCACAACGCAGCCGGTCTTGTCGTCGAGCTCGACGAGATCTTCGCCACCAAGTCTCTCGACGAATGGGCCGAGATCTTCGACGCTGAGCCCGAGTTGTTCTGGGCGCCCATCCAGTCGCCCGACGACCTGCTGGCCGACCCCCAGTTCGCCGCGGCCGGCGGATTGGTGGAGGTGCCCGACGGGCCAGGCACGTCGACGATGGTGGCCACTCCGGTCGACTTCTCAGCCACCGCTTGGGCCCCGCAGGGCATGGCGCCCCGCCTCGGGCAGCACAGCCAGGAGATCCTGCGCTCGCTGGGCCGCAGCCTGGCCGAGATCGAAGCCCTGCTCGCCACCGGAGCGGTTCGCGGCGACAGCTCCAGCTGAGGGAACGCCGGATCAGTTCTCGATGTCGGCCACCCGGCGAGACCGCAGGGTGCACAGCGAACCCCGCACCCGCACAACGCCGTCGGTGATCACCACGGCTACGCCGGGGAATTCCCCAGCCCCGATGGCCTCGACCGCCGAGTCGCACACCGAGCCAAGGGATGTGTCCATCACGACGATGTCGGCCACGGCCCCCGGAGCGATCACGTTGCCGTCGGAGCCGAAGGCCTTGGCAGCCTGGCCCGACGCGACGGCCCACGCCGTCGCCGGTGCGACCCCGGCCAGCGAGCAGATGTCGCCGATGGTCTTGAGGATGCCCAGCGACGTGACGCCGTAGCCGGTGGGCGTGTCGGTGCCGATCAGCAGCCGATCGAGTTCACCCCGGTCGGCCAGTCCCTCCACCACTCGCAGCATCGGCTTGGTGCCGCCGGCCTGAACCACCTCGACGAACGGCGGACCGTCGTCGCTGCAGAGCATGTCGATGTCGTCGTCGGACAGGGAGGCGAACGTGTTGGCGTGCGACGCGATGGACGGAACCGCCGTCAGGACGTCCTCGGCTGAGAAGTAGGGATGCTCGTCGCCTCCGGGACCCCGGTCGGAGGTGCAGCCGCAGTGCATGTGGACCGTCATCCCGAGCCGACGGGCGTGCGTCGACAGTTCCCCGGCGCGCACCGGGTCCTTGAGCGAGCCGACGCCGATCTCGCCGATGATCCTCATGCCCGCTTCGTAGGCCCGGTCGATGTGGGAGAAGTCGGTGTCCTTCTCCAGCAGCATCGCTCCCCCGTGCACCTTGATGCCCGCGGGACGGTGGCGCTCGAAGGAGTGGAACGCTCCGAGAGCGATGCCGAGCGCCGACTCGGCTCCGGACCGGCCCGGGGCGTGGACTTCACCCGCCGAGATGGCCCGGGTGACCGCCCCGTGCATCATGCGCTCCAGATACCCGACCGACTGCTGTTTGGGCGCGTAGTCGCCGAGAGTGGGATGCATATGGGTGTCGACGAGGCCGGGGGCGACTGTCATGCCCTTGCAGTCGATCACAGTGTCGGCGGTGCTGGCCGCGCCGGAGTCGAACGCCACTATGCGGCCGTCGTCGACGACGATGGTGTCCGCCTCCAACGTGGGCTCCTCGAGCACGCCGGTGAGAACCTCGCCGACGTTGTGCAGTACAAGTTGCATTGTTGATCTCCCGGGGTCGTGCGTTGGAGCCAGGCGTTGCGCAGCCCAGTGGCCGTTCAGGGGTCGGCGCCGGCTACAGGTTGGCCATGATCTTGTTGGCGAACAGGTCGATCTGCGCGGGGTCATCTGTCAGCGGATTGATGATCAGGTGGTCGATTCCGGCACCGGACAGGGCCCGGATGCGGTCGGTCATCTCATCGATGGTGCCGAACAGGTAGGCGTTCTGCAGGTCCTCGTCGGAGCGCTTGACATCCATGACGGTGCGGTAGGCGGCGAGTTGCTCGGCGATCACCCTCTCGCGGTCGGCCGAGTCGACGATGTGAAGCCACTGGGCGTGCGACATCGTGAAGGTGCTCATGTCCCGTCTGGCGCCCAGGTAGTTGCGCACCGATGCGATGTCGTCGGCGACGATCTGCGGGCTGGTGCCGCTGGACCGGCAGATCCAACCGTCGTGGCGACCGATTCGTGCCAGCACCGCCGGCGCCATGTTCGGAGTGTCGACATTGTCCACGACATGCACCTGGGAGCCGCCGCCGATCCAGACCGGGATGGGTTGGGCGGGCCGCGGGTACAGGGTCGTCCCGTCGGCCACGCTGTAGTGCGAGCCGCGAAAGCTGACCTCGTCGCGGCTAAGCAGCAGGTTGATGAGCTCGAGGGCCTCGTCGGTGCGCCGTCCCCGCTCGCGCCGGGAAATTCCCACCGACGCGAACTCCATGTCGTCGTGGCCGGTGCCGATCCCCAGGATCACCCGACCTCCGCCCGAGAGGCTGTCGAGGCTGGCGACCTCCTTGGCGATGATGGTGGGATGGCGGAACGGCGCGCACAGGATGGCCGTGCCCAGACGGATCCGCTCGGTCACGCCCGCGGCCACCGACAGCGTGATCATCGGATCCTGCCAGGCCACCGAGTACACGTTCGGGGCTACGAGCAGGTGGTCGATCACCCACAACGCCGAGAACCCGGCCTCCTCTACCTTGGCGAAGTACGGCACCAGAGTCCGCGCCGATGCCGCGGAGGTCTCAGGCCCGGCGTAGGACGGCACCCGCCAACCGAAGTCCATCAGCTGATCCGGCCTCCCGGGAGTGCTGGGCTGTCCGCGTCTCTCACACCGACACTCCCGCGGCCCGCATCTCGGCGCCCACCGAGCCGTACAGCCGGCGCATCACCAGCTGGTACACGAGGCCGTGGATCTTGTCGAGGACCAGGCCGAGCACGGTCAACTGCACGAAGGCCACGAACATCAACTCGGTGTCGAGAGTGCCCTGCGACACGATGATCAGGGCGCCGAGACCCTTGTTGGCCCCGACGTACTCGGCCACCACTGCGCCCACCAGCGCCAGCATGAGCGCCACTCGCAGACCGCTGAACACGGCGGGAACGGCGTGGAGGGCCTTGCACTTGGTCAGGGTCGTCCAGCGTCCGGCCCGCAGTGCCCTAAACAGCTCCAGCATCTCTGCCGGAGCCGTCGTGAGGCCGAGGTAGGTGTTCTCCAGCAGTGGGAAGAAGGCGATCAGCGCCGCGATGATCACCTTGGGAGTCATCCCGAACCCGAACCAGATCACCAGGATCGGAGCGAGCGCGAACTTGGGCAGGGCCTGGGTGACGATGACGTAGGGCATGATGACCCGTCGGGCGATCCCGAACTCCGAGGCCAGAGTGCCCAGCCCGATCCCGGCGACACCGCCCAGCGCGAACCCGAGCACGATCTCCTGGACAGTGATCCAGATGTGCGGGTTGGCCCGGCCCGAGGTCACGTAGTCGATCAAGCGGTCGAGCACCGGCCCCGGCTCTGGGAGGATCAGCGGGGAATTGGTCCTCGCCCACAGGTGCCACACCACGACCAGCACGACGGCCGACACCAGCACGAGCACCCGACCGAGCCACTTCTCCGAGCGGGCCGCCCGCCAGAAGCGCCTCACGGCGCACCCTCCGGGCTCATTCGAGCTGCTCCCGGATCCGCTGGCGCAGCGACCAGAACCTCTCGTCCGCCTCGACCTGCTCGAAGGTGCGGGGCCGCTCCAAGTCCACGTCGATCACGTCCTGCACGCCCCCGGGACGGGCCGACATGACCATCACCCGGTCGGACAGGAACAGCGCCTCGCCGATGTCGTGGGTCACGAACACCACCGTGGTCTGGG
>VYCM01000075.1 GCA_009843915.1 Acidimicrobiaceae bacterium | reverse complement strand
GTCGTCGTGGTCGTCGTGGCCTTCGTCGTCGTGGTCGTCGTGTGCGTCCTCGAACGGGATTGGGTCCATTCTCGCGGCAAACTCAAACACCACAGTGCCGGACTCCGCCACCGTTTCGAGAGTGTCCTGCAGGCGCCCCTCCAGCGTCAGGCCGTTGGCCACTATGAGCGAGGCGTTGGTCATGCGCTCGGTGTCCTGGAGCGAGGGCTCGTAGCCGTGCGGATCGCTGCCGACTGGGATGATCGTTTCCACCACGGCCAGCCCGGCACATGCCACATTGGCAACCACGTCGGCCCAGATGCTGGTGGTGGCCAGGATCGTCGGGGTCTCAGCGCCTACGCCCGGCGGCTCGGGCGCGGGGTCTCCCGAGCAGGCCGCTGCTCCCAGAACCGCCACGGCCACCACCGCGATTAGCTTCAGACTGCGGTTCCGGAATGATCTGGCGGAGACCGGGCAGGGATGGCCCTGAACTCTCGTTCCTCGTCGCACGGCTGCGCTCCTTCAATATTGCGAACGGTGCGCAGCACTATAATGAGAATGAGTCTTATTTTTGCAACTCCGTGAACCCAAGATCCGCAGATCGCGGGGTCGCGGGCGTCTCCGTGGAGCCGCCCAGGTTGCGGTGAACGGTGCTCTCTTGGACCAGACCGGCACGGTTCTCCGGAGTCAGATACTGCATGGCAGTCGGCCGGCGGCCCTGCGCAAGTGCCTGCAGGTCCACCACGACCATGCGTCCGATCTCAAGAAGTGCTGCAGGCATGGCCCCGGCAAGATGCGGCGCGAGGACGGCCCAGTCGAGGGCTCGAACTGGATGGCTCGGGTCCAGCGGCTCGTCGGGGTACACATCGATGGCAGCTCGAAATCGACGCTGGGCGACCAGTTCGACGAGCGCTTCGAAGTCGACGAGACGAGCTCGGCTGAGAAGCACCAGGGTCTGGTCCGGAGTGAGGATGCGCAGCAGCCGCCTGCTGATGAGCCCGTGGTTGCTGGCTGTCGGCGCGGCGAGGACGAAAACCACCCGTGCGTCCGCCATGATCGTCTCGAGCGAGGCTGGAACGATCCCCCGCGAGAGGAGGACTTCGTCTGAGATCGGAGGGTCATAGCCGAGTACCTTCACCCGGAAGGGTTCGAGCAGTTGCTGCAAGTGCACCGAGATCCGGCCGCAACCCACGAAACCCACCGAGGCGCCGTGTAGCGAAGTGTTGCCCTCGTTGCCGTCGTGGAGCCACTGTTCCGACCCCCTACGCATGAGCCGATCTGCCTGGGTCACGCCGCGCATCGAGCTCAATGCGAGGGCCAATGCCATCTCCGAGACGGTGGGCCCGAAGGCCGGTGCGCATGACCCGACGGCGATGCCGCGGTCGAGGCATCTGTCGTAGTCGAGGTCGGCGTGTTCGTGGCCACCGGCGACCTCCAGCAGCGCGCGCAACCGAGGAGTCGTGGCGTCCAGTGCCTCCGCGCCGTACCGCCACCTGCCGAACACCACGGCGTCAGCGTCTGCCACCTCCCTGAGGAAGTCGGCTCGTGGCATCGGTCGATCGAGACCCCAGACGACATCGACCAGTTCGTGCAGTGTCGCCCGATCAGCCGAAGTGAAGATCTCGTCCATGGCACGGAAGTGCGGGTCGACGACAACGCGGAGGCGGGCGCTCACGGCTGCCAGTCTCCCGCGTCGTCGGTTGCGAACATGATCTCGACCACGACCGGATCCGGGCCGTCGTTCTCGACCTCCATGCGTCCGGTCGATCCGGCGACAGGTGTCAGTATCGAGGCGACTCCGAGTCCTGCGTCGGCGAAGACCTCGAGCGAGCCGTAGTCGGAGATCAGCATGAGGTCGCCAGCATCGGCGTCCACACGCTCGCGCCGCACCCCGACGTCTGAACTTCTGACCTCGAGAGCCGTGGGTCCCAAGCTGACACTGGTCGAGTTCGTGTTCGCAGGCTCGGAATCGAGTCGCAGGCGGGCAGCTCGAATTCGATCGCCCGCTCCGCCCGCCGTCACCCTCGCGGCGAATGTCGCGTGTGCAAGTGCTACGGACTCGGTTGATCCTGCGTTGATGGCCACACGGGCGGACGGAGTCCAGTCAGGGAGCACGGGACGCTGCCGCAGCACGAGGGAGTCTTCTCGTTGAACGAGGCTGAGCCGGCGGGGAATCGACTGGCGGCCGCACCAGGGCCGCGGCGCGTCGCCGTCCGGCGCGACTCGTTCGTCCATCCAACCGATGGCGATTGGCTCTCCGGCGCTGCTGAGATCCCAGGTGAGGGACGCGTAGTAGACGGGCCCGGCATCGACCACATCCCCGCCTCGGGTGGGTGTCGCGGCAAAGCCGGTATCGCACAGGGTGCCCGGGAGCCAATGGACGTGCCGCGGGTGGCTCGCCGTGCCGCGCGGGGGCTCGACGCTGTAGATGAGCGTCCAGACATCTGTCCCGGTCCCTTCGACGGGGACCCGCACGAGATCCGGGACTTCGATGATCGACTGCGGGGATGGGACGGGCGGCGTCATCTTGGTGGCGAACTCCCAACCGCGGAGATCCTGGCTCCGGTACCACCAGAGCTCTGAGCCCACGGCCAGCACCATCAGCCAGCCGGCTCCGTGGGCGATGACCTTCGGGTCGCGGAAGTCCCTACAGCCGGGCGGCGCCTCGAGTACGGGGTTGTCCTGGTACGGCGTCCATGTCTGGCCTCCGTCGAGACTCCAAGCCAAGCTCTGGCGTTCGAGCCCTTCGAGATGCTGGGTGAACACTGCCACGAGCGCTCCCTCGCCGAACCCCGCCGTGCCGTCGGTGTCGTGAACGACCGAGCCCGTGAACATCAGGCCCTTCTCGTCAGGCCTGAGGGCGATCGGCTCGTGACGCCAATGGAGGAGATCGGCGGAGCTCGCGTGGCCCCAGTGGAGGTTTCCCCAGATCGGCGCGTCCGGGTTGTGCTGGTAGTAGAGGTGATAGCGGCCGTTGAGACGGATGGGGCCGTTGGGATCGTTCATCCACCCCGATGGCGGTGTGAGGTGCCACCGGGGCCGGGGGAACGCGTCAACGTCCTCGCGGGCTCTCACCCCTTCAAGCCCTGGGATGCAACGGACTGCACGAACCACTTCTGGAAGCCGAGATAGAGAGCGAGGACCGGAAGGGTCATGACGGCCGCGAACGCGAACACGTCACCGAGCGGCACGTTGGGGTCGGAGAACAGCACCTGCATGGCCACCGGCAGCGGGCGCACGTCGGGGCCGCGGGTGACCATTAACGGCCAGAAGAAGGAGCCCCAGACGAACAGTGCCTGAAGAATGCCAACGGTGGCGAACGTGGGTCGTGACAGTGGCGCGACGATGCGCCGGTAGATGGTCCAGCGTCCTGCGCCGTCGATGAGGGCTGCCTCCTCGATCTCCTTCGGCAACCCGACAAACGCCTGGTAGAAGAGGAAAATGAAGAACGGGTTCGCCACGAACGGGATTATCTGTACGTGATACGTGTCGAGCCACCCGAGCCGGTTCACAATCAGCAGGAGCGGAACCGAGACCGACTGGAAGGGCACGATCATCAGCGCCACCACGAGGCCGATGACGACGTCGCGGCCGATCCACTGGAGCCGGGCAAGGCCGTAGGCGCACATGCTGTTGACCACGAGGCCCAAACCCACGGTCACGACGGTGATCAGCGCGCTGTTGAAGACGGCGCGACCGACTCCGTCGCGACCGAAGATGTCCTCGTAGTTCTGCAGCGACACGGCACGAGGGAAGAACGCCCAGATCGAGTCCTGGTCGGCGATGACCTGGGTCTCGTTTGGTTGCAGCGAGAGCACCACCATCGCGACAACCGGGAAGATGAAGAAGATTGCCAACAGGACCATGACTAGGTAGGTGAGCGGACGCTGGCGGCGCCGCCACCACGAGCGCCGGCGCACCTCGACGCCTTCGGTAACGTGCCCGACTGCAGCCGTGACCGCCATCACGCCACCGCCCGTTCTTCCTTGAGCAATCGGCGTTGAGTGAAGGCGACGACGACCACGAGGACGAAGTAGAAGACACCGAGCGCGGCGCCCAGTCCGACCTGACCCTGGCGGAACCCGAAGGTGAGGAGGCGGAGGATCATGGTCTGGGTGGCGTCCTGCGGACCGCCCTGGGTCATGATCTCGACCTGGTCGAAGAGCGCGAACGCCAGGATCGTCGTTGACAGCACCACGAAGATCGTGGTGTTCCGCAGCTGCGGGATCGTGACATGCCGGAATTGCTGCCACGGGTTCGCCCCGTCTATCCGGGCTGCCTCGTACAGGCTGTCCGGGATCGACTGGAGGCCCGCGAGGTAGATCACCATCTGGAATCCCACGCCCTGCCAGATGGACAGGATGATGATGGCTGCGCGGGCGCCATGACGGTCGAGGGCCCAATTCAGGAAGCCGAACCGTTCAGGGGTGAGGAAGCCGAACGAGATGGTGTCTAGAACGGTGTTGACCAGACCCGCAGACGGATTGAAGAACGACGTCCACATGACGGCAACGACCACCATCGTGACGGCCACCGGAGCGAAGTAGATCGTCCGGAACGCGTTCCTGAACCTCAGCTTCTGATTGACCAAGACGGCCAGGCCCAGCGCGAACGCGGTCTGCAGCGGTACTACTACAAAGACGAAGATGCCGTTGAAGATGAGACCGGACCGGAAGCCTTCGTCTGCGAAGAGCCGGCGGTAGTTCCGCAAGCCGACCCACTTGGTCGGTAGGTTCGGGTTCGGAACCAGGCGTTGATCCGTGAACGACGAGTAGATCGCCAGGATGAACGGGAGCACGAGAAACACCGCCAGCAGCACGATCGCCGGGGCGGCAAAGCCCCATCCCTGGAGGAGCTCCCGGCCCCTCCGTCGTAGTCGATCAGAACGCCGGTAGCGAGGCATTGGCTCTACTGCGACTGCCATGTCCTCCCCCTGCCTACGTTACGGCCAGTCCCCCCAACGGTTACTCATCAGGACTTGCGGTCGGGTCCCCCCGTCAGGAGGGACCCGACCTGCGTGTGCCAACGACGGTGGGAGGGATAACCGTCGCTCGCCGAGGCCAGAGGGGAGGTCAGCCGGTCGGGTACCCGCTGTTGTCCTCGATGTTCTGATCGATCGCCGAGGCCGCGTCGCTCAGCTCCGACTGGACGTCGGCGCCTGCGATGATGTCGGCGACCGCCTGGGCGAACACCTCCGTCACCGTGGCGTAGCCCGGGAAGATCGGCCGGGGCACGGCTCGACCCTCCGACAGCTGCCGGGCGAAGATTGCCAGCGGACCGTCTGCGCTGTAGAGATCGGACTGCTCCAGTGCGGACAGCCGAGCTGGGACCGCGCCATTGCCCGCGGTCATTCGCAGGATCTCCTCGGTGGAGACGAGGTGGGAGAGGACCTCGAAGGCTGCTGCCGGATCCTCACAGTTGCTGGAGATCCCGTAGTTCCAGGAACCCATCCCCGTGACCGTCTCGCCCCCGAAGTTCGGCATCGGCAGGACCAGGAGATCGTCGCCGAGCGCCTCGGAATGGGGCGTCCACATCCAGTGACCCACGAAGCTGATAGCCGCGGTCTTCGATCCATAGAAGGAGTCGTCGGCCGGGGTGGCGGGGTCCACCCACCCGTTCTCGAACCAGCTCTGGAAGGTCTCCATTGCCTCCACTGACTCTGGGCCGTCCAAGACTCCCGATGCGCTCTGGTAGTCGCTGCGGTCGACGAGGTCGCCGCCGAAGGACTGGAGGATCGGCGCGAAACCGTAGGTGTACCACTCCCCCTGTCCGTAGTTGATCTTCAGGTCCAGCGGGAACTCGACCTCGGGAAGCTCAGCGAGCGCGGCTAGGCCGGCCTCGAACTCCTCGAGAGTCCAGGGCTCCTCGAACGTCGGGATGCGGACCCCGGCGGCGTCGAGGTAGGCGCGGTTGGCGTACATCCCGAGGCCGGAGTCGAATTGGCCGAGGCTGTAGAGCTCACCGTTGTAGGTCCCCTGATCGATGATCGACGGGAGGAAGTCGGCCCGCATCTCGTCGGACACGAACTCGTCTATCGGAACCAGGTAGTCCGACCACGCGAAGTTGTAGACGAAGGGTCCATCGAAATCGAGCACGCAGGGCAGGTCACCGGCAAGCGCGGCGGCATTCACCTGATCCGTGTAGGCCCCTCCGGGGATATCGGTCTTGTCGATCTGGATATCGGTCCGGGACGAGTTGAACGCGGCGACGGCGGCGTCGGTGGCCTCCATCTCCTCCGGCGTTCCGGTATGCCACCACATGGTCACCGTGACTGCCTCGCCGGCGGGCTCAGCAGCGGCATCGTCTGCGTCGGCGGCGGGCTCAGGATCGGGCTCAGCGGCCGGCTCAGGATCGGGCTCAGCAGCCGGCTCGGCGGCGGAGTCGCTTGCCGTCGCAGAACCGGTCTCGTCGGCGTCGTCGTCCCCGCCGCACGCGCTCGCCGCGAGTGCGAGGACTGCCAGCAGTCCCAGCAGCTTCAGCAACAGGTGCTTTCTCATCGGGTTGGTTTCCTTCCCTCTCGTCGGGATCAACCGCGACTAGTCACCGATGATCCACTTCCTAATATGTAACAGTAATACGATCCAATAGGATCTGCAAGCGGTTCCAGGAGTGGTCCTGTCAGCAGCGACCGTTCCGGCGGTCCTTCGCTTACGAGTTGGGCAGCCAGGACCGCCGGATCTCGTCCATCAGCCGCATCGTGCCGAGCGTCTCATCCAGGGGCAGCAGTTGGCTCTCAGTGCGGCCACTCCGCAGACAGGAGTGCACCTCGTACACCTCGTGGGCGTAGCCGTTCCCCTCGTAGGGCAAGTCGACGGTCTCAGGCGACTGCCCGAACTCGTGCACCGTGAGCCGGCTTGGGGAGAGGAAGCGATCGTGGATCACGATGGAACCCCGCGTTCCGACGACCGTCGCCTCGATCGGCCTCGAGACTCGGACGCCGCATGTGAGCCGAGCCGTGGCACCGGACTCGTACTGGAGAACAATCGTGGTGAGTTCGTCGACACCGGTCGGCCCGACCTCGACACGGCCCTCTACAGATGCAGGGAAGCCCAGAGCTGACGTGGTGAGCGAGAGCGGGTACACACCGAGGTCGAGCAGCGCTCCGCCCCCTCGAGCTGGGTCGAACACGCGATGGCGCGGATCGAACGGCACGTTGATGCACGCTTCCGCTCGGACCATCCGGATATCGCCGATCACACCATCGGCGAGCCACGCCTGCAGCTGGCGGAAGGCTGGGAAGAAGCGCATCCAAACCGCCTCCATGAGGAACAGATCGTTCTCACGGGCTAGGTGAACGCACTCGGCGGCCTGGGCGGCGTCAAGCGTGAGCGGCTTCTCACACAGAACGTGTTTGCCGGCGCGTAGACACTCCAACACGTTGTCGAGGTGAGCGTCATTGGGCGTCGCGATGTAGGCGATCTCCACCTCTGGGTCCTGCGCGACCCCGGAGTACCGCGGGTAGCGCCTCGCGATGCGAAAGCGGTCGCCGAATCGTTCCGCGGATCGCGCCGAGCCGGAGCCGACAGCCACGACCTCCGCGTCCGGGACCGCCTCCAGCGCCGCTGCCATGTCCGAGGCAACGTTGCCGGTTGCCACAATCCCCCATCTGAAGGGTCCTCGCGCTCTCGGCTTCGCTGGTCCGGCGCCGTCAACCACACGCTCATACGTACCATAGATTGGGCGCGACCCGGTACCCTCGGAATCTGTGCCGAACGCGTCAGCAAGGGACAGGGAGCCGTCGAAGCGCCAGCGCCGACCGTCCATGCATGATGTCGCCCGGTTGGCTGGGGTCTCTCAGAGCACCGTTTCACTCGTATTGAACGATCCCGAGAATTGCGGGATCCCGGTCGCCACCCAGGAGCGCATCCACGAGGCCATCCGCCAGGTCGGGTATCGCACCAATCGCCTGGCCAGAGCGATGCGCCTCGATCGAACCGACACCATCGGGTTTGTGTCCGACGATGTCGCCACCACTCCCTTCGCCAACGAGATGATCAAAGGGGCTCAGGATGCGGCCTGGGAAGCAGGACGGCTCTTGCTGATTGTCAACACCGGAGCTGTCGACCATCCCGAGCACGCCGAACTGGAGTCTGCCGCGATCGACCAACTGCTCGAACGACAGGTGGACGGGATCGTCCTCGCGGCGATGTTCCATCGAGTGCTGTCGCCGCCTCCGGCGCTGAAGGAGACCCGCGCCGTCCTGCTGGATGCCCGCGTCGCCGACGAGTCCCTGCCCTCCGTAGTCCCCGACGAACACGGTGCGGCTTTCGCCGCAACAGATCATCTCATCGGATACGGGCACCGACGGGTCGGATTCGTCACGACCGACTACCCGAGCGCCGCGCCGCCAGCGCGTCTCAAGGGCTACCGAGACGCGCTCAACGCGCACGCGATTGCGATTGACGACGACTTGGTCGCTGTCGGTGTTTCCTCGACCAGCGGGGGGCGGGCCGCAGTCGGCGAGCTCCTTGATCTGGACGATCCTCCGACTGCGATCTTCTGCTACAACGATCAGACGGCGATGGGCGTCTATCAGACGGCCCGCGACCGTGGTCTCCGGATCCCGGAGGATCTCTCGCTCATCGGATTCGACGATCAACGGCTCATCGCCGCCGAACTCGTGCCGCCGCTGACGACGATGGCGCTGCCCCACTACGCGATGGGGCACTGGGCTGTGAGCTACTTGCTGACCGATGACCTGCCGGACGAACCTGCCCAGATGGTCCTCCCGTGTCCGCTCATCGAGAGAGGGTCGGTCACTGAACCACAGGCTGCAGGCCGCCGACGAGTTTGACGAGGCTTCCGTCGGCTCGCCCGACCAGGAGGCTGTCCTCGCTGACCCACCGGAGCCGACTGGTCGCCGCGTCGGACTCAAGTTCGACCACCGGCGACAGGTCCTGACCGGCACGAGTCGGGGTGGCCCACACGATGGTGCGGCCCTCTCCTCCCCCCGTGACGACGGACCTGCCTGATGGATCCCAAGCGAGATCCTCGATGTGGTTGTCGTGACCGGCGGCAACTGCCGGCGCGGTGCCTCTGGGCCCCTTTCCGCCGAAATCCCAGACGGTGAGCTCGTCAAGGCACGCAACCGCGAGCCATCGGCTGTCGTGGCGGAACCGAAGTCGCTCGATCTTGGACGGGTAGCCAGACATCGAGAGGTCTCGACCACTCCAGAGCCGCCACAGCTGTACCATCCCGTCCTGGGCGCCGGCGCAGGCCCATGCGCCGTCGGGGGACATCACCAGCGACAGCATCGACCCTTTCCACTCGAAGCGACGTCGACGGCCGGTCCGTCGTCCAACGACATCGTGCCAACCAATGCCGCCGTATGCGGCTGCACCGACGCGGGTGCCGTCGACCGACCAGGCGACCGCCGTCACCGTCGACGGTTGATCGTCGAAATCGTGGAGAAGCGCACCGTCCTGGTCGGTGATGAGAAGGCGCCGGCCCGCGCCGATCGCAAGCACGGGTGCGGTCGGCGACCAGGCCAGTGCCGTCGCCCAGGCCGACGCGGCAACGGCGCCTTGAGCGGCGCCCGTGCGGTCATAGATCCGCGTGCATCCGTCCTGGCCCCCGACTGCGACGCGGCTGCCATCAGATGACCAGGCAGCACTCAACACTCCCATCTCATGCCGTCCCAGCGCGGTGGCCGAGCCGTCGTCGGTGTCGATCAGGACGGCGTCGCCACCCAGGGACCCGGCCACCGCCTGACCGCGGTCGCAATAGACCTCAAGGACATGCACGTAGTCGTCCAGGTCCACCCGCCATTGTGCGGCGGGTGTTGTCCCGGTGCCGGTCATGCCAGGCAGGATCTGAAGCTGGCCTCCAGTGATTCTC
The DNA here is from genome assembly GCA_009843915.1 of Acidimicrobiaceae bacterium. Lineage (GTDB taxonomy): Bacteria > Actinomycetota > Acidimicrobiia > Acidimicrobiales > Aldehydirespiratoraceae > Aldehydirespirator. The sequence goes on along the minus strand of VYCM01000075.1, from coordinate 8,853 downwards.
GGTTGAGGTTGCGTCCGATGAACACCAGACGGTTGCCTCGTTTCTCGCCGTCGCGCCAAGTCCCGAGGGCCTGGCCTTCGAGCAGCATGTGGACGCCCTGGAACACATACCGCTCGTCCCAGCCGGCGATCGACAGGATGCCCTTCGAGCGGAAGATGTCGGTCCCCTTCGTGCGCAGGAGATCGCCCAGCCATTCATTCAGCCGGTCGAGATCTAGGTCGCCATCGATTTCGATCCCAACCGACGTCACGCTGAGGTCATGCTGATGTTCGGCGTCGGGGTCGAGGAACTCGGGATCATCGGCCAGCACACGCTCGAGCGAGAACGCACCGACCTCGAGGATGGTGTCAAGGTCGACCTTTCCGTGCTGGGTCTGGATGATGGGCGCGAGTGGGTTGATCTGCCGGATGCGGGACTCCACATCGTCTAGCTCGCCGGTGTCGGCGAGGTCGATCTTGTTGAGCACGATCCGATCGGCGAACGCCAGTTGCTCGACAGCCTCGTTCTCGACCCCTTCGGGCTTCTCTTCGTCCAGATGTGGAACCAGGTGCTTGGCGTCAACCACCGTGACGATGGCGTCGAGCCGCAACTGGGCTGCCATCTCATCGTCGACGAAGAACGTCTGGGCCACCGGTGCAGGGTCAGCCAGCCCTGTCGTCTCGATGAGGATCTGGTCGAAACGGTCCTTGCGCCGCATCAGATTGCCGAGAATGCGGATCAGATCGCCTCGAACGGTGCAGCAGATGCACCCATTGTTCATCTCGAAGATCTCTTCCTCGGCATCGAGGACGATGGCATCGTCTATGCCGATCTCGCCGAACTCGTTTTCGATCACCGCAATCCGCTTGCCGTGCTGCTCGGTGAGGATGTGATTCAACAACGTCGTCTTGCCCGCACCGAGAAAGCCCGTCAGCACCGTCACAGGAACCCGTTCATCAACCATGGCCGAGATGATAATGATTTCCATTCTTATTTACGACGCTGGTGGTGGCAGGCTGCCGACTTCCCGGTAGGCCGGCGAGTCGGCGGACCACGTCGGGGACACACCGCCATGAGGTTCCAGGCGCAATGAGTCAAGCGCCAACGCTCTGCGTGCGGTGTCGGAGGGGGGACTTGAACCCCCACGCCCAATCTGGGCACTAGCCCCTCAAGCTAGCGCGTCTGCCAATTCCGCCACTCCGACGTGGGCGTCTGATGCTACCGGGGGGCATGCCCGCCACCACGGGCCCAGCTCAGCCGCAGCAGGTGTGCTCAAGGGACTCGGCCCGCCACACATTCACCGTCTCGTAGGCGGCCAGCGAGGCGATGAACAGCCCGGCAAGCGGGTCTGCCCACCACCATCCCAGAGCCGCGTTGGCGCCCAGTCCGAGGAGCAGCCCGCCCGACATGAGCGCGCACAGCACGGTCTGGGTGGCCTCGGCCTCGACCGCTCGCGACCCAATGACGGGAGCGAGGCGTCGCTTGGCTAGGGCCAGCACCGGCATGACGACCAGGGACAGGGCCGCGATGGCGATCCCGACCGGCGACTCCTCGGGACGTTGGGCCAGCACCAGGTCGCGCGTCGACTCGACGCCCACGTAGACGGCCAGCGCGGCGAAGCTCATCGCGATCAGTCGCTGGGCCCGCTTGTCGGCGTCCTGCTTGCATCCGGTGCGGCGCTCCTGGGCCAACCGCCACGCCAGGATCACCGCGGCGGACACCTCGATGCCGGAGTCGAGGCCGAAGCCGATCAGGCTGACCGAGCCGGCGGCAATGCCGGCCGTGACGGCGACCACGCCCTCGACGACGTTCCAGCCGATGGTGGTGCCCGTCAGCCACTTCTGGCGGGTGACGGCCTGGCCCCTGGTCGTGGGCGTCGTCAGTGCCATCCAGCCGTCACCTCCCCGAAGTCTCTACTCGCGAACCGAAACCTAGCGCTCGCTATTCCAATGTCTGTGAGCACACGGGATCTTTCGGGATCCCTCAGCCTTGCCTGGTTGCATTCGATTGGCAGTGTGATACATTAAAATACATGACATCAGATGACACTGTCATGAATGTCACGTTCAATGAGTCCGTGCCTCCCGGCGGCACGTACGCCAACGGCGCGCTCGTATGGAACACGCCCCATGAGTTCACGATCGACTTCACCTCGCACCGATCCCCCATCCAGGACGGCGACGCCCAGGACGTGCTGGTGGTGGCCCGGATGAAGATCCCCACCAGCGCCATGTTCCGGATCGTCCAGGCCATGTCGGCCAACATCGACCGCTACGAGCGGCAGCACGGCCGCATCACGCCCAGACCACCGAAGGAGACACCATGAGCGATAACAACGGCCAGGCCTTCGCCAACGCTGGACGCTTCGACTTCATTGTCAGGGCCGACGACGACCACGTCTCGATCTCCCGGCCCGTCAGCGGCGAGGACGTCGACCGCGTCCGGCGCCAGCTAGCCGAGTGGGCGACCCGCCACTCCGCGCAATCGGCCTAGCCGCGGCCGCGGCAACGATGTCTGCGCTCCACAAGAGGTGACAAGCCTGCCGGTAGCGTCAAGCCCGTGACCGGCGAGCATTCATCCCAGGCGTCCGGTGACGAGCGGGCGGCGCTGTTGAAAGCCGCGTACGCGGTCAAGAGCCCCGACGACAACCGGGAGTTGTACGCGAAGTGGGCGGCCACCTACGAGCAGTTCCTCAACGACTACCGCTACATCTACGCCCGGCAGGTAGCCGAGATCTTCGCCGAACGGTCGTCGGCGGAAGGCGAGCCGGTGCTCGACGCGGGATGCGGCACGGGCCGCCTGGGGTGGGAGCTGTCCCGGCTCGGGATCTCGCCGGTCGACGGAATCGACATCTCTCCCGAGATGCTGGCCAAGGCCGGCACCATGACAGGGCCGGATGGCGCACCCTCCTACCGCCGCCTCATGGAAGCCGACCTCACCGGCTCCATCGACCTGGGTACCGACAGCTACTCGGGCTTGGTCAGTTCCGGCGTGTTCACGCATGGGCATCTCGGGCCCGACGCGCTGGCGGAGCTGGTGCGCGTGGTCCGGCCCGGCTCCGTCGGCGTGATCGGCATCAACGCCTCGATCTACGAGTCCAACGGCTACAGGGCTCGTCTCGAGCACTACGCCGCCGACGGCGTCATCGGCGATCTGGAGGCCCCGTTGCGCAAGGTGTACGAGGACGCCGACGACAGCAACGCCAACCACTTCGCCTACATCGCCGTGTTCATCGTCAGCTGACGGACGACGGCCGCTTTTTGGTGGCGCTCAGATGATCAGGGCGTAGGAGATCGACGCGAAGGCGAAGACCAGTGCGGCGACCACGGTGATCCGGTCGAGGTTGCGCTCCACCACCGTGGAACCGGCCGCCTGAGCGCCGAGCCCGCCGCCGAACATGTCCGACAGGCCCCCGCCCTTGCCGCTGTGAAGCAGCACGAGGAACACCAGCAGCAGCGCGGACAGCACGTGCAGCGGGGCGACGAACCAGATCACGATGCGAGGCTACCAATCATCGGTTCCGACGCCGCGCTGGGGGGCCAGGCTCATGCCGCGTACAGACGGTGGTTGACGATCCGGGCGAACTCGGTGGCGTCGAGGCTGGCCCCGCCCACGAGAGCGCCGTCAATGTCGGGCTGCTCCATGAGGTCGGGGGCGTTGGACGGCTTGACCGAACCCCCGTACTGGACCCGCAGATCGGCCGCGGCTGCCCTCCCCCATCCGTCGGCCACCTGCGCCCGCACATGGGCACACATGTCCTGGGCATCGGCCGGCGTGGCCGTCTCGCCGGTGCCGATGGCCCACACCGGCTCGTAGGCCACCACCAGCTTGCTCACAACCCCGGCGTCGAGCCCGTCGAGGCTGCCGGCCAGCTGGCCGGACACCACGTCTTGGGCCTGTCCGGCCCGGCGCTGCTCGATGGTCTCTCCCACGCACACGATCGGCACCATGCCGTAGCGCAGCACCGCCCGGGCCTTGGCGTTGACTACCTCGTCGCTCTCGCCGAACAGCGCCCGGCGCTCGCTGTGGCCCACGATCACATACGACACGTCCAGCTTGGCCAGCATGGCCGCCGACACCTCGCCGGTGAAGGCGCCTGCGTCCTCTGGATGGCAGTCCTGGGCACCCAGAGCGATCGGGATGTCATCGGCCTGCAGAACCGTCTGCACCGAGCGCAGATCGGTGAACGGCGGATGCACCGACACCTCCACATGGCGGTAGTCGTCACTGTTGAGTGCGTAGGCCAGCTTCTGGATGGTCTGGATCGCCTCGAAGTGGTTGTGGTTCATCTTCCAGTTGCCGCTGATCAGCGGCCTGCGGCCTCCCGCCGGTCCGCCGTCGCGGCCCGAGGCCTTGCGTCTAAGTGGCATCGGCTCCTCCCTGCTTGTCTCTTTCGTCACCCGCTGCGTTGCTTCCTGTTGCGTTCCTTTGCCGCAGGGCCGCCAGCCCCGGCAGGTCGCCCTTCTCGATCAGCTCCAGCGACGCTCCGCCCCCGGTGGACACGTGGTCCATGTCTCGGTCGACCCCGAAGCGTCGAGCTGCCGCCGCGCTGTCGCCCCCGCCCACCACGGTCAAGGCCCGGGTCTCGGCCATGGCTGCGGCCACCGCCCCGGTGCCGCCTCCGAAGCGGGGATCCTCGAACACGCCCATCGGGCCGTTCCAGAACACCGTCCCGGCCTCGTGGATCACGTCGCCGAACTGGGCCGCGCTCCCGGGGCCGATGTCCACGCCCATCCACCCGTCAGGCACGTCCGCTCCCACCTGGCGCACGTCGCCGCCCGCGGCGGGGTCGCCCAGCACGCCGCCGGGACCCAGCGCGGTGAGGTCGTAGGGCAGGTGGATCGGAGTAGGCCCGTCAAGCAGTTCCCGGCAGTGGTCCACCATCGATTCCTCGCACAGCGAGGCGCCCACCCGATGGCCCCGGGCCTTCAGGAACGTGAAGCACATGGCTCCACCGATCACCAGGGCGTCCACCATCTCCAGCAGCGCGTCGATCACGCCGAGCTTGTCCGACACCTTGGCCCCGCCCAGCACGGCCACGAACGGCCGCCGGGGCGCGTCCCGCAGGCCGCCCAGCACCTCCACCTCCCGGGCCAGCAGCCGGCCCGCGGCCGACGGCAGCCATCGGGGCGGGCCCACGATGGAGGCATGAGCCCGGTGCGACGCCCCGAAGGCGTCGTTCACGTAGGCGTCGTGGCCCTCCACCAGGCGCTCGGCGAGACCCGGATCGTTGGCGGTCTCGCCCGGCTCGAAGCGCAGGTTCTCGAGCAGCTCCACCTCCGCGGCCAGCTCCTCCAGCCGCCGGCGGACCGGCTGCACCGAGTAGCGGGGATCGGGTCGTCCCTTCGGGCGGCCCAGATGGGTGCAGGCGGTGACGGTCGCCCCGCGGGCCAGCAGCCAGCGCAGCGTGGGAAGCGCAGCCCGGATGCGCAGGTCGTCGGCGATCTCCGTGCCGTTGGTGAGCGGGACGTTGAAGTCGACCCGCACCAGTACCGAGCGGCCCTCCAGCGCGCCCAGGTCCTCCAGACAGGGAACGGGCAGCACAGGCTGGGCGATACGGCGGCGCGACCGCTCAGAGGTTGGCCGCGCCGACGATCTTGGCCATGTCCACCAGCCGGTTCGAGTAGCCCCACTCGTTGTCGTACCAGCCGTTGACCTTCACCAGGTCGCCCATGGCCATGGTCAGCCCCGCGTCGAAGGTGCAGGATGCGGGCGAGCCGACGATGTCGGCCGACACCAGTGGGGCCTCGCTGTAGTCGAGCACACCGGCCAGCGGACCGTCGGCGGCGGCCTCGGCGAAGGCCTGGTTGATCGCGTCGACGCTGGGCTCGGCGGCCAGCCTGGCCGTGAAGTCGGTGATGGAGCCGTCGGGGATGGGCACCCTGAGGGAGATCCCGTCGAGGCGTCCCTGCATCGCTTGCAGCACCAGCCCGGTGGCCCGGGCCGCGCCGGTGGAGGTCGGCACGATGTTCACAGCGGCGCCGCGGGCCCGGCGCAGGTCGGAATGGGGACCGTCCACCAGGGCCTGATCGCCGGTGTAGGCGTGGACGGTGGTCATCAGGCCCCGATCGACCCCGAAGGCGTCGTCGAGCACCTTGACCATGGGCACGAAGCAGTTGGTGGTGCACGACGCGTTCGACACCACGGTGTGCACCTCCGGGTCGAACTGGTCGTCGTTGACGCCGACCACGAAGGTGGCGTCCGCCCCCGAGCAGGGCGCCGAGACCAGCACCCGGGGAGCACCCCCGTCGAGGTGGCGGGCCGCGGCGTCGCGCTTGGTGAAGATGCCGGTGGACTCCACCACCACGTCCACTCCGAGGTCGCCCCACGGCAACTCCTCGGGGTTGCGCACCGAAAGGACCCGCAGCGAGTCGCCGCCCACGCTCAGCACGTCCCCGTCGACCGACACGTCGTCACCGAGGCGGCCGTGGACCGAGTCGTAGCTCAGCAGGTGGGCCATGGTGTCGATCGACCCGAGGTCGTTGACCGCCACCACGTCGAGGTCCGCACCCTGGTTCCGCGCGGCCCGGTAGAAGTTGCGTCCGATGCGGCCGAAGCCGTTGATGCCCACTCGAATGCTCATGGCGCAGAGGCTAGGCCGGGCCGGGCGGCCTCCGGGGGGATGTCCGCGCCTATCTGTCGATGTCGCGGTGCACCACCGCCGGCTCGTGGCCCATGGCGCCCAGCACCCCGGCGAAATGCTCGGTGACGGCCACCGAGCGGTGCCGCCCGCCGGTGCAGCCGAAGGCCACCGTCAGGTACGACTTGCCCTCGTTCACGTACTGGGGCACCAGCACAGCCAGCAGCGATTCCATGCGCTCGAGGAACTCTTCCGTCACCGGCTGCGACATCACGTAGCCGGCCACCTGGGCGTCGAGACCGCTGAGGGGCCGCAGCTCGTCCACATAGTGGGGGTTGGGCAGGAACCGGCAGTCGATCACGATGTCCACGTCGAGGGGGATGCCGTGCGTGTAGCCGAACGACAGGACCGTGATCCGCATGGTCTGGCCCTCGCCGACGCCGAACAGCTCGGCCATGCGATCCCGCAGTTGGTGGATGTTGAGATCGGAGGTGTCGACGACCACGTCGGCGGTGGCCCGCACCGGCTCCAGCGCCGCCCTCTCGGCCTCGATGGCCTCGGCCAGCGTGGCCGTGGAGGCCCCGCCGGCCTCCGCGAACGGGTGGCGGCGCCGGGTGGACTCGTACCGCCGGACGAGCACGTCGGTGGCGGCGTCGAGGAACAGGATCCGCATCTCGGAGATGCCGGAGCGCAGGTCGTCGATCGTGCTCACGATCTCGTCGTGGTAGCGGCCGGTGCCCACCACCAGAGCGAGACGGTCGATGCCCGCGCCGGGAGCTCCGGCCAGCTCCGCCACCTTGGGAATGAGCGACGGCGGCAGGTTGTCCATCACGAACCAGCCGAGGTCCTCAAGGTTGTTGGCGGCGTGGCTGCGGCCCGCTCCCGACATCCCCGCGATCACGACGAATGCACTCACTCGCTGATCATGGTAGTTGCGGGCCCCGCGCTAGATGATGGCCGTCTCGATGAACGGCTCGCCCCGGGCGATGCGTTCGTAGCCGAGCTCCGACAGGTCGAGCGTGCGGTACTCGCCGTAGCACAGCAGTTCCGCCACCGCCCGCCCCATCGCCGGCGACTGCTGCATGCCGTGGCCGGAGAACCCGTTGATGAACAAGAAGTTCCCCACCTCGGTGTGGGGCCCGACCACCGCGTTGTGGTCGAAGTAGTTGTAGGCGTAGTGCCCGGCCCAGCGGCTGGTGACCTTGATGCGCTCGAAGGCTGGCACCCGGTTGGCCAGGACGGGCCACACCTTCTCCTCGAAGATATCGTGGTCCATGTCGAAGTCATCGTGGGCCACCGGGGGGTCGACGTCGGGCGGGCATCCGGCCATGTACGCCGGGCCGTCGCTGCGCACGTGCACCCCGCTGGGGTCGATCGTCAAGGGCAGGTCCTGGTCCAGCGTCTCGGCCGCCTCGAAGATCCAGGTGAACCGCTTGCGGGGCTCCACCGGCAGCTCCAGGCCGGCCATGGCCGCCGTTCGTGCCGCCCGCGGGCCGGTGGCGTTCACCAGCGCGCCGCAACTAACGCGGCTCCCCGCGGCCAGTTCCACCCCGGTCACCACGTCTCCGTCGCGGTCGATGTCCGCCACCTCGTCGGTCACGTACTCGACGCCGTGGCGGCGGGCCTGGCGGCGCCACCAGTCGAATACCGTCCCGGAGTCCCACCAGCCCTCGTCGACGGGGTTGTGGCTGCCGCACACGATGCCGTCGACGTTGTAGAACGGGTAGGCAGTTGCGATCTCGGCGGCGGTCATTATCACGGTGCCCGCGCCGAGGGAGGCCTGCACCCGCTGGTTGGCCTCCAGCACAGCGGCAGCAGCCTCGTCCGCGGCCAGGTACATGTAGCCGAAGTGGTTGACGGCCACTTCGGGCGCCTCCGGGTCGTCCATCCATTCCCGGAAGTCCCGCACGAACTCGGCCCCGAACTGCGAGATGCGGATATTGACCTCACGGGAGAACTGCTGGCGCATGCAGCTGTTGGTGCGCGACGTGGAGCTGTACTCGTACGTCGGGTCGCGCTCCACCACCAGGATCGTGCCGTCGAAGTCGGGGTTGCGGGACAGGAAGAACGCCACCGAGGAGCCCATGATCGCCCCGCCGACGATCACTACGTCGTAGGAGTGGTTCAAGTCACCCTCAGAACACGTAGCCCTGGGCGAGATCGTTGGCCGCCGCGGCCGGGTCGCGCCGGCCCGGGTCGCCGAAGCCGCCTCCACCGGGGAGCTCGAGGATCAGCCGCTGGCCCGCGGGCACGGTCTGCTTGCCCTTGGACCCGAAGGGCGTGCCGTCGTCGAG